>JAJPXU010000013.1 GCA_021205305.1 Lachnospiraceae bacterium
GTATTATAGCGAAAATGCCGAAAAAGTCAATAAAAACGGGGGTTAAATTGACGATTGCAAATTGGAAAACTTTCTTTTTTATTTTAGAAAAAACTAAATTGATAAATATTAAACAAAAATAAACCTTGACAGATTGACGAAGGGGGGTTAAAATGATGATACGAACTGAGATGAGATTGCGAAAAAATATACAAATTAGCCAAATGGTGGAAATGCATTGTGCAAATTGAACATATTTGGCGAAAGTGTATAATTTCGGATTTCTGTAACAGGCACAGATAGCTGTGCAGATAAGGAGGATTTATATCAATGAAAGCTGTTAAGACAATCTCCAGAAGAGAATTCTTACGTGGCTCCGCGGCCAGCGCTGCAACGCTTGCTCTGGCAGGACTTATGAGCGGGACGGCACTCGCTGAGGAAGAGACCGAAGAAGATGTAGCCATCACTACTGTCGGCCCGGACGACGGAACACATTTTGAACTCTGGACATTCATGGAAGCACACAGTACGTTCTACGCAGAGATGGTTGAGCTGTGGAATGAGGAGAATCCGGACAGACAGATTCAGATTACATTCAGTACATATCCGTATTCCGATATGCATAACAAGCTGATGATGTCTCTGCAGGCAGGCTCAGGCGCTCCGGATATCGTTGATATTGAGATCGGTCAGTTCCCGAACTACAGCGGCAGCGATTCACCTCTGTATCCGCTGACAGATGCTCTGGCTGATTATGAGGCAGATATGGTACAGTCCCGTCTGGATGTATACTCCCTGGCAGACGGCACCCGTGTTGGTGTACCGACACACGTAGGCGCGGCGGTTATGTACTGGAATGCAGAGATCTTCGAGCAGTATGGTCTTGATTATTCCAACATCACTACCTGGGATGAATATGAGCAGTTAGGTCTTGACCTGAAGGAAGCTTCCGGCGGCAGCGTTTATCTGACAACCGTAGATACGGGCGGCACAGACTGGATCTGGCTGGCGATGGCTGAGTATGGTGAGGACTGGACCGGCGGTATCGACGGAACACCGGAAGTACAGCTTGAGTCCGTTCAGGCGATGCTGGAAATGCAGCAGAGATGGATCGACGAAGGTATCGCGATCGTTTCGACTGATGGTATCATCGACGTTGAGGCTGGTTATTCAAACGTTATGAATGGTGTGCTCGCATCCTTCCCGAAGGCAATGTGGTACATGAGCCGCTTCACAAGCTATATGCCGGAGATGGAAGGCAAGTACGACATCACTCCGTGCCCGGTATTTGAAGAGGGTCAGCCGCGTTCCGTAGGTCTTGGCGGAACTGGTACTGCTGTTACGACACAGAGCGTGGATCCGGCACTTGCAGCTGAATGGCTCGCATGGGCGAAGTGCTCTGAGGTAGGCGAGGAGTATATCTGGAACGTACTTGGATTCGATGTATGCAACGCTTCTCTGTGGGATGATGATGAGTTTGCGTTCGATGAGAGTAATGTATACAATACATTCTTCCGTGTACAGCCGTATTCCGTCCTTCGTGAGATCAAGGATGAGATCGAGACAGTTTACACGACACAGAATTCCGTAACTCTGAATGACTACTTCAACACCTATACTGCGAATGAGATTCTTGAGGATGGTATGGATGTAGCGGATGCTCTGCAGGAGCTGCAGGATTACCTGGATGTTGAACTGATGTAAGAAAAAGCACTGTTTTGCAGGCATTATTGTAATACAGGGTCAAGGGGAGGCCTGGGAATTGCATTCCCGGGTCTCTTTCTTCATTATCTATGACCGTGTAAGCATATGGTTGTTTTCAGATAGCTGTCTGTAATGAAAAACATCAAAGGATAATGTATGAGATGCACGCCTGATTTCATCAGAAAAATCCAGTGGAGGTTTTTCTGATGGAATCAGGTTGTGAGGACAGTCGAACACGGAGAGAGGACGGCTGTCCATAAAAAAAGAAAGGAGGATTACAGTGAAAAAAGCAAAGAAATTCCTGTATTCCCAGAAAGCCGCACCGATTGTATTCTGTCTTCCCTTTATGCTGAGCCTTCTGATTTTCTGGCTGTACCCGTTGGTTACAGGTATTGTTATGAGTTTTCAGGATGTAACCTTTAGCGGTTGGGAATTTATCGGATTGAAAAACTATCGGAAGCTGCTGATTGACAAGACATTCCGCACTGCTGTCCTGAACAGCGTGGAATATATGCTTCTGACGCTGGTTCTGATGATCCCGATTCCGCTGCTGCTAGCGGTTCTGATGGAGAGCCGTCTGACGAAAGCGAAGGGCGTCTGGAAGGTCATCCTTTATATTCCGGCGCTGACATCTGTAGTTATTTCCGGTATGTTGTTCCGCCTGATGTTCTCGGAGGGTTCGGGCGGTCAGATGAATCAGATTCTGCAGTTCTTCGGACATTCCAGTATTGCCTGGCTGAAGGAAAAAGTGACTGCCTGGACGGCGCTGTTGTTGCTCTGTATGTGGAGATGGACGGGTGTTAATATGCTGTATTTCCTGTCAGGCTTGAAGTCGATTGACAATTCAATCTATGAATCGGCGGATATCGATGGTGCGAACGGCAGACAGAAGCTGTGGTACCTGACGCTTCCGATGCTGAAGCCGACGACGATTTACGTGCTGACGATTTCAGTATACGCCGGTCTGTCGATGTTCCTTGAGAGTTTCATGCTGTGGAACGGCAACTCTTCCACAAAGAACATTGGTCTGACGATTGTAGGATACCTGTATAAGAGAGGTATTGAAAACAATGATATGGGTTATGCATGCGCGGTCGGCGTGGTGCTTCTTGTGATCGCCCTGATCATCAACTTTGCCCAGCTGTTTGCGACTGGTACGTTGTCATTTAAGAGGAAGGAGGACTAACGCGATGGCTAAAAGTGTAAACGCAACCGGCCAGCGGACTATGGAAGGAAACCATAAGGTTGGCACGGTATTAGCGACAGGTGTGTTTGTTATTCTGTGTGCGTTTGTCGCGTTCCCTCTTCTCTGCGGATTGCTGGCATCGTTTCATGAGGGGCGTACCATTATTTCCAATGGTATGTCTCTGAACCTGGATTTCTCGACGGCGAGCCTGGATAATTATATTTATCTGTTTTCCGGAAATGCAGACTCTCAAAAGTATTTCATGTGGTATAAGAACTCTATGGTACTGACGGTTGAAACCGTGGTTCTGACTCTGCTGGTCTGCTATTTTATCGCGTATGGCCTGACAATGTATAACTCCAGAGTTGGCAATTTCCTGTTCTTCATGGTAATCGCGACTATGTGTGTACCGTTTGAAATTCTGATGCTCCCGCTGTATCAGGAAGTACAGAATCTTGGAATTATCAATACGAACGCTGGTGTTATCCTGCCAGGGCTTTGTGGTGCTTCGACGATTTTCTTCTTCCGGCAGTATATGACGAGCCTGCCGAAGGAGCTGCTGGATGCGGCACGTGTGGATGGCTGTACGGAATATGGCATCAGCGTCAAAATCATGATGCCGATCACCAAGCCGGCATTCGCCTCCATGGCAATCCTCTGCGCGATGAACTCCTGGAATGGTATGCTGTGGCCGATGCTGGTATATCGTGATACGAGCAAGTTTACCCTGCAGATTGGTCTGAATACGCTTCTGACGCCATATGGCAACAACTACGATATGCTGATCGCGGGTTCTATGTTTGGTATTATCCCGATTCTGATTGTCTACCTGATCTTCAACCGCTTCCTGATTGAAGGTATGACGGCAGGCGCAGTGAAGGGCTAATGCTGTCAGGAATCAAAATGTAGAGTATTTGACTGGTTGATAGTGCCTGTGATGCAGGCGTGAATATTCATCCTGCGGAATACGGGATGGAATGACAGAAGAAAAAGAAAAAACAGCAGGCTTATTGTCTGCTGTTTTTTAAAGCACACGGCAGCGCAAGAAATATTCTGGCTGATGCCGGACGCTGCCGACGCAGACGGGCAGGAGACTGCTCCATGCCCGATCACGACCGAAAAAAGGAAATGACTGGCCAGGGAGAAGACAGAGGAAAATGAGCGCATATTTGTTTGTACATTTTAGAGAAACGACAACCCCTGATGGGGAACAGGTTTATTTTGGAATCAGCCGGGATGGGCTGCACTGGGAGGAGACGAACGGTGGCAGACCGGTTCTCTGGTGCTATTATGGAGACAAAGGGGCGAGGGATTTTACGATTGCGTACTGTAAATACACGAAGAAGTATGTGATTGTGGGCACTGACCTGAGTCTTTCCTATGGACTGAGAGGGAAATACCACCATTCCTGGGCGGAGATCAGCAGGCATGGCAGTAAGGCATTTTCTGTGTGGGATTCCACGGATCTGCTGAACTGGAGTGAACAGCGTCTGGTAACAGTGGGGGATAAGAATTTTGGCTGTATGTGGGCGCCGGATATCATTTATGATCCGGAAGAGGAAGACTATGTCATGCACTGGAGCTCTGCTCATTCCGGAAATGGCTTCGGAGACAAAGCGATCTATTACAGCAGGACGAGAGACTTTGCGACCTTTACGCAGCCGCAATTGCTGTACCGGAAGGAAGGCGCGGGCAGTGTGATCGATTCTGCGATTTACCGGGAAGAAGGATGGTATTATCTATTTCTGAAAAGTGAAAAGAACCCATCCGGCATACAGCTGCTCCGCTCTTCCTCTCTGACAGGTACCTATGAGAAAATAGACGCATTTGACAGGAGTATGCGTGGAATCGACCCGGAAAAGCATGAGGCTCCGACAGCAGTAAAGCTGGATGACGGACGATGGGCGCTGTTCCTGGACTATTTTGGCGTGGCCGGGGAAAAACAGGGGTATATCCCATTCCTCTCAGAGAACCTGAAAAGTGGAGTATTTGAACGGGCAGATGCCGCATTTTCCTTCCCGTATCGGTTTAAACACGGCACCATTCTGAAAATCACAGAAGAACAGTATGAGAAGATAAAGAGGCATAATTTTGTGCCGGAGGATAATCGCTGAAATTCATTGATATTTTACTTGATTTGTTATAAGAAGAATGATATAAATTCGGATGGCACTGCTGTTATGGCAGGCTCACGATGATGGATGAATATGAGGAGGAGACAGAAAACAATGGCTAAATTAGTGATTCATGCAGATCAGGTTCAGAACAAAATCAACAAGGAAATTTACGGACATTTTTCCGAACATCTGGGACGCTGCATCTATGAGGGGTTGTATGTCGGCGAGGACTCCCCGATTGAGAATGTGAACGGAATGCGGACGGACGTGGTGGAAGCGCTCAAAGAGATTCGGGTGCCGGTGCTGCGCTGGCCGGGCGGCTGCTTTGCGGATGAGTATCACTGGAAGGACGGGATTGGTCCGAAGGAAAACCGGAAAAAGATGATCAACACGCACTGGGGCGGTGTGGTAGAGGATAACAGCTTTGGTACGCATGAGTTTTTTGAACTCTGCCGCCAGCTGGGCTGTGAGACTTATGTAAATGGTAATGTGGGAAGCGGTACTGTACAGGAGATGTCTGAGTGGGTAGAATATATCACGTTTGAAGGCGTGTCGCCGATGGCAGACTTGCGCGCGAAGAACGGCCATGAGGCGCCCTGGAAGCTGGATTATTTCGGCGTTGGCAATGAAAGCTGGGGCTGCGGCGGCAATATGAACCCGGAGCATTACGCGAACGAGTATCGCCGCTATCAGACTTATGTCCGCGATTATCACAGTGATTCCAAGATTAATAAGATCTGCTGCGGACCGAATGTAGACGACTATGAGTGGACACGCCAGGTGCTCGCTACCTGCTTCCGCCGCAATAACGACAACCAGCATGGCTTTATGAATGGTTTATCGCTGCATTATTATACGATTCCGGGCGATGACTGGAACCACAAGGGAAGCGCGACGGACTTTGATGAAAAAGAATATTATAAGACTCTGAATAAGGCTTATTATATGGAAGAGCTGGTGCAGAAGCACGGCTCGATCATGGATGAGTTTGATCCGGAAAAGATTGTCAGCCTGACGGTTGATGAATGGGGCACCTGGTATGATGTAGAGCCGGGCACAAAACCGGGCTTCCTGTATCAGCAGAATACCATGCGCGATGCGCTGGTGGCCGGACTGACCCTGAATATTTTCAACAAGCACAGCGACCGCGTGAAGATGGCGAACATCGCGCAGATGGTGAACGTACTGCAGTCTGTGATCCTGACAGATGGCGCACAGATGGTGAAGACGCCGACCTGGTATGTCTTCCGGATGTATCGCGACCATCAGGATGCACAGTTGGTAGAGAGCAGCATCGAGGCGATGCCGATCGGGCTGGAAGCAGAATATTCCGTACCGAACCTGACCGAATCCGCTTCCGTGGACGCAGACGGCGTGCTGCATATTACCGTGACAAACCTCTCCCTGGACGAAGCGTATGAGGTAGAGACGGAGATCACCGGCAAAGAAGTCACTGAGATCTGCGGCGAGATTTTGACCGGTGCAATGGCGGACAAGAATACCTTTGAAGAGCCGGAAGCGGTGAAGATGGCCGCGTTTGACGGTGCGCAGCGCACGGAAAACGGATTGAAATTCACGATCCCGGCATGCTCTGTCGTACATCTGGCTGTGAAGTAAAGATGTTCCTGAAATAACTGAGAAATGAGTGAAAGAAATGAGTGACCCTATGCAGCGGGTCTGCAAAAAATGCCTGCTCCGTGATATGGCGGAGCAGGCGCAGTATACAAACCTATTTTCCTATGTGAAGAACTTGCCGCTGGATGATAAAGTGCCGGATGATGTCTATGAAGAGCGGCTGACGCTTTGCAAAAACTGCGATAAATTATTGTCCGGTACCTGTATCCTTTGCGGATGCTACGTAGAGCTTCGCGCTGCGATGCGGGTGAAAAGCTGTCCGGCAGTACCGGCGAAATGGGGAAAGTACGACAGAACAGGTGTGATATGAATTATAATAAATAAGGAACACAAAGAATTTAATGGCCCATCGCTAAATTTTAGTGATGGGCCATTATGTGTCTTATGCGCGGGGCCGGGTAAGGTGCTTTGCGACTTGTGTCGCACCCGGCCCGCGCGGCGATTAGGAGCAGAAGGCTGTCTCCTAATCGATTATGATGCTATCGCGTTCCCCGTATACAACTGGTAATACCGCCCTTTTTCTTCGATGAGCTGGTCGTGTGTGCCGCGCTCGATGATGCGGCCCTGCTCGAGTACCATGATGCAGTCGGAGTTCTTGACCGTGGAGAGGCGGTGGGCGATGACGAAGGTTGTACGGCCTGCCATCAGGTGATCCATGCCCTCCTGTACGATGCGCTCGGTACGAGTATCGATAGAGCTTGTCGCTTCGTCAAGGATCAGTACCGGCGGGTCTGCGATGGCCGCGCGGGCGATCGCAAGCAGCTGCCGCTGCCCCTGGCTCAGGTTCGCGCCGTCGCCGGTGAGCATGGTGTCATAGCCCTGCGGCAGTCGGCGGATAAAACCATCGGCGTTCGCCAGCTTCGCCGCTGCCACGACTTCTTCATCGGTCGCGTCCAGCTTGCCGAAGCGGATGTTTTCTTTGACTGTGCCGGTGAACAGGTGTGTATCCTGCAGCACGATGCCGAGCGAGCGGCGCAGGTCAGCTTTTTTGATCTTGTTGACGTTGATGCCGTCGTAGCGGATCTTGCCGTCCTGGATATCATAGAAGCGGTTGATCAGGTTGGTGATCGTCGTCTTTCCGGCGCCGGTAGAGCCGACGAAGGCGATCTTCTGACCCGGCGTCGCGTAGAGCTTGATGTCATGGAGGACGATCTTTTCGTCCGTGTAGCCGAAGTCTACGCCGTCAAAGACCACGTCGCCCTTCAGCTCCTTGTAGTCTACAGAGCCGTCTGCCTGATGCGTGTGCTTCCACGCCCAGCGCCCGGTGCGGGTATCGGATTCGGTCAGTTTGCCGTTTACTTCCTTTGCGTGAACCAGTGTCACATAGCCGTCATCGGTTTCCGGGTTTTCATCCATGAGCCGGAAGATACGATCCGCGCCGGCCATTGCCATGATGATGGCGTTGAACTGCTGGCTGACCTGGTTGATCGGCATACTGAAGCTTTTGTTGAACGTCAGGAAGCTGGCGAGTCCGCCGAGGGTGAGTCCGCCGATGCCATTCAGGGCAAGGATGCCGCCGACGATGGCGCAGATAACATAGCTGACATTTCCAAGCTGTGCGTTGATCGGGCCGAGGAAGCTGGAGTAGGTGTTCGCACGGTCCGCGCTCAGGCAGAGCGCATCGTTCAGCTCGGTGAATTCTTTGATGCTTTCCTCTTCGTGGCAGAAGACCTTGACCACCTTCTGGCCTTTCATCATTTCTTCAATGTAGCCGTTTACCTTTCCCAGATTGGTCTGCTGATCGCGGAAGTATTTACCGCTTAAGCCAGTTGCCTTAGCCGTGCAGAACAGCATGACGCCGACCATAATCAGAGTCACAATGGTCAGCGGAACACTCAGGATGAGCATGCTGATAAAGACACTGATGACAGTAAAGGCAGCGTTAATGACCTGCGGAATACTCTGGCTGATCATCTGGCGCAGGGTATCGATATCATTCGTGTAAACCGACATGATATCGCCGTGTGCGTGTGTGTCAAAATATTTGATCGGCAGTGTCTCCATGTGGGAGAACAGGTCGTCACGCAGATTTTTCAGCGTACCCTGCGTTACCTGTACCATGATGCGGTTGTACATATAAGAGGATACAACACCGAGTGCGTAAAAACAGGCTACCCGGCCGATTGCGCGGGCAAGCGGGCCGAAGTCCGGGTTATCCGTCAGCAGAAACGGCGTAATGTAGTCGTCAATCAGATTTTTGGTAAAAAGCGTTCCCTGTACATTCGCCAGCACGCTGCAGCAGATCAGTATGAAGACGATAATACAGTGAATTTTATAATCACGGAAGACGTATGCCATCAATCTGGCAAGCAGCTTTCCGGGATTCTGTACCTGCGGTTTGGATCCGCGGGGTGGTCTCGAGCCTGGTCCTGGCATAATCACTCACCTGCCTTTTCATCAAAATCACCGCCGCCGCTTGTCTGAGATTCGTATACTTCACGGTAAATCTCATTCGAAGCGAGCAGCTCTTCATGGGTTCCAAAACCATTGATCCGTCCTTCTTCCATGACGATGATACGGTCCGCGTCCTGCACACTGGAAATACGCTGCGCGATGATCAGCTTTGTCGTGTTCGGGATATCTTCCCGGAACGCGCGGCGAATCCTTGCGTCTGTCGCCGTATCCACGGCGCTGGTACTGTCGTCGAGAATCAGGATCTTCGGGTTCTTTAAAAGTGCGCGGGCGATGCAAAGGCGCTGCTTCTGTCCGCCGGATACATTCGTACCGCCCTGCTCGATGTAGGTGTTGTACCCGTCCGGGAACGCGCGGATGAAATCATCTGCGCAGGCAAGCCGGCAGGCCTCCTGGCATTCTTCATCGGTGGCGTCTTTATTGCCCCAGCGCAGGTTGTCGTAGATGGTGCCGGAGAAAAGGACGTTGTTCTGAAGTACCACGGCCACTTGGTTGCGCAGCATCTCCATGTCATACTTCCGGACATCATTTCCGCCGACTTTCACGGAGCCGTCTGATACATCGTAGAGACGGCTGATGAGGTTGACCAGACTGGTCTTAGCGCTGCCGGTGCCGCCGATGATGCCGATGGTCTCTCCGGAATGGATGTCGAGGTTGATATTGGTCAGCACATATTCCTTACTGCCTTTATGATAAGAAAAATCTACATTTTCAAAGCGGATGCTGCCGTCCGGGACTTCCATAATCGGTCGGTCGGGATCCGTCAGATCCGGTGTTTCATCAAGGACTTCGCAGACACGCTGCACGCTCGCCACACTCATGGAAACCATGACAAAGATCATGGAGAGCATCATCAGGCTGGAGAGGATGTTCATGCAGTAGGTGAGAAGACTCATCAGTTCGCCTGTCGTCAGAGAATCCGAGACGATCATTTTTGCGCCGATCCAGCTGATAAGGATAATGCAGCAGTATACGGTAAACTGCATCAGCGGACCGTTGATGATGACATTGTGTTCTGCTTTTACAAAAAGCTTATAAATGTTTTCACTGGCCCGGTTCAGCTTTTTCGTCTCGTGATCTTCACGCACATAGGCTTTCACCACGCGGATCGCGGAGACATTCTCCTCAATTGAGGCATTCAGGTCATCGTACTTTGGAAAGACCTGCTGGAAATACTTTGTGGCATGCGTAACCAGAAAGACCAGCGCTACGCCAAGCAGCAGCGCTGCGACCAGATAGATTGAGGCCAGTTTTGCGTTGATCATAAAAGCCATGACCAGGGCGCAGATAATACTGGCTGGTGCGCGCATCAGCATTTTTAAAATCATCTGATAGGCATTCTGGATGTTGGTCACATCCGTAGTCAGACGGGTCACCAGCCCGGCAGAACTGAATTTGTCAATGTTGGCAAAGGAAAAAGTCTGGATGTGCTCAAACATCGCGGCACGCAGATTCTTTGCCAGTCCGGCGGACGCTTTCGCGCCGAACCGGCCGCCGAGCATACCGCCGCACAGGCCAATCAGCGCACAGACAAGCATCAGACCGCCGATCTTGTAGATGTGGTTGATATCGCCCGCGTTTACGCCATCGTCGATGATCGAGGCCATCAGAAACGGAATCATCGTCTCCATGATCACCTCCAGCAGCATGAAGAGCGGGGTGACGAGGGAGGCGTTCCGGTATTCCTTTACCTGCTTCGCAATCGTACGAATCATGGGAATACTCCTTTCATTATTATAATAGTGTTTGTTTTCTGCGGAAACAGGAACCTGGTTTCGCGCAAAAAACCGCATACACGCAAAGATACCGTCATGCTGATGTTACTCGCAGACGGAATCTTTTCTTGCAATTATCATAGACAAAATGGGAAATGATGTCAAGTAAAAAAATATGAACTGGGGGAGCAGGCTGGCTGGGATTCTGTCCCTGATCAAAACTGAAATAAGGGCTTGAAAAATCTGTTTTGTGGTTTATAGTATGTTTAACCAGGGAGCCGGAAGGTGGGACGCATCCACCCGACTCGGCGTTAATAGTTACTAAACCATAAGAAATGGCCGTTCCTACCTTTTCCAGAGAACAGAACGGCTATTTCTTATTTTTCATATCCAGAATCGCGACAATTAAAGAAACAATTGCCAGCAAAAGCATAAAGTGAAGCAAAAACAGGGATTGATTTTTTATAGGGAATAAGTATAATGAAACTATTCTATAAAATAAGAAGAAAATACGTAACTATTCAGAACAGCAGGCCGCAGACCGCCTGCTGTGCAGGCTATATGCCGCTAACGCGTCATATGTCTGTGGCTTGATGGGCGTTCGCCCATCCCGAGAAGAAAATACAGCCTTTAGCAGGTAAACCTGCACAGTCTGTCTTTTCTTCTCGATGCTGTTCTGAACTGTTACGAAAATACAGAGGAAAAGCCATGCAGTCATTATCGCAGTCGCGCGCGCCGATTTACGAGGCCCTGGAGCGCTTAAAGAGAAGAAGAGTTGTCCCTTTTGACGTCCCGGGACACAAAAGAGGACGGGGAAACCAGGAACTGGTAGATTTCCTGGGAGAAAAATGTGTCGGTATCGATGTGAATTCGATGAAGCCGCTGGACAATCTCTGCCAGCCGGTTTCTGTTATTAAGGAAGCAGAGCAGCTGGCGGCGGAGGCCTTTGGCGCGGCGCACGCGTTTTTTATGGTCGGCGGCACGACCTCGGCGGTACAGAGTATGGTGCTCTCGGTCTGCCACGCGGGCGACAAGATTATTTTGCCCCGCAACGTCCATAAGAGCGTGATCAATGCCCTGGTACTCTGCGGCGCGATCCCGGTTTACGTGAACCCGGAGGTCGAGCCGAAGCTGGGTATTTCGCTTGGCATGAAGGTTTCAGAGGTAGAGCGGGCGATCCTGGACAATCCGGGTGCAGTGGCCGTTCTGGTTAATAATCCGACCTATTACGGGATTTGCTCAGACATCCGTTCGATCGTAGAGCTGGCACACAAATACGAGATGATGGTGCTTGCGGATGAGGCGCACGGGACGCATTTTTATTTCGGAGAAAATCTTCCGGTCAGCGCGATGGCGGCCGGGGCGGATATGTCTGCCATTTCCATGCACAAATCCGGCGGGAGCCTGACGCAGAGCTCGCTGCTTCTGACGGGGGAGCATGTGAACTGGGAGTATGTTCATCAGGTGATTAACCTCACACAGACGACCAGCGCATCCTACCTGCTGATGTCGAGTCTCGATATTTCGCGGCGGAATCTGGTGCTGCGCGGTAAGGAGGCCTTTGCGAAGGTGGTTGAGATGGCGGAGTATGCCCGCTCTGAGATCAACGACATCGGAGGCTACTACGCTTATGGCAGCGAATTGATCAACGGCGACAGCATTTTTGATTTTGACGTGACGAAGCTTTCGGTATATACGCGCGACATCGGTCTGGCAGGTATTGAGGTCTACGATTTGCTGCGTGACGAGTATGATATCCAGATCGAACTGGGCGACCTGACGAATATTATGGCCTATATTTCCATCGGCGACCGCATTCAGGACATCGAGCGCCTGGTCGGCGCGCTGTTTGACATCAAGCGCCGCTACACCAGAAGCTCTGCGAAGATGCTGAATTCTGAATATATAAACCCGATTGTGATCGAATCTCCGCAGACGGCCTTTTATGCGGAAAAGGATTATCTGCCGATCCGCGCGACCGTGGGGCGTACCTGCGGAGAGTTTGTCATGTGTTATCCGCCGGGGATTCCGATTCTGGCGCCCGGAGAGATGATCACACAGGAGATTATCGAATATATTTTATACGCAAAAGAAAAAGGCTGTTCCCTGCAGGGAACCGAGGACCCTGAGGTCGAGTATTTGAATGTGCTCAAGGACGAGCGGCAGGTATGGAAAGACTGATCACACAGGGAAGAGTTTTTTGGCCGGATTTCATGATGGCTGCAACTGAGGCGGTTGAGGCAGATTGTAACGTGGATTTGGTCAGGCTGTGACCTATAAGTGCGAATAAAACGTTGCTGGGACGCAGAAATGCGAGGAGGATTATAAAATGGATTTATGGTTTTCCGATTACCACGCAGACCAGATTAAGATGTCTGTGAAGGTGAAAAATCAGTTATTTGGAGAACAGACGGAATTTCAGAGAATCGATGTTTTTGACTCCGATGAGCTTGGCCGGTTTTTAAGCTCTGACGGAAAGATAGTTTTCTCCGAGAAAGACGGCTTTATTTATGATGAAATGATCGCCCATGTACCGATGGCAGTACATCCGAACGTGAAAAACGTCCTGGTACTCGGCGGCGGCGACGGCGGTGTGCTGCGGATGCTGGAGAAATATGACGGGATCGAGTGCATTGACGTAACCGAGCCGGATCAGCGTTTTGTAGAAGTCTGCCGGGAATTTTTTCCGGAAACCGCGGCGAGTCTTGATGACCCGCGCGTGCGTTTTTATCACATTGACGGTCTGAAATTCCTGCGCACCAAGCAGGGAGAATATGATCTCATTATCAACGACGCGATTGACCCGCTTGGTCACAAGGCAGGGCTATTCACACGCGAATTTTACGGCAACTGCTACCGTGCTTTGAAAGAGGACGGTATCATGGTCTACCAGCACGGCAGCCCCTTCTACGAGGGGGATGAAGAATCCTGCCGCCTGATGCACAACAAAGCAAGCCACAGCTTCCCCATCAGCCGGGTTTACCAGGCGCACATTCCGACCTGCTCCTCCGGCTACTGGCTTTTTGGATTTGCCTCCAAAAAATACCACCCGCTGCGCGACTTTGACCGCGCCCGCTGGGAAGCCTACGGTATCGAGACCGATTACTACACCCCGCATTTGCATCAGGGCGCGTTTATGCTGCCTAAGTACGTTGAGGATATGCTGCGCGAGGAAGAAGGACGGAAAGAGCGGATGAACCTGTAACCCAACCTGCAGGGCATGCGAATTCGTTTGTCTTATGTTTCTTCCCAGCGGCTCTTTTTACCGGCGCAGATTTCTTCCCACTGGCAATTTTGGCAGATCGTTTGCCGGACGCCGGGGGAGAGAATCTGCGCCTGTATTTTTTGGACAAATGCCCCAAAGGTCATCGACTGGCCGTCCTTAAATCCGCAGCACTCCAGGACGCCCTGATCGAAACGGAACACTTTGTCTGCGGATTGGCAGATGCCGTTTTCATTGTTTGGACAGGCCGCACAGATGGCGTCCGTGTGCGTTACGAGGCGAATACGGACAGTGGATGACACACCAGATTCGTCCCCTTCTGTCAGAAGGTTCAGCATTCTCTGCATATGTGCGGTAAAGCCTTCGCTGTACCCTTTTCCCTCAAAGTACGCCAGGCACATACCGTGGTGCGGGCGGAGAGGGATTTCATTGTTTGTTTTTTTCTCTTTGCACATTTTTTCTCAAGATCGTCTAACAGAACGAATATTCATATACTTGTCGGCAGTTTCAGAATGATAAACAGAAAGATAAACGGGTGTGATACGCCACACGAAAATAGGTATTGTTTCGATACATTTACCGCCTGATACTTTAGCATGGAGAAAAATGAATGTCAACTGTTTATGAATGAATGGTTGACATATGAAAGCCATATGAAAAAGCAAAGAAAATACGTATGCAGGGAAGTATACAAGTAACAGGAAACTTTTTTTCAGAAAAGGGAAAACATTGCTGCAGAGTTGAAACTATTGATTTTTTTCTCTCAGACGTTCCGCTAATGCGCGCAGGAGGCTTTTGTCATTTTCCGTAAGACCTGAAATATCCAGAGATTCCGCCTTTTCCAGGCCCAAAAGATAGTCAGAAGATACGTGCAGCACTTTCGCTAATTTGATAATCATTTCCGGCGAGGGGATGCGGTCTCCTACTTCATAAAAAGATATAATACTATTCTGTACGCCAACCAGTTCCGCAAGCTGTTTTTGTGTAAGATTTCTTTCTTTTCTCAGTCCGCGCAGACGATTTCCAAATTCTATCATTTCGTATACTCCATTCCACAAAGGTAGCCTTATAGTATATGGATTAGTTTAATAAATGGTGGAATAAATTATACAAATATGTAGAATTTGTGCGAAAGGTGTGATATAATTCCTGAAAGCTTCAAAATACCAGTAAAAAGAAGCCGATTAAGAGAGGAGAAAACGAAGATGAAGAGAAGATTGTCACTATTGCTGGCGGCTGCGCTGCTGATAACTGCGCCGTCTAATGTCGCGCTGGCTGCGGAAACAGCCGATGTGATTCTCGAGGAAAGCGGGGATAATCAAGCCATTGAGACGGAGGAAGCATTGTCAGCGGTAGCGGAAAACGAAGGGATTGCCGCAATCGAGACGGTAGAAGAGGTTCCGATGGTGGTGGCGGAAGACACAGAGTCCGGTACCACAACTACCGGTACCTGCGGGGAAAACCTGACGTGGAAACTGGATAGTTCAGGAACTTTGACGATCAGCGGATCGGGGGAAATGACCGATTATAGTACGGATAGGGTCGCGCCGTGGTTTAGCAGCCGGGTATCAATTACTTCGGTTGAGATTGAATCAGGGGTTACTTCGATTGGCAGCTATGCTTTTTACAGCTGTATTAATATTGGTTCTGTGAGTATTTCAAATAGCGTAACTTCAATTGGGTATGGGGCGTTTTACAATTGCGTCAGCCTGACGGGGATTTCGCTTCCGGAAAGCGTGACGTCAATTGAATATTACACTTTTTATAATTGCAGCAGTCTGGTAAGTATCGAGATACCAGAAGGAGTGACAGCAATTGCAGGCAGTCTGTTTTATGGGTGCAGTGCTCTGGAGCGAGTGACCATTCCGGATGGCGTGACAAGCATCGAGTGGAATGCATTTTATAATTGCAGCAGCCTGACAGAAATTAATCTGCCGAGTAATATTTCTTATATTGATAGTGGTGCGTTTTATAATTGCAGCAGCCTTACTAGCATAGTGATACCCGATGGAGTAACGTCTATTTCATCTGAGCTGTTTTACGGATGTACTGGATTGACAAGTGTGAGCATTCCGAAAAATGTGACCTCCATTGGATGGGGAGCGTTTTATAATTGCAGTAGTTTGACTGAAATCAAACTTCCGGATGGAATAACGAGCATTTCGTCATCGGCTTTTGCCCTTTGCACCAGTTTGACAAGTGTTAATATACCAAAGAGCCTTGCTACGATTCCGTCATATTTATTTGAGAATTGCACCAGTTTGACGAGTGTGGTGATTCCGGAAGGGGTCATCACGATTGAGGATGGAGCTTTTTCCTGGTGTACCAGTTTGTCAAGTGTTACGATCTCAAATGGCGTGGTAACGATTTATAATGCATTTAGCGGCTGTTCAGATTTGAGGGCAATCACTTATACAGGCACAAAGGCGCAGTGGAATAAGATTGATGTGAGCTCCTGGTCGGATGCGGAATACTATCCGATTATCTGCACGGACGATGTGATCACACGGGATATTGCGATCTATGGGGCAACCTTTGAGGATTACTGGGATATGTTTTACAATGGGTTGATGACTTACGATGGTACTTCAAAGACTCCTGCCGTCACGGTATCCGGTCCTTTTACTTTGAAAGAGGGCGAAGATTATACCGTTACATACAGTGACAATGTGAATGCAGGAACGGCCACAGTGGTCATAACGGGAACTGGCAATTTCACGGGTACCCAGACGTTGGAGTTTACCATCCATACTTTATACATTTATAACTGTACTGTGACACTTTCCGAGGAGACAGTTATCTATGATGGAACGGCTAAGACACCGACCGTAACGGTTGCGTATGGAGATATTATATTGACCGAAGGAACCGATTATACACTGTCGTACAGCAACAATACAGGGGTTGGTATGGCTTGTGTGACGATCACAGGAACGGGAAATCTTGGTGGAACGACCCGGCTGTATTTTGACATTATTGCGTCGTCTGAGACACAAACCGAAACGGAAACAGAAGAACAGACGGAAACAGAATCTACGAAGCAGACGGAGACTACGAAACCATCTTCTTCCGGCAGTACGCAGCAAACGGAGAGTGAAAAACAAACGGAGGCGGAACCGGAAACGGGTTCTATCGCGGAAGGTACTCTGAAACTGGATTCTGAGGGTGTATACCGCTATTATGAAGACGGTGCTTTTGATGATACCTACAGCGGCGTTGTTTCTTATGAAGGGAGCTTATTCTTCGTAAATGACGGCGTAATTGACACAAGCGCGAATGAATTATGTTTGTATGACGG
Organism: Lachnospiraceae bacterium; assembly: GCA_021205305.1. Classification (GTDB taxonomy): domain Bacteria; phylum Bacillota; class Clostridia; order Lachnospirales; family Lachnospiraceae; genus Choladousia. The sequence goes on from JAJPXU010000013.1 coordinate 17,270, forward strand.
GGTATGGTACTATGTCTCTCAGGGGCAGGTACAGAAGCAATACACAGGGCTCGCGATGCATGATGGAGCGTGGTTCTACATCAGTAAGGGCATTTTGGCTACCTCAAAGAATGGGTTTGTGGAATATGACGGGGAGACTTTTGTTGTAGCGGAAGGGCAGCTGAAGACTTCTTATAATGGCCTGTGGCAATATGAAAAATCGATCGGCGGCAATGACAAGTGGTATTTTATCGCGGCCGGTATGGTGCAGAATGTGACGCAGGTAGTGATGTATGATGGGGAATTCTTTGTTGTGGTGGATGGAATGCTTGCTTCTGATTTTAATGAGTCCATTGTCTACGACGGAGTTACATTCAAAGTAGTGAACGGTCAGCTATACAGCATTTAACAGATTAGAGGATCAGCCCTGGGTTTAAACGCTCAGGGCTTTTTTGCTGCCTTTTGATAGAGTTTTTGTAAAAAAACGCTTGACAAAACAAAAAGTTTGAATTAGAATAATTCCAACACAGGAGGTGCATATGTCAGAGAACGGGAAGATTATTTTAGATATCGTATCAAACGCGAATAATCATCCCACGGCGGAGGACATCTATCAGCAGGTTCATGCCGAGGGAAAGAAGATGTCCATGGCTACCGTGTACAATAATCTGAATATGCTCGCGAACGAAGGCCTGATCCGCAGACTGACGGTGGATGGGAAGTCCGAGCATTACGATAACACGACACGCCATGATCATCTGGTGTGCGGCGTATGTGGGAGAATCAGTGACCTTATGCTGGATGATATGTCTGCTCAGCTAGAGCGTGCCTGTGGGATAAAGCTGAAGTCCTATGACCTGAAGCTGATTTATGTATGTGAGCAGTGCAGAAATACTGCCGGAAAGTTGTCCGCCCAGTCTGGATGAACGAGGATATCGGAGCAGATATGGAAGATAACTATGCGTAACACAAAAGGAAAATCGGCGGCAATCGGAAAAGGATTCTGACTGCCGCACAAGCAAAATTGAGGAGGAAATTTTTATGAGCAAGTATGCAGGAACACAGACAGAGAAGAACCTTGAGACCGCGTTTGCGGGAGAGTCCCAGGCAAGAAACAAATATACCTATTTTGCTTCTGTAGCAAAGAAGGAAGGATATGAGCAGATCGCGGCACTTTTCGAGAAGACTGCGAACAATGAGAAAGAGCACGCAAAGATGTGGTTCAAGGAGCTCGAAGGAATCGGCGACACACCGGCGAATCTTCTGGCAGCAGCTGAGGGCGAGAATTACGAGTGGACCGATATGTATGACGGCTTTGCGAAGACCGCTGAGGAAGAGGGTTTCAAGGCACTCGCGGCGAAGTTCCGCCTGGTGGCAGAGATCGAGAGACATCATGAGGAGCGCTATCGTGCCCTGCTGAAAAATGTAGAGACCGCAGAGGTATTTGAGAAGAGCGAAGTGAAGGTATGGGAGTGCCGTAACTGTGGCCACATCGTCGTAGGCACCAAGGCACCGGCGGTATGTCCGGCCTGCAACCATCCGCAGAGCTATTTCGAGGTACATGCGGAGAATTATTAATTCCCGCGGGAATATAATTATGCACATAGAACGGTGAAAATCAGGCATGACGAAGTGCGGCACGCAGGAGTGTCAGCCTGTCTCAGGTTTGAGCCAGGAACAGAGGCTGCAATTTCTAAGTATTTTAGAGATTGCAGCCTTTTTTTCATGAAGAACAAAAAGCTGCGGGCGATTCTGTCTCTGACATTTCTGTTAAACCGGAGTTTTCTGCAACGGTTGCTTCCGCTGCATCAATATAGATTATATTGAAATAATCATACTTTTAAGCAGTAATCATGTTG
>JAJPXU010000061.1 GCA_021205305.1 Lachnospiraceae bacterium
AAGCCTTTCACATGGAATATAAAGAAAGGAGTGTCGAGACTGTCTACTCGACAGATAGAAATGAAGCAAACAGACAGGGACGGAGCAGTTATGGAACCAATTATTAAAATACAGCATCTGGACAAGGAGTTTCGGCAGAAGAATGCGGAAGTACACGCGCTCGCGGATGTCTGTCTGGATATTTATAAGGGGGACATTTACGGGATTATCGGTATGTCCGGCGCGGGGAAGAGTACGCTGGTGCGGTGTCTGAATTTCCTGGAGCGGCCGACCGCGGGAACGGTGATTGTGGACGGCCAGGACTTGTCCTCTCTTTCGGACAAAGAACTGAGAGAGAAGAGAAAGAATATCGGCATGATTTTCCAGCATTTTAACCTTCTGATGCAGCGGAATGTGCTTGACAATGTGTGCTTTCCGATGGAACTTGCCGGGGTGAAGAAATCCGAGGCGCGCAAGCGGGCGCTGGAATTTTTAAAAGACGTGGATCTGGAGGAGAAGGCGAACGCGTATCCGGCGCAGCTTTCCGGCGGACAGAAGCAACGCGTGGCGATTGCCCGTGTGCTGGCATCGGATCCGAAGATTCTGCTGTGCGATGAGGCGACGAGTGCGCTTGACCCGCAGACAACGAAGTCGATCCTGCAGCTCTTGAAAGAGATCAACCGCAAGTACGGGATCACGATTGTCGTGATTACGCATGAGATGGCGGTCGTGCAGGAGATCTGCAGCCATGTGGCGATCATTGACCACGGGCATCTGGTTGAGCATGGTACGGTGGAGGATATTTTCCTCGCTCCGAAGTCGAAAGAGGCCAGACGTCTGATTTACCAGGGCTATGAGAATGTGGCGGAGATGAAAGGAGAGCGATGTGTGCGCATCGTCTTTTCCGAGAACTCTTCCTTTGAACCGGTGATCGGGAATATGGTGCTGGCGTTCAAGTCTCCGGTCAATATCCTTTACGCGAACACGCGGAATCTGGATGGTGTGGCAAAGGGGGAGATGGTATTGCAGCTGCCGGAGGACGAGCAGCTTCAGGAGAAGATGATTGCCTGGCTGAAAAACGCGAGACTTTCCGTGGAGGAGTTGGATAACTATGTTGGACAGTAAAACGATTTCGATGATTATAGACGGTATTGGCGAGACACTCTGGATGACCTGTATGTCTACCTTTTTGGGCTATGTCATCGGTCTTCCTATGGGTGTGGTGCTGACCGTGACCGGTGCGGATGGGATTAAGGAAAATCCGTTCCTTTATAAGATACTGGATGTGATTACGAATATTCTGCGGAGTGTTCCATTCCTGATTTTGATGATTACCATTCGGCCGCTCACAAAGTTCATTGTAGGGAAAAGCTATGGCGCGACGGCGACGATCGTTCCGCTGACAGTAGCTGCTGCGCCCTACATTGCGCGTATGGTGGAATCTTCTCTGAAGGAAGTAGACCGTGGTGTGATTGAGGCGGCGCAGAGCATGGGCGCGAGCGTGTGGGAGATCATCCGCAAGGTGCTGATTCCGGAAGGGCGTACCTCGCTGGTGGTAAACGCAACGATTGCGATGACCACGATTCTCGGTTATTCCGCGATGTCCGGCGCCTGCGGCGGCGGGGGATTAGGAGACATTGCCCTGCGTTATGGCTATCAGCGCTGGCAGCCGAAAATTTTACTCGTGACAGTCATTTTGCTTGTGATTTTAGCACAGCTGATCCAGATGATTGGGATGTGGATTTCGAGAAGGATTGACCGTCGGCGGGTGTGAGCGAGTAAGGGTGATTGTGTGAGGATGAAGAAAGATTTTTGAAACAGAGTAATATTGTGAGCGGGTCAGAGAAGCGATTCGGCTTGCATGAAGTGTGACAAGAAGGAGGAAAACCGGCACCGTAGATGTGGGAAACTACCGGGGAAGACAACATTCATCGCTATACGGCCCAACCGAATTGTACAGAACCATGGAAAATATGGCTTTTTATATGGAAGATGCCATGCGCATTCTTGCCGAAACCTACCACAAGATTTTAAAGATTAATCTTTCAACAGATACACACATTGACATTAAAGTTTACCAGTCTGAACAGAATGAGAATCATGGCTATGCAAAAAAGATATCAGAATGGCTGCGGGAATTCGCGATTTCGGGTCAGGTATATGAAAAAGACGTGGACGCATACCTGCGTTTTACCGATGTGAAAGTAATCAAAGCGCATTTTGAACACAGCGATGAATGTCTGCGTATGCGTTACCGGAGATGGACGAACGGGAGCTTTCGCTGGGTCTCCATGGAGCTTTTAAAGGCAAGTGATTACACGGAAGACAACCAGACGCTGATGCTGTACATACAGGATATCCATGATACGTATATCCGTGAGTTTGAAGAGCAGAAAGAAATGGAATATCTCTGTAGGATTGATACCCTGACCGGGCTGAAAAATCTGTATTCCTACCGCTCCATGTGCGATATGGTTGCCAGCGAATCATCGCCTCGCCCGGTTGGCGTGCTGTTTGCGGACTTGAATGGTCTGAAAATTGTCAATGACACAATGGGGCACGATAAAGGCAATGAGATGATTTGTGATTTTGCTGCTCTTCTTGTCGAACAGTTTGAAAAATATGAGCCTTTTCGGATCAGCGGGGATGAGTTTCTTGTGGTCAGCATAGACGATGAGGAGGAAACATTTTTAAAAAGGGTCGAATGTCGTTCGGCGAATTATTCGGAGCCGTTTTCAGCAAATTATTTTCGGCCGATTTTACATACAAAAAGCCTGACGGTCATAATATAACTTGCCGTTTTTGCGAATTCCGGGAGTACGTGTGGAAACAGTGCAAAACTGCCAGAGACTATGGACAGGCTGTGTGAATCGTATGGACGGCAAAGGAATGCCGACCACACGGTTCACACAACCTGCCCACAGCCTCTAAACGGCAGTTTTACACTGTTTCCACACTACGACTACTACTGATTCCCTCTTAATTGATAGATGGATTGCTGAACCTCTCGCTATGTTACTTTAGCGGTTAAACAGGAAATATCACATTGCATGGTGATGGCATCAATAAAACTGACGATAGATTCGTCAAATTCACGGATGGTGTGGCTTAATTTATTTTTCCGAAAAAGTGGCCTTTTTGGGGTCAAATAAAGTGCAGGATAACAGTCGAAGACTTTAAGACATTGATTGGACAGGATGATGTTCCGCGCGCAGCAGTAGGGTTTGCCTGGAACTATGGCAATGACATTGTGAGAGTGATGTCTGAGGCAGAGACCAGGATGTACGAGGATAAACAGGCTTTTTATGAAAAGCATCCGGAGTATAAACACAGCGTGGTGGAGCAGACCTATCATGATGAGATGTCCTCACTGATTAGTGTTCTGACGGATTCTTATGAGGTGCTGCTGATTGCGGATATCGATAAAGATACCTACCATATTATCAAACAGAACAAGACCAGTGTGAATGCCGGGGAGGCAGTCAGCGGCGTCTATTCCAGACGAAATGATCATTTTTGTGACGATGCTGTCTCCGATGATTTTCGCGAACTGCGCAGAAAGGTCGGCAGTATTTCAAATCTGAAAAAACAGCTGCGCAGAGAGAATCATATTATCTGCGATTACCGTCTGAAAAATGGGCAGTGGAGGGAATCTGCTTTCTGGAAAACGGGCTCGGATTCCAAAGGTTTTCCGACAAAAATAATTTATTATTCTCAGAACATTGACCAGTCCATGACGGAGCGTCTGCGGGCGCGCCGCAAGGCAGAGAAAGATATGGAACTGATGGCGCGCCTGAATGAGGCTTATCGTTCGATCAGTGTGATTGATATCAAGACAGAGCAGATGCATCTGTATAAAAATCTGACGCTTCCGGATCGTATGCTCGGGCTTGTAGATGATGCGCCGTATGAGGATAATCTGGAACGCTTTGCAAGGAAATTCATTGTAGAAAAGGATGTGGATGCTTTCCTTGAAAAGACGCGCCTGCTAACGGTTCGAAAGGAACTTCAGCATAAAAAGGCTTACAGTGTCTTTTGCGTGATTCGACCGGAAGTGCAGGCAGAAGCCGGGGTAAAATATGAAAAATTCAGCTTTTGTTTTTCCGGCAGAGATAATCAGACGATTGTATTGGCGACCAGGAATATCACGGAAGTCGTGGAATGGGGCAGAAGATCTTAAAGGAAATATGTTTTTTGTAAAAGGAAACGGCAGGGGCCGTTTCCTTTTGCATTTTATGCACAGAGCCGGGCAAGGAGTTTTGCGGCTAAAGCCGCACCCGGCTCGCGCAGCGGATAGGGTGAGAGGACTCCCCCTATCCGATTGCACACAGGCGGGTGTGGAAATTTGCGGCTTGCGCCGTACCCGCCTGGCGCGGCGAGTAGGAGTCGACAAGCCGCCTCCTACTTGATTTCCGCGAAGCACTCGGCTGCGCTTATAACCTCTCGAATACCGGCATATACTCAATCGGCGCGTCCACCGTTACGGTTTGGCTGCCATCAAAGATTTTACCGGTGCTGGTCAGTTTCCACTTGCCATCCGGCAGGTATACTTCGCGCGCAAACTGGTTCAGGTGCAGGATCGGCGCTGCCAGGTATTTGCTGCCGAACATATACTGGTCGGAAAGTTCCCAGCATTTTGCGTCGTCCGGGAACTCATAGAACATGGTGCGGATCAGCGGGGAACCGTTCTCATGGGCTTCTTCGTACAGATCTTTTATGTAGTCATGCATGGAAATCCGCAGATCATAATAGCTGCGCATGATCCGGTAATTGTCTTCCCCGTAGCTCCACAGCTCATTCGGCTGGCCGGTGTGCAGATAGCCGCCGCCCCAATCGCGATCGTCAAGCGGCGGGATGTCGTATGGCCCGCGGTCGCCGTGCATCCGCAGTACGGCTGAGTAGACAGCAAACTGATACCAGCGGATCAGAAGCTGGCGGAAATCCGGATCGTTCACATCGTCGGTCATGAAGCCGCCGATGTCGGTGGTCCACCAGGGAATGCCCGCCAGTCCCATATTCAGGCCGGCCTGCAGCTGGTCGCGGAAGGCTTCGAAGGTACTCGGTACATCGCCTGACCAGATAACGTTGCCGTACTTCTGGCTGCCGGCCCAGCCGCAGCGGAGCAGATTTACAACGGTACCGTCGCCAATCTGGCTCATCTTGTCATAGAAAATGCGGCTGTACATCTGCGGGTACATGTTGCTGCACTGCAGCGCAGGTCCCACCGAGTAACGATAGTTCTCGAAATCATAAACGCCCAGATCCGGCTCGGAGTTATCCAGCCAAAAGCCATCAATGCCGTAGTCATAGTAATTCTTTTTGCAGACCTCCCAGACGTATTCGCGGGTCTCGGGGTTGAACGGGTCGATCTCTACGCAGTCGCCCTGATAGTCGTATGTCTGGATTTCACCGCGCTCCGTCGTGATCAGAAGGCCGCGCTCATACATCGGATCGAAATTCTCACTCCGGCGATCTACGGACGGCCAGACAGAGACGATGACTTTGATGCCCATCGAATGCAGCTCATCCACCATGGCTTTCGGGTCCGGCCAGTAGGTTTTATCGAACTTCCAGTCGCCCTGTACCGTCCAGTGGAAGAAGTCGATCACGATCTGGTCGATGTGAATGCCCTCTTCTTTGTATCTGCGGGCAACTTCCAGGACTTCCTCCTGTGTGCGGTAGCGCAGCTTGCACTGCCACAGTCCCATCAGATTCTCCGGGAACATCGGCGCGTGACCGCTTACCGCAGTGTAGGATGCCAGAATTTCCTTTGGCGTGTCTGCTGCGGTGATCCAGTAGTCCATCTGGCGGGTCGCGCGGGCGATCCATTCCGTATAATTCCGGCCAAAGGTCACACGGCCGACGGCAGGGTTGTTCCACAGAAAACCATAGCCGAGCGAAGATACTGCGAATGGAACGGAAATCTGTGAATTGCGCTGTGCCAGTTCCAGGACACTTCCCTTGTGATCCATCCAGGGCTGCTGGTACTGCCCCATGCCGAAAAGCTTCTCGCCTTCGGTACTCTCAAACTTGAGATTCAGACGGAAACTGTCGCCGCCGATGACACCTTTCCACTCGCGATTGGGTACTTTCAGGCAGCGGCTCTCTTTGGAAATGGTGCCGTCGTAGTCGCGGCTGTATTCCCGCAGAATCAGGTCTCCTTCGCTGGTCTGGCAGAGGGCGGCTTTTTCATCGGCTGCCTCTGCGGCAGCTTCTGCCGCGCTCAGCTTATAAAAAGAAATCACACCAATCCAGTTCACGATGGCACGGATACGTCCATTGGTAATCACACCGCAGCCTTTTTCTCCCAGAGAGGGCATGCCTGTCCATTCACCCGGGGCGAAAATCGCTACTTGTGCCTTTGTTTTTTCCGGCTCTTCTGTCAAAGCCCAGTCCTGACTGGTAAATTCGGAAAGCTTTGTCGCGCGCACCCGCAGGGAATTTTTTCCCCAGGGCTCGATTCGAAGCGTTTCTCCTCGCCGTTTTGCGATGAGTGCGCCATTTTCATTCAAAAAAATCATTCTTGTCCTCCTGTTTTCTCCATCCTGAAGTTGTAGTAACGATTCAAAAACGAAGCGCAGATTTGTGATTGGTTGCTGTGAATCGTTACAAATTTCTGCCCGTACAAAGAAAATTACCCGATTACTATAGCATAGTTTTTTAACAGACTCAATTAGAAAATGAGGAAATCGCCGAAAGAGCAGTAACCTTCCTACAGATACATCGTGCTGCAATTTTAATTAGGCACCTTGACATTTCTGCTGTTCCGTTCTATAATCGTACACGCTTTATAAGGGACAATGGTTTTGAACAGCAAAAGACAGGCAGAGATCAGCTGTTCGGAACGGATTTCGCATTAACAGGAAGTGAGAAGATGAAAAAGGAAAGAGAATCATGCTGTCGCCCAGAGCCGAAGACGACGGCGGAGAAGCTGGATTTACGGCTGCATCAGTGCGGGCATTATCTGTACCATCACACTGCAGGACCACGGCAGATGACAGTTTTGCAGCTTTTACAGAAAAACGGGCCGATGAGTCAGCAGGATATTCAGGAGGCGTTGGATATCCAGGCCGGATCAGTGAGCGAACTGATTTCCAAGCTTGAAAGCAAGGGCTTTCTTGGACGGCAGAGGGATGAGACAGACCGGCGCAAGGTTGTGATTTCCCTGACGGGGCGGGGGCAGGCGCTGGAAATAAGACCCCAGGAAGAAATTCTTTCGCAGCGCTATTGCGCGCTGGATGAAATGCAGCAGGAGCAGCTTCTGGAACTGCTGGATCGATTGCTGGATGACTGGGAAATGGGAGGAAGCGGCCGATGAAGTTTATGCTTTCGTATCTCAAACGCTATCGGTGGCTGGTCGCTGCCTGTATGAGTTTAAAGCTGCTGGGCACGATTTTGGAACTGCTGATTCCGTATGTCCTGGAGTATATGATTGATGAGGTGGCGCCGACGAAGCAAATGAGCCTGGTGCTGCTCTGGGGAGCCGTGATGCTGGCGCTGGCGGCGCTGACGCGCCTGACGAACGTCACCGCGAACCGGCTCAGTGTGAAAAGTGCCAAAAGCGCTACCTATGAGATTCGCCGCGACCTGTTCTGGCATTCGCTGAATCTGTCCGGAAGTCAGACAGACAAGTTTGGTCTGCCTTCTCTGACCAGCCGTATGACCTCAGACTCCTACAATGTGCAGAGTTTTCTTCAGTCCGGCCAGGCGCTTGGCGTGCGCGCACCGATCATGCTGGTTGGCGGTATCGTGATTACCATGACGATGGATGTGGGGCTTTCTGCGATCCTGTGTGTGATGGCGCCGGTGATGCTGGTCGTGACAGTTGCCGTTTCTCTTTGGGGGATTCCTCTGTATGACAAAGTGCAGCAAAGCGTGGACGAGATTGTGCGGATTATGCGGGAAAATATCACCGGCATCCGGGTGGTAAAGGCTCTGTCTAAGGAAGACTATGAGCGCCGCCGTTTTGGCGCCGCCAATGAGACGATGACCCGGCGGGAGCGGAAAGCCGGAGTGGTCATGGCTTTGCCGGGGCCTCTGATGACGCTGGCTCTGAACATTGGTCTGACTCTGGTGGTGGTCATCGGAGCGATCCGCGTAAATAATGGAGTTACCAAGCCTGGCGTGATTCTGGCGTTTCTGACGTATTTTAATATGATCCTGATGGGGGTCATGGGACTGAACCGGGTATTCATGATGCTATCGAAGGCCACTGCATCCGCCAAGAGAATCGAGGCGGTCATTGCTCAGCCGGAAGGACTGGCGGCGATTCCGGAGGAGCAGGCGGCGTATACCGACCGGGAGGAGTTTATTGTATTTGACCATGTGTCATTCCGCTATGGGGAAGCGTCCGGGAAGCCGGGCGACATAACGCAGACTTCTGCGGCTGAGACAGAAGATTCCGAGAAAATGAAGCAAACGGAGCGCCTGGCGTCGGTGGGAAAATCGGCAGGGCGAGCGGAAAATACTTCATCCGGGGAGGAGCCGACCGTACACGAAGGAATTCAGATGTCCATTTCGGAGCTTTCCTTTGCGATGAAAAAAGGCGGATCTCTGGGAATCATCGGTGCTACGGGCTGCGGAAAGACTACGGTGATTAACCTGCTGATGCGGTTTTATGATCCGACAGAAGGGCATATTTTTGTGGATGGAAAAGACGTGCGCACCTATGAAAAAGACGATCTGCGCCGGAAATTTGGTGTGGTTTTCCAGAATGACGTGATTTTTGCCGAGTCTCTGGCGGAAAACATTGATTTTGGCCGCAGTGTGGATGAAGAAGGAATCCGCACGGCCGCTGCGAACGCGCGTGCGCAGGAGTTTATCGAAGCCTATGATGATACCTATCAGCATCGGGCGGCTATCCACGGCGCGAATCTTTCCGGCGGACAGCGCCAGCGTGTCCTGATTGCGCGCGCACTGGCGGCACATCCGGAAATTCTGGTGCTGGACGATGCGTCAAGTGCGCTGGATTATAAGACGGATGCGGCTTTGCGTAAAGTCATCCGGGAGGAATACCGCGACACGACCACAATCGTGGTGGCACAGCGCATCAGCTCGATCATGAGCCTGGATGACATTATCATGCTGGATGAGGGAGATGTAATCGGCCACGGTACGCATGAGGAACTGATGGCATCCTGCCCGAAATACCGTGAAATTTATCATACACAGATGGGGGAGGGGAGATAAGCGATGGCACAAACGGTTCCAACTGCGAAAAAACCGAAGGATACAAGCGGGACATTGCGCCGCCTGATCCGTTATATGGCAGTCTATAAATGGATTCTGCTGCTTGTTCTTGTTCTCTGTCTGGTATCCAATGTTCTCTCTCTGCTTGGGCCGAGTCTGGCTGGTTCCGCCATCAACGAGGCCGCCGCCGGAGCAGGGAAAGTGAATTTTGAACGAGTGTATTATTATGCGAAGCGGATGCTGGTCTGCTATGTATGTTCTTCCCTGCTGACCATCGCGATCAATGTGATTATGATGTATGTCAGCAAGTGGATTGCACGGAAAATGCGGAAGGATGTCTTTGACAAGCTGATGCGGATTCCGGTGGGTTATTTCGATCGCAACCAGGCAGGAGACATTATCAGCCGTGTGAGCTATGATATTGATGTCGTCTGTACCTGTATTTCCACGGATGTGGTTTCGATCATGACTTCGCTCGTGACGGTCATAGGTTCTTTTGCCATGATGGTTTATATCTCGCCGCTGCTGTCGGTGGTAGTTGTGGTGACCATCCCGGTGTCTGTGTGCTATACCGTGTATATGCGGGGAAAGACGCGGCCGCGTTACAGCCGCCGTTCCGCCAGCTATGGCGCGATGAATGGTTTTGTGGAAGAGATGTTCTCCGGGCAGAAAACGATTCAGGCATATGCCTATGAAGGTCAGGTGAGAGACCGGTTTGCCGAGGTCAACGAGGATGCCGCGGACGCGTATTATCAGGCGGATTACTACGGTACGACCATCGGCCCGACGATGGGCGCCATCAATAATCTGAGTCTGTCGCTGATTGCGATTCTGGGCTCCATCCTGTATATGATGGGAAGCGTCTCGCTCGGACAGATTTCCTCTTTTGTGCTCTATTCCCGGAAATTTTCCGGCCCGATCAATGAGATCGCCAATATTATCAACGAACTGTTTTCCGCTCTTTCCGCTGCGGAGCGCGTCTTCCGTCTGCTGGATGAGTCGGAGGAGATCGCGGACCGAGCGAGTGCGCGTGCGCTTACGGATGTAAAGGGTGATGTAAAGCTGAGCCATGTCAGCTTTGGCTATGATCCGGGAAAGACGATTCTGCATGATCTGAGTCTGACGGCGGACGCCGGTAAGCTCATCGCCATCGTCGGCCCTACAGGGGCGGGCAAAACGACGATCATCAATCTGCTGATGCGGTTTTACGATGTGAACAGCGGTTCCATCACGGTGGATGGTACGGACATCCGGGATTATACCCGCTCCAGCCTCCGCGGCGCTTACGCGATGGTTCTGCAGGATACCTGGGTATTCCAGGGAACAATTTTTGAGAACATTGCTTACGGAAAAGAAGGCGCTACGTTAGAAGAGGTTGAAGCAGTCGCGAGGGCTGCGCATATTCATCCCTTTATCATGCGCCTGCCGCAGGGCTACCAGACCGTCATCAGTGAGGACGGCGGCAACATTTCCAAAGGGCAGAAGCAGCTGCTCACCATCGCGCGCGCAATGCTTTTTGACTGTAAGATGCTGATTCTGGATGAAGCTACTTCAAACGTGGATACGAGCACCGAGCGGGAGATTCAGGCTGCCATGCGTCAGCTGATGAACGACAAAACCTGCTTCGTGATCGCCCATCGTCTTTCTACCATTCAGCACGCCGACCGGATTCTGGTTGTCGATCACGGGGATGTGGTCGAGCAGGGAACGCATGAGAGCCTGATGAAAAAAGGCGGATTCTATTATAAGCTGTACACGGCGCAGTTTGAGTGACTGTAGTATCATACCCCGAATCATTTGTATAGAAAAGGTAACTGTTCAGTACCTTCACAGTTACGAGGGAAAAACCCATTTAAAATCGCTTCGCGATGGGGCTTTTCCCCACATAATATACGTTTTCATACGTACTTCGCAGCAAGTGCGAAGTACTGTCCTGAATAGTTACTAGAAAAGTTCAAAAAAGATAAGTGCCCCGGAGAGGGATCGTGGAAACAGCGATTCCCTTTCCGGGGTTTTTCTTGCGGGATAAGAGTCTGGATGTTATACTAGAAAATGAGAATGAAGATCTGAATCGTCTGATCACCAGAGGCGAGGCGGCCGAACTGTGTCGGAGGATGAAAGTCTGAAAGGGGAGAGAAGATGAGAAAAACAGGATTTGTTTTGCTATGTGTGTTAGTATTGATGTTTACGAAGACTGTGCAGGCTGGAGAAAACAGCTCTCTTATGACTGAAAAGGATGTTTCTTCCTACACGATAAAGATTTCGCGTAACGATCTTTCGGTTTTTGACGGCTCCGGATACGACTACAGCTATTGCACCGCAATCTGGGACAGCGGCACCTATACGATTGTTCAGGAAGAACAGGATGAGGAAGGAAATCTGTGGGGAAAACTGAAATCCGGAATCGGCTGGATTGATCTTGCGGAAGCGGTGTCAGAAGCTGCTGATCAGGCACCGGTCACAGCCGTTTACGCGGAGCAGCAGAAGCTGGAAGAATATGAATGCGTGGAATATCTCGCAAACGATTCCGAGCAGATGGTAAAGCTGGCATTTCGTCCAAATGAAACACTTGAAAATGTGAAGTTTTCCCTGCTGGGATATGACGAGGAAGGCGCATGGGAACCAGAGGAAGAGCTGTATACCCTCTCGGAGCTGCTTCCGGGGATGGTTTTTGTGGCAGGCGTGGAATTTTATGGTGATATGACAGCTTACGGAATTTCTTTTACGGATGCGGATGGCTTCGAGCGCAGCTTTGCAGTGCATGTCAGCGGCCGAAATGGGGAACTGCTTCTGGATGAGTATGAATAGGGATGGCGAAAGAACGGAATAGGATTGTTGCAGGCACTCCGGTGAGGGTTGCCTGCAACTGGCAGCAGCAAAGGCGGCGAAAAGGGCTTGCAATATCGTGCTTGCTTTAGGCAAGTCCCAGCTGTTTTTTCAATTCGAGTAGCTCTTCTTGTGCTTTTCGAGCTTCCATTTCAGCTTTTTCCGCGCGTTGTCGCTCCCGCTCCGTGTTTTCTTGCTCTTCCTTGCGTCCTTCTTTCCGTCCGTCTTCAAACAGTAACTGTCCCAGATATGTCATTTTAAGACCTCCTTTGATTTGCTCTAATTCATTATGATTTAGAAATTTGGTTGCCATAGCGTAAATGGCTGCTTCGATTTTTTCAACGTCTTCTTTTGAAACCTGATCTGCTTTTGTGGTAAGCTCGAAAGCGGTTTGGATGCGCTCCAGTTGAGAACTTTTTCCGCCAAAGATTGGAAGCAGTGGTAACCGGACGAGATCTTCGCGCGTAAGGGCTTCGCTTCTGGTGATCTTGGAACGCATTTCTTCTAACAATAGGTCGGCATTTCGCTGACTCATGATGACAGGATGTATCCTGTAGGTGTTAATACCTTCTTTGAGCTTCGTCATCGGGCGCTTGATTTTTCCAGAAAACAGTACGTATGTTGTCACAGGTTTTTGCAGGATATAACTGAGGTTACTCTCGTAGGTCCGGAAGCGCCGGAGGTCTTTTGTCCCTCCATTTTTTGATTGAAATTCAAAGTGCGAGACGCTTCCATCTTCCATTACGAGATTGAAGTCCAGGTATCCCTTCTTAAGTTCAAGGTGAATCTCCTCGGTTAGCGTAAAAGCAGTCGCTTTTTGCGTGATACCGAAAACAGGAAGCATTTCTTCGGAGAAAAACTCCATCATGAGCTTCATCACGGCGTCCTCGGTTTGGCTTACAGAATCGATATTGTTCTGGTTAGCAGTATCACAACTTGCACTACTTTCCAGGGAAACTTCTGGCTGTTGTGTAGAGTCAGACAGAGGTAATTCTTCCTGATTGGAATGATATCGTTTGTTCATTTATTTTACCTCATTTCAGTTTAAAATGCTATGGATTTAAAAATATTTATGCAGCAATTTATGGCATGATTTACAGGAAATAGATTTATATGAAATCAAACAATTGGATGCAGAAGCGATTGCCATTTTTAGCTTTGGTATGAATTTTGAATATGCATATCAAATTATACGAATAGAATATCATATAAATAATAACATGGCAACATAAATATTATTAAGAATAACTAAAGACTGTAATTCAGTATGTTAAAACAATATTTTATCGTAAAAGAAAAAATAAGCTATTTTCCCTTGTGAACAGAGAATCCGGATGCTATTATGCATAGTAAATAGAGAGAATGAAACGGAGGGAAAATATGACAGAACAGATTTTTTCACTCAGCACGGCGGATACCATTACGCTGTACTGGGAGAAAGCAAAGGAAGAAGCTTCTTATACGATTGTACAAAACAGCCAGGTGGCTGGAACGACAGATAAGACTCATTTTACGCTTACCGGACTGGAGCCGGATACGGAATATCAGCTGAAGGTTCAGCCGATCGGAGAGGTTTTTGTCCGCACGGCGAAACGCCTGCGGCGCCTGGATGTAACTGCGCTTGGCGCGGTTGGCGATGGGGTGACAATGAATACGGAGGTCTTGCAGAAAGTGTTTGACGCCTGCGCGGAGGATGAGGAGGTCTATTTTCCGGCGGGGGTTTACCGGACGGGAGCGCTGCGCCTGCACAGCAATATGGCGCTCTATCTGGAGGACGGCGCTCTGCTGCAGGGGACGGATGACCCGGAGGATTACTTTCCTTATATACACAGCCGCTTTGAGGGAACCGAGATGGAATGCTACAGCAGCCTTTTAAATCTGGGGACGCTGGATCATACAGCCGGTCCAAACTGTGAGAATGTCCTGATTTACGGAAATGGCCGGATTGCGAGCGGCGGGCAGACGCTGGGACTGCGCGTGATCGAGCGGGAGAGGGAGCGGATGAAGGAATATCTGGCTGCCAATCAGGAGCTGATTGCGACCTGTGAGAATGACCACACGATTCCGGGACGCCTCCGCCCGCGCCTGATCAACCTCAGCAATTGCAGAAATGTCCGCATTTCCGGACTGACTCTGGAGAACGGCGCGAGCTGGAATGTCCATATGATCTACAGCGACTCGATTGTGACAGATCATTGTATCTTCCGCTCGGAGGGTGTCTGGAACGGGGATGGCTGGGATCCGGATTCATCAACGAACTGTACTCTCTTTGCCAGTGAATTCTTTACCGGGGATGACGCTGTGGCGATCAAGTCCGGAAAAAACCCGGAGGGGTATCAGATTGCGCGGCCATGCGCGCATATCCGGGTTTTTGACTGTGTGTCGCACCAGGGACATGGGATCTGCATGGGGAGCGAGATGAGCGGCGGCATTGAGGATGTCCGCATCTGGGACTGTGACCTGGAGCAGTCCATGTCCGGCCTGGAGATAAAGGCAACCAAAAAGCGCGGCGGCTATGTGCGTGACATTGTTGTGCGGGACTGTGTGATTCCGCGCGTGATGATGCACAGCGTCAGCTATAACGACGACGGCGAACCTGCACCGGTGCCGCCGGTGTTTGAAAACTGCACCTTTGAGCGGCTTACCCTCACGGGAAAATATCTGGACACACATGGGGACGGGCGGCTCCATGACTGTGATGCGATCGAACTGATCGGATTTGATGTCCCGGGGCATGAGATT
Organism: Lachnospiraceae bacterium; assembly: GCA_021205305.1. Classification (GTDB taxonomy): domain Bacteria; phylum Bacillota; class Clostridia; order Lachnospirales; family Lachnospiraceae; genus Choladousia. The sequence continues at coordinate 14,737 of JAJPXU010000061.1, forward strand.
CGGAATATCCGCTTTGATGGCATCCGGCTGGGAGCCGGAGCGCAGACGCTGAAGCTGGCGTACTGCAAGGGGCTGAGTTTTTGCAATATCAGCTGTGGGTGATGAAAATAAACAGGAGAAATAATAGAGAAGGAATGCATCAAAGAAATGATAAATAAAGATCCTATGCTGAAAAAAATGCAGGAGGCGGAGGAAGTGATCTGGCTGAATCCGGACAAAATACCTTTTGCAGATGCCAAGAATTCCTGCGAGCTTACCATGGCGGATATCGAAGACGCGGAGGCAAGACTGCAGCGGTTTGCTCCATTTATTATGAAATGTTTTCCGGAAACGGAAGCGCGTGGCGGCATCATTGAGTCAGTTTTAACAGAGATTCCGAATATGCGGAATCGTATCAATGAAAGGTACAACAGTCATTTGCAGGGGCGTCTTCTTTTGAAACAGGACAGCCATCTGGCGATCGCGGGTTCTGTGAAAGCCAGAGGCGGTATTTACGAGGCGCTGAAGCATACGGAGGAGCTGGCGGTTGCGAACGGAATTCTGAAAGAGACCGATGATTACGCGAAACTGGCGGAGCCGGAATGCCGAAAATTTTTTGCGCAGTACACAATACAGGTTGGTTCTACCGGGAATCTTGGTATGAGCATCGGAATCATGAGCGCGGCAGTGGGATATCAGGTGATTGTTCATATGTCCGCGGACGCAAAGCAGTGGAAGAAGGATTTACTCCGGAGTCATGGCGTGACTGTGATTGAGTATCAGGCAGATTACAGTGAAGCCGTAAAGAATGGAAGAAAACAATCCGATGAAAACCCGATGAGCTATTTTGTGGATGATGAGAATTCCAGAAACCTCTTCCTCGGTTATGCTGTGGCGGCGAAGCGCCTGATTGGCCAGCTTGAGGAAAAGCAGGTTCAGGTAGACGCAGAGCATCCATTGTTTGTCTATATTCCCTGCGGAGTTGGCGGAGCGCCGGGCGGCATTACCTTTGGATTGAAACAGGTATTTGGGGATGCGGTACATTGCTTTTTCGTGGAGCCTGTGCAGGCCCCCTGTATGCTGGTGGGTATGAGTACCGGACTTCACAATGCGATCTCCGTGCAGGACATTGGCCTGACTGGTTTCACTCATGCGGATGGACTTGCCGTTGGCAGACCTTCCGGATTTGTGGGAGGTGTAATGAAACCGCTCCTTAGCGGTGAGTTTACCGTGCAGGATGGGAAGCTTTATGACTATATGCGGGATGTGCTGGAGACGGAGGATATTTTTCTGGAACCCAGTGCATGCGCTGCTTTCCAGGGACCGGTAAAGCTGGAAAACAGTCCCCGGACGCAGGAATATATCGCCCAAAATGCTCTGGAAGAGAAAATAAGGCATGCAACCCATATTGTATGGGCAACGGGAGGAAGCCTCGTACCGGAAGCAATCCGGGAAGAATACAGAAATACTTATCTCCCTGAGGAGTGAGGAATTCAATAGACAAGTCTCATGCAGGAGAAAACAATGGACAAAATCAGAAATATGGATCGGAATTGGAAGTTTTACCGTGGTGATCTGGAGCCTCACACCAGGACGTCTGACTGGGGCGGCGCAAAGGCCAGAGGCTTTCAGACGGGCGCTGCTGCGAGGAGCCTCGATGATTCTGGGTGGAGAAGTGTCGATCTCCCTCACGATTTTGTCGTGGAAGGAGCTTATACGAACCTGACGCATCATGAGAAGCAGATGACTAATATTCCGGAGATGGAGAGCATTGATAGCCGGCATTTTGCCGGCGGATGTCTGGAAGGCGGGATCGCCTGGTATCGCAAAAAATTTGATCTGAACCTGGAGGATAAGGACAGCCGCATTTATCTGTTTTTTGACGGCGTATACCGGGACTGTCAGGTCTATCTGAACGAATATTATATAGGAAGCCATTTCTCCGGTTATACCAGCTTCTGGTTCGACATTACGGATTTTGTGGATGAGGAGCAGGAGAATGTGCTCGCTGTGAAGGTGGACTCTACCGGAAGAGAAGGCTGGTGGTATGAGGGCGGCGGAATCTACCGCCACGTCCGCATGGAAATTCGCAATCCGGTTCATTTTGCCCCTTCCGGGATATTTGTTTCTTCCCAGGTGAATCTGGAGGAAAATAGTGCGGTCGTGACGGTAAAATCAGAAATTCGGAATAAATTGCTGACATCAGCGGATATCAGAATCTCGTTGGAAGTGGGGGCAGAGAGCGCAAATGGAACCTTTGAACCGCTGGGGATTTGTCAGGACTGTCCGATGACGCTTCCAGCGTGGGCAGATGGGCTGACAGAGCAAACTGTGTCAATGAAGGATGTGGCATTTTGGTCCATCGATCATCCCAGCCTATATCAGGTAAGAATGCGCATTCTCCAGGATGGCGCAATTCTGGATGAGGAATATGTGACTTTCGGTATCCGCAAGCTCCGTTTTGACGCGGACACGGGCTTTTATCTGAATGGGGAATCGGTCAAAATAAAGGGCGTCTGCTGCCACCAGGATCATGCGGGCGTTGGCATTGGAATGCCGGACGCAGTGATCGAGTATCGGATGAGAAAAATCAAAGAGATGGGTGCAAATGCCTATCGCTGCGCCCATCATCAGCAGAGTCGGGAACTGCTGGATATCTGTGATAGGCTGGGGCTTCTGGTGATGTGTGAGACGAGGCGCATGTCCAGTGCGCAAGAGGATCTGGAAGAACTGCGGACTCTGGTCAGACGGGATCGCAACCATCCGTCTGTTTTCCTGTGGGGCATCGGGAATGAAGAAATTTTTTCACAGGACAGACCGGAGACGGCAAAGACGACCCGGACGATGAAAGCAGAGATACAGAAACTGGATCCGACGCGCTGCGTTACCTCGGCGGTGGTCTGCTGGAATGGGAAAGAGCGCTTTGATACCGCAGAGAAATACATTCCAGTGACCAGATATCTGGACGTCATGGGCTTTAATTATTGCCGGACAGCCTGGGATGACTATCATACCCGTATGCCGAAGCAGCCCATCCTGGTGACAGAGATTGATTCCAACAGCTGGAGCAGAGGATGCTATGCGACCGATGAAAGCGTGGGACAGTATTATCTTCTGGATCCGGATAATCGCAGGAAATGTAAGAATGGGAATAAAGCGGTCAAAAAGGATGTCGCGGAGACGGCCTGGGCTATGATTGACGCGCGGGATTTTATCGCCGGGGCTTTTATCTGGACAGGCTTTGATTACCGCGGGGAGCCTACGCCCATGGCGTATCCGGCAGTCTATACGCAGTTTGGCGTTTTTGACTATTGCGGGTTTGAAAAGGACAATTATTACTATTATAAAAGCTGGTGGACGCCCGAAAAACCGGTTTTGCATATCTTTCCGCACTGGAATCACAGAGGATGTGAGGGCGAAGCATTTTCTGTTTTCTGCTATAGCAACCTGGATGAGGTGGAGCTGTTTGTAAATGACAGAAGCTATGGGAAAAAGGCCGTCCCGCGAAATGGATATCTGGGATGGGATGATGTTGTCTATGTTCCCGGGAAATTAAGCGCATTCGGGTATAAAGATGGAAGGCTGGTTATGACCGATACCCGGGAGACGACAGGTGCAGCGGCAAGCCTTTCTGCGGAAGTTTACCGAAGCTCTGTAAAAAAGGATGATATCGCAATTCTGAATATCGAACTGCTGGATGCGTATTCCAGACCGGTGCCGGATGCCGATACAGAATTGCACTTTGAAATCAGCGGCGGCAGGCTGGTTGGTACGGGAAATGGCAATCCTGGAAGCCATGAGTCGGAAAAGCTGCCGGTGCGGCGGGCCTTTCACGGGAAATGCCAACTCATCATTGATACACAGGGAAAGAAAACGACTGTAAAACTGTATGCTCAGGGTCTGAAAGACCTTACATTATCCGTGTGACAGGGAAAGAACACCACTTACGAAGTCAGGTTATACGAACATAAAATGGCAAATGCCGCCCAGAATAATCATTGTCGAAATCACCGAAAAAATAAAAATAGAAAAAAATAATTATGCAAAATTGACAAAATTTTTATTGCGTTTTTTGAAAAGATACGGTACAATGACAAATAGAAAGTTTGAACGGGACAATTCATTTCGCAAGGGGTGAGCCAGTGAAAAGTAAACATTGTCAGAT
>JAJPXU010000079.1 GCA_021205305.1 Lachnospiraceae bacterium
GATAATGGTTGAGCTCCGCTCCGAGAAACCACAGGTACATACACGCATACAGCCACAGCATCACTACCACCAGCGTCGTCAGGCTGCCGTAGATGACCGACATATTGGTCGAATACTCCAGATAAACCGAAAAGAAAAAGGAAAACACGCACCACGCAATCGCGGTAAAAATCGCGCCCGGCAGCTGCGTGGACATCCTCATCCTGCGATTTGGAAGATAGGTATACATCAACAGGAACAAAACCGCCAGAAGCCCTACGGTGAGCAATGCCGGAATGATCGTCGTGAAATCCGGCAAGAACTGCAAAAATGCGATTTTCTCAGCCACATAGCCACTGAAACCGTAACCCATGACCAGAATAATCACGCTTGCGCCAAGCGACACCACCAATGCCACGATATACACGGCCGCACGCACCCGCACCACAAAATAATTTCGGGTCTCCTCGATCCGGTAGATGGTATTCAGGCCATCCGCCATTCCCAAAACACTTTTCCCCGCCGTCCAGATCGCGGCGACCGCAGTTGTAGAAACCAGAGCAATCGTCTGACTATAAATGGAGTCCAGCATCGGCTCCAGCATATCCCTCACATCAAATGGCGTCAGCTCTTCAATTGCGCTGATAATTGCTTCCGGCGTAACAGAAGTATATTTTAACATCGTAATCAGCAGCATCAACAGAGGGAAGCAGCTCATCATCAAAAAGAAAGCCGCCTCCGCGGAATGCGCCCGCACATGGTCATGACTGACTTTATTCATCACACTTCGAACAAATTGGATATACTCGGGGATTTTTTTCATTTTGCTTTCCAGCTCTCCTTGTCATATATAGCAAAAAACATACATCTTCTTACTTCGCGCTATTTTTTCTTCATTTTTGTCTTATGATTCGGACGGCAAAATCATCTTAATCAGATCCCGAATAGTAATATTCCAGAATTTCCAGGTAAGAAGCCCCTTCCGCCGCCATCTGCGCCGCACCGTACTGGCTCATTCCTTTTCCATGGCCGTACCCGCCTCCGTAAATGTGCAACATATCTCCTTCTGCTGCCATATCATCCACAAGCCCTTCCCTGTCTGTAAGAATTTCATCCGCATTTCCTGAAATCTCTTCGTTATCCATCAAATTCTCATCACCCGAAATACGTTCGCTGTCTGAAAAAGATTCATCCGCAAGATTCTTTCCATCTGATGAATATGCTTCGATCTCCATCCAGAAAAATGCGCTCGGCAGAAGCTGCAGTCCGGATACAATTGTTCCATCCATCAATTTCACGTCTGTTTCAGCCGGAGACAGGAACTGCCGGATGGCATATTCGCCCTCGATTTCCACGGTTTCTCCCCCTGCTGTTATCTGCAAAAGCTGCACCTGTCCGTTCCCAGTACGGGATTCCACAGAAATCTTTTCCAGTGTATCGGCCTGAACGCCGTATGTATCTGCCAGCCATTCAAGAACCTGCGACACCGGAATCTCCGTCTCCCACCGTACCCAGGCTGATCCATACTCGGCTCCCTCATCGGGAATTTCCGCCAGAAAACGTCGGAATGCCTGTTCCTCATTCAGATCTTCCAGGTGCTCCGAAAGACAGGAAGTGGAATAATACTGAATCTCATCCAGCGTAAGAATCATCTGGCAGGTCGCATCCACAACTTCGCGGGCCGTATCCGTCGCTTCGCGGTTATTATACACTTGAAACCGCACGCTGTCATCCAAATCCGCCATTGATTTTTTGTTTTTCTGATCCTCCATGCAAAGAAGCGCAAAGGTTCTCGCGCAGACTGCCTGCGCTTTCAAAGCCTCTATAGGAAAATAAGACGGCATCTCACTGGAGACAACCGCATACAGATATTCCTCCAGATCCAGCACATTTACAAGAGCAAGTCCACCCTCCAGGCGATAAATATAAAGTTCTCCTTCATATGCAGGAGAGCCATCCGCGCGCGTCAGGCTTGTCACGATAATCGTTCCGCCGTCCCCCGGAATCAACCGGAGCGCCTCGCCAGTCTGAAGCTCTTCCGTGGTTACCATAAAGCTTTCATACGTCTCATATACAGCAGCCGTCTCTCTTTCGTCCCTTTCATACTCTGTAAACGTTTCACTCTCTTCTTCCCTTTCCCCGCCGCTTTTAAAATTATATGCGTCATCATACGTTCCCCATTCCACAGTAAAGCCATTCACAGCAGTCACTGTTATTTTTTCAAACAAATCCTTCTCATAGTCATCATCCAGAATCCGAACACGAATCAAAACAGAATCTTCCCCCATCGGCTGCACAAGCGGATCGGAACATTCCGAGTCTTCTTCCACAGAAACTTCTTTCTCCGCAGAAAGGTCTTCTTCCGAACCGTCCGTTTCAATTTCAACTGCCGTTCCATTCACCGCCTGCTCTCCTTCTTCCATGTACTGAAACAGCAAATAAAAAAAGAGCAGCACCATTCCCGCCAGAAGCACAACCTCCAAAGCCGTTACCAGGCGTCCGATGACTTTTTTATGCCTCATCCAACCTCTGCACCCTTTCCCAAATACTCTGTTATAGGTCACACCATAACCAAATTTATGTTACCTTAACCACTACAGGTGTAACCAGTAACAACACTCTATCGAATCCTGTGCTGAACATCTTCCTATCTATTATATTTTAAAGTGTGGAAAGCTATGCGCGAGCCGGGTGCGGCTTTAGCCGCAAAATTCCTTACCCGGCTCTGTGATCGAGCAGGAGACGGCTCGTCGGCTCCTACTCGCCCGCGCTGGCCGCGTCTGGCGTCAGCCAGAATATTCCTTGCGCGGCCGTGTGCATAAAAAAGGAGACAATCGGCCAATCCCACGCTGACCGTTTGTCTCCTTTTCCTGGCTCATCTTGTTACAGCGATATGTTTCACGCCCCACGATTCGTGTCTCACAGAATAATCGCGACAATCACAACAATCACTAAGATAAAACAACAAAATGGCATAAAACAACACCCTCTGCCGTATCCTCTCCAGCGATCCCAGCCCCATCGTCTGCGCGGTGGTGGCGGGCCGCCCATCGGGCCTCCGCCGTAACCGCCTCTGGGACCTCTGCCAAAGCCGCCGCCTGGGCCTCCTCCTCCGGGACCCCCGCCCGGACCGCCGCCATGGCCTCCTCCTGCTCTTCCTGGCATATAAAATTCCTCCTTTTCTTTCCCTACCTCAGCCGCTGCTTGAACTCCTGCTCCGCTTCGCGCCGCTGATCTTTCTTTGCAATGTCCTGCCGTTTGTCGTATAACTTTTTACCCTTCGCAAGCCCGATCTCTACTTTTACGAGACTTCCTTTGAAATAAACCCGAAGCGGCACCAGAGTATAGCCTTTTGCGGCAATCTTGCCGGCCATCCGCCCGATCTCCTGCCTGTGCAGCAGAAGCTTCTTTACCCGCAGCGGGTCTTTATTAAAAATGTTTCCTTTTTCGTATGGGCTGATGTGCATCCCGTAAATAAAGACTTCCCCATTCTCTATGCGAATGAAGGATTCCTTGATGCTGCACTTCCCCATGCGCAGCGACTTGACCTCCGTCCCATGCAGGGAAAGCCCGGCCTCATAAGTCTCTTCGATAAAATAATCATGATACGCTTTTTTATTATTCGCTATTAACTTAATGGATTCTCCCATTTTCGCAACTCCATATCAGAAAAAAATCTGTCTCCCGTGTATCCGGCGCTGCATTCCCTGTAATGAAAAAGGACTCATGCCATCTTCCGCATCAGTCCCTATCATCCACTCATCAAAAGCCAAGATTCAAAACAACCGCGAATACGATAAACGCAACCGCCAGCCACTTTGTCGCCTTCACGATCGCGCCCTCAATCGAGCGGCCCTTATTCTGGCTCCAGTAGGTATTACCCATACCACCGATCGATCCCAGCCCTTCATCTTTCCCCTGCTGCAGAAGGACAAGCACGGTCAGGACAATGCATATAAGAATAAAAATAACTGTCAAAATATTCCTCAATATTACCACCAATCACACCTCCTAAATCACGTTCCCCGCGCGAAGCAGGAATCAAAGCGATATCCCCTTCACTGTCAAACAGAGATAGTCTATCACAGGATTCTCCGGATTGCAAGGAAATTTTACAGAAAAAACAGCGAACGGAAAAACGGCGAAAACACGGCGTGCTGCGAGTCAGAATCCCTCAGGGGCATTTACAAAAGGATTCTGATAGGATGCCGCCAATCCAAGAGAATCCTCAATGCGCAGCAGCTGATTGTATTTTGCCACGCGTTCCGAGCGGCAGGGCGCTCCTGTCTTAATCTGCCCGGCTCCAACGGCAACCGCCAGATCTGCGATCAGGGTGTCTTCCGTCTCTCCTGAGCGGTGAGAAATCACGGTCCGATAGCCATGTGTCTGCGCCATCTCAATGGTCGCAAAAGTCTCTGTAAGGCTGCCGATCTGGTTGACCTTAATCAGAATGGCATTGCCTGCACCCTCACGGATTCCTTTTGCCAGCCGTTTCGGATTTGTGACAAACAAATCGTCCCCGACCAGCTGTATGCGGCTGCCCAGGCGGTCTGTCAGCTTCTTCCAGCCCTCCCAGTCATTTTCATCCAGGCCATCCTCAATCGAAACGATCGGAAAAGCACCGCAAAGTTCCTCCAGGTAATCAATCATCTCCTCCGTACTTCTGCGCACTTCCCTGCCTTTCATTTTTCCTTCACCGGGAAAAACATAGGTGCGGGAAGATTCCTCATACAATTCACTCGCCGCCACATCCAGAGCGATGGCAATGTCTTTTTCCGGCTGGTATCCTGCCTTCTTCACTGCCTCCACAATCAGCGCAAGCACTTCCTTCGCGTCCGCCAGATCCGGCGCAAAGCCGCCTTCATCTCCGACACCAGTAGAAAGTCCCCGCTCCGTAAGAATTGCTTTCAGCGTGTGATAAATCTCCACACACATCCGCAGCGCATTCTCATAGCTGTCCGCTCCGACCGGCATAATCATAAATTCCTGCAGATCGACCGTGTTTGCGGCATGAGCACCCCCGTTTAATATATTCATCATTGGCACCGGCAGACGGTGCGCACGCATTCCGCCCAGATAGCGATAGAGCGGCTGTTCCAATGATTTTGCGGCTGTCACTGCGGCAGCCATGGAAATTCCAAGAATTCCATTTGCGCCCAGGCACCCCTTATTTTCTGTACCATCTCTGCGCAGCAAAATCCGGTCAATCGCAGCCTGCTCATATACATTTTCTCCAACTACAGCGTCTGCCAAAACAGTATTCACATAATCACAGGCCTTTGTAACGCCTTTTCCGTGATAGCGTTTTTCTCCGTCCCTGAGTTCCACCGCTTCATGTTCACCGGTAGACGCCCCGGACGGAACAGCCGCCCTCCCGACCGTGCCATCCTCCGTCATCAGTTCCACTTCTACCGTTGGGTTTCCCCTTGAATCCAGGATTTCCCTGGCATATACATCCGTGACAGGCATATAATTGCACATACGATTCCCTCCTCATCAAAAAGCTTTATCTGATTTCTGAGAATAGTATATCCCGCCCTCTTCTTTTTCACTCAAAAAACAATTTTTTTCTATTGGAAAAAGCGGCCTGCATTCACAGACCGCCCCGAAAACACCTGTTTATCATAAATCAATTGAATTGACTGTTGTAATCCTCAAACCCATCGGAAAAACCGTCGTCAAACGCATCGGAAAAATCATCCGAAGATTTCCCAGACCCGTCATCCCCACTGTTATCCTCGTCTTCCTCAGCCGAAGAAGAATCTTCCTCAGATGCGCTTGAAGAGTCGGAAGACGCCTGCAGGGTAACTTCTACTTCACGGGCTTCATAGGTTCCGTTGTTTGCGGTCTGCACCTCTAATGTAATCGTCTCGCCGGGAGCGTAATAGCTCATGATCTCAATCAGCTCCGTGGAACTGCTCACACTTTCACCCTCAATGCCAGAGATAATATCTCCGTTCTGAATACCGGCCAGATCAGCCGCAGAACCCTCGGTCACCTCATAGACAAACGCGCCCGCCGGCATATTATACATCCCTGTCGCTTCATCCGATACCGTCAGTATCGTCGCGCCAATATAGCCGCGCTCGGAATCACTCAGTTTGTCTCTGGTCTCTTTATTGATCAGCTGCTCCAGAACCGGAATCGCCGTGTCAATCGGGATCGCGCAGCCAATACCATCCGTGTCATCCCCACTGTCATCCGTCACACAGATGCCAATCAGCTCACCTGCAGTATTCAGAAGAGCGCCGCCGCTGCTGCTGCCATCCGCCGCATCCGTCAGGATGACATCCATGGACACTTCGTTCAGGGTCACCGTCCGGTTTGTCGCGCTGATGATGCCAATCGTTGCCACCAGCCCGTATCCACAGTCACTGAGCACAACCACCGTCTCTCCCATTTTCAGATCCGCCGAACTTCCAAGATTCGCAATCTTCAGCTGTGAAAGAACGCTCTCCTCAATTTCATCCAGCGCAACCGCCAGCACAGCCAGTCCGGAACTGACACTGCTGCTCTTTACCTTCGCGGAAACGGTCAAATCCTCCGTATTCTCCGCTTCCACGGAAAAGCTGACCGTCAGCTCCGTCGCTTCACTCACCGCCTGATACCCGGTCGCAATCAGCAGTTCCTCATCGCTCTGCGCGATGATAATGCCGGACACCGTAGTCGTCTGTGTCTCTGTTTCCGTCTCCGTGGTATCCGTTCCGTAATAGTAATCATAATAATCATCATAATCGTACTCCGAATCCGTTTCATCCGTTTCCGAAACGACCGTCACCGAAACAACAGACGGCAGGCAATTTTCCACAATCTCTGACACATCCGTCAGCGAAGCACCGTCGGAAATACTGTCCACAACATCCATCGTCTGGCCGCTGCCAAGAGTGATATCTCCTGAATCCGCACTTTCCGTGTCTTCCGCTAACTCGGTCTCTTCCACTGCTGTTTCTTCTTCGGTCTCTGTCTTCTCTGTCTCTTTCTCAGAAGCCACAGATACCGCTTCCGTTTCCGATGCTTCTATCTCCTCATCATCCGACACTATATTTAACGTAACACGCTGCGTCTCTTCCGTCTCCTGCGCATTTACTACATTCGTTCGGTACAAAGTGCCGCCCTGCACACACGCTCCAATCAGAACAGCGGCTGCCATCGCCATTGCGCCATATTTCTTCCATCCATTCATAGTCCGCAATCCCCTTTCTTATGTCACATTTTTACTCAAATCTTTTTACAATATAGCGCCCTATTGTGTCATAAATGTGAAGAATCACTGATTTTTCCCATAATCAGAACGGCGCGCGTACCTTATCGCTTACGATCGGTTCGTGCAGACACCGTCTGACCCGAGAATGTATTTCCCAATCGTCGTGTTCGTCAGCATCACGCCAGTCGTTTTGTCAAAATAATAGTATTTCCCGCTGATTTTCACCCAGCCGGTCGCCATCACACCCATTGAGCCGGATTTTTTCCGGAAGTAATACGTATTCCCATCCACAGTTACCCAGCCGGTTTTACGTACCCCTGTCTCGGCATCCAGATAATAGGTCTTGCTCCCGATGGTAAGCAGGCCTTTGTGCATCGCTCCCGTATCCGGGTCAAAGTAATAGTACTTTCCGCTGATTTTCACCCAGCCGCTTGCTCTGACTCCAACCGGACTGCTTCCTTTCCGCAGAAAATAAGTCTCGCCATCCAGTTCCAGCCAGCCCGTCACACGCACTCCGGTGTCGGCATCCAGGTAAAAGGTCTGACCATCAATCGTCGTCCAGCCCGTCTGCATCGCTCCCGTATCTTCATCAAAATAGTAATACTTCCCACTGATCTTCAGCCAGCCAGTCGCCATCCGCCCGGCCGGACTGCTGCTTTTGCGCAGATAATACGTCTCCCCGTCCAGCGTCAGCCAGCCTGTTTTACGCGCTCCTGTGGATGAATCAAGATAGTATTTTTTCCCGTTCAGATTGAGCCAGCCGGTCTGCATGACGCCTGTAGATGCTCTGAAATAATAAAATTTCCCGCCGATTTTCACCCAGCCGGTGACACGGTAGCCATTCGAATCCACATAATAAGTCTTGCCATTGACTGTCAGCCATGTACTCGTCGGAATCGTTCCATCGTCTTCTACATACCAGTAATTCGTACCGTCTGTCTGCCATCCGCTCCCAGAACGGCGTGAGGCAGCCGTCGTCCTCGGCGTAATAATCTTTGAATAATCCTTATAACTGTAATCCAGATCTACAGCAGTCGAAATGCCATTCACCTTGCCCGTCGAACTGTACTGCCACATGGCAAATGAAGAAAGAGTCGGCTCAGCAGACCAGGTCGCCACCCAATAATCATATCCGGACAAAATGCTCAAATCCAGAGAATCAGTAAAGTAATTATTACTGGCATAAATCATCGGATAATACCCCGCATCCGCAATCACTTCCATGAAAGCGACCGCTATCTTTGAGCGCTTTGCCGCCGTCATGCTCGAATACACGGAATCCTCCATATCGATCGCGATCGGATAGGAAATCTTATAGCCATCGACCAGATTCAGGACGTAATCCGCCGCATTGCGCGCATCCTCTACGGTCGTCACCGTCGCATAGTGGTAAATACCCACATAGATCCCCGCGTCGATCGCCCCCTGAATGTTCTTCTCAAACATGGCATCCGGCGTCGCCGTCCCGCTTTTATAGCGGCCGGTTCCGATCATGACAAACTCGATCCCATCCTCTTTGACCGCCTCCCAGTCAATCGTTCCCTGCCACTTCGAAACATCAATACCCTGGATGGGCGTTGATGCCTGCGCCAGCCGTGGGCTGGCTGTAAGCAACAGTGCAATTAACAAAAACACTCCCCCAATTGTTCCTCTGATCTTCATCCGTTCCCCCTGTCCTTTCCAAAACTACTCAATGAATCTTCTGCTTTACCATATTATGAGCGAATGAACAAACAGTGACTCCTCTGTATCTGTTCACGTCGAACCTGGCAGCTGCACCCTTTACATACTCACATATTGTAACGAAAATACCCTAAAGTCGCAAGCTTTTTTAAGAATTTATTAATTCTTTTTGCCGTTGAAAATCAGACAGGGTGAACTGTAAAAAGACCCAAAGGCGAACCTTCAGGTCTTTTTGCAAAGGCAACTTGTACCATACTTCTTATTATCGCGTCACGCCTCATGCGTCAGCAGAGACTGTCCTGTCATTTCCGCAGGCTGCTCCATCCCCATCAATTCAATCAGGGTCGGAACGATATCCGCAAGCCGGCCGCCCTCACGCAGGCCAACGCCCTCGCCGCAGTTCACAAGAATGAACGGTACCGGATTGGTCGTATGTGCCGTAAACGGCTCGCCGGTCTCGTAGTCAATCAGCTGCTCCGCATTTCCGTGATCCGCGCAGATAAACAGCTTGCCATCCATCGACTTCACCGCTTCCACTACCTTGCCTACGCACTCGTCCACGGTCTCGATGGCTTTGATCGCCGCAGAGAGGACGCCGGTATGACCAACCATATCCGGGTTCGCAAAATTCGTAATTATCACATCGTATTTCCCTGAGGTCACCGCGCCAACGATCTTCTCGCATACCTCCGGAGCGCTCATCTCCGGCTGCAGATCATAAGTCGCCACCTTCGGGGACTTCACCAGGATCCGGTCCTCGCCCGCATTCGGCGCTTCCACGCCGCCGTTGAAGAAGAAGGTCACATGCGCGTATTTCTCTGTCTCCGCGATACGCGCCTGCGTCATATTATGCGCCGCCAGGTACTCGCCAAACGTATTTGTCACGGAAATCTTCGGGAACGCGACGGTCTTATTCGGAATCGTCACATCGTAATCCGCAAAGCACACATACGTCACATGGACACGCGGTCCGCGGTCAAAACCATCAAAATCATCGCAGCAGAACGTGCGGGTCAATTCACGCGCGCGGTCCGGACGGAAATTGAAGAAAATCACGGAATCCCCGTCCTTCACGGTCGTCACAGGAGCGCCGTCCTTCATCACCACCGTCGGCAGGACAAACTCGTCCGTCACGTCCTTCTCATAGGACTGTGCTACCGCCTCAACACCGGAGTTCGCCGTCTCGCCTTCGCCGTAAACCAGCGCGCGGTAAGCCTTCTCCACGCGATCCCAGCGATTGTCTCTGTCCATCGCGTAGTAACGGCCGGATACCACGCCGATCTCGCCGACGCCGATCTCCTGCATCTTATCCGTCAGCTCCTGTACGTAATCCTTGCCGGATGCCGGCGGCGTATCACGCCCGTCCAGGAAGCAGTGCACATACACCTTCTTCAGTCCATAATTCTTTGCCATCTGCAGCAGCGCGTACACATGCGTATTGTGGCTGTGCACACCGCCGTCGGAGAGAAGTCCCCACATATGGAGACTGGAATCGTTTTTCTTCGCGTTCTCCATCGCGCGCTTCAGCTCCGGATTCTCAAAGAAATCTCCATCCTGGATCTCCTTTGTAATTCTCGTCAGATCCTGATAAACGACACGTCCGGCGCCCATATTCATGTGGCCGACCTCTGAATTGCCCATCTGTCCGTCCGGAAGACCGACGGAAAGGCCGCTCGCCGCACCCTGCACAAACGGGCAGGTCGCCATCAGGTTGTCCATCACAGGAGTCGCGGCCTGCGCGATCGCGTTGCCTTCTGTCTTTTCATTCAATCCATATCCATCCAAAATCATCAAAACGGTTGGTTTTTTCATTTTCCGATTCTCCTTGTATCTTTTAACTTATGGCAAAGCCACGATAATTCCCCTCGTACCCGGATAAACTTTACCCGGAAAACAGGGGGTTTTTGTCTTCTTTCCATTGCAGAGTATACCACGAGACATTCAGAATTGCAATAAGGGCAATCTGACAAATCCGCAAAAGCCGGGAAACAAATCGTTCAAAAAAATGTGATTTTATGTAATGTTTTCCTTCATTTTTTTGTTAGCATAGTATTGATATTCCTTCAAAAAAGTGTATACTATTCCATATAGAAAGGAGTAAAAGCTTATGTTCCGTGCAGCGATGACTGACTTATACCGTTGGAAAGAAAAGAAAAATCGGAAACCTCTGATACTGAAAGGCGCCAGACAAACCGGAAAGACCTGGCTGATGCGTGAGTTTGGCAAAACACAGTTTAAAAAAACCGCATATATCAACTTTGACAGCGATGTGCGTATACGGCAGATCTTTGATCAGGATTATGACATCCCCAGAATTCTGCGAATGATCAATATTGAGTCCGGGGTGGCAATCACGCCGGAAGATACTCTTATTATTTTTGATGAAGTGCAGGAAGCGCCAAAAGCGATTTCATCTTTAAAATATTTTTGTGAGAATGCACCGGAATATGCCGTAGTTGCCGCGGGATCACTTCTTGGCGTCTCAATTCATGAAGGAATTTCCTTCCCGGTAGGGAAAGTAGATACCTTAAAAATCTATCCTATGTCCTTTTATGAATTTTTACTCGCTGTAGGTGAAAAAGGTCTGGCTGATTTGCTTAATCAAAAAGACTATACCTCCATCAATATTTTTTCTGATAAATATATTCACTGGCTAAAGCTTTATTATTATATTGGGGGAATGCCGGAGGCGGTTCAGGATTACACGGTACATCAGGACATCTTCTCTGTCCGTGAAATTCAAAACCAGATTCTGGAGCTTTATGAAAGTGACTTCAGCAAGCACACCCCCACAGGTGAACTCGCCAGACTCCGAATGGTCTGGAACTCTATTCCCGGACAGCTTGCTAAAGAAAACAAAAAATTTTTCTTTGGCCAGATCCGCCCAGGGGCACGCGCAAAAGATTTCGAACTCGCGATTGAATGGCTGCTTGACTGCGGACTCATCCAGAAGGTATATCGTGTGCAAAAGCCTGCTATTCCTTTAAAGTCCTATATTGATTTTTCCACATTCAAAATTTATCTTCTGGATGTTGGTCTTCTTGGTGCAATGAGTGAGTTGGAAGCACAAACCATTCTGGCAGGAAACGATTTATTTACTGAATTTAAGGGAGCTTTGACGGAGCAATATGTTCTCCAGCAGCTGATATCCGATACCGATTATACACCGTATTATTACTCGGCTTCCTCTCATAACGAAATTGATTTTATGGTACAAAAAAACGGATCAATTGTACCTGTTGAAGTCAAAGCGGAAGAAAATTTAAAAGCAAAGAGCCTGAAAGCATATTGTGACAAATACAATCCCGCATACGCCGTGCGAACCTCTATGGCAAATTATAAAGAACAGGATTGGATGACAAATCTTCCATTATATGCAGTCCGTAACCTGTGATTATAAGCCAGGAAACTATTCCGTCATATTATCCAAGATCCGGCACGGTCGGCACTGCGTCTTCCGGAATCGGGCAGGTATAGCCCTCGCGGGTGCGCTGCTCAAACTCCGCGCGCGCCTCGTCCAGTATCCCCGGATTTTCATATAAATCAATCGCGGCCGCGGCGAGCACCTTTCCGGCGTGTATCGCGGCCTTGTGCCCGATTTCTGTCCGGTCACAGGAAACATTCTGCCAGCTATGTCCCGGGCAGCCATTCGGCCAGGAAGCCACATGAATCTGCGCCGTCGGCGTCAGCCAGCTCACATCCGCTACATCGGTAGAACCCGGGTTAAAGGCATCCCCCTGGTACAGAGGCGCCAGAAAATCATTCATCGCATGCCCGGCTTTTTCCCGCAGTATCCGCACCTCTTCCCGCGCGGCCGCGTCGTTTTCTGCCGCCACACCGGGCAGCGCGTCACTGCCGGAGTAAGTCGCCGCCAGCGCGTTGGCATACGTATGCTCCTCTTCCGTGTAGGAGGGAACCCCCAGTTCACGAAAGTTCTCATACAGCACCCGCTCAAGTGCAAAATTGCTGATGGTATCAGCCAGGCCGTCAATAAATTTGCGTTCAAACGTGGTATCGGTCATCAGTGCGGCTCCCTCGGCGATGCGGTCGACTCTTTTCTGCAGCTCTACCGCCTCCGATACGTGGTTCGAGCGCACCATATAGAGCACACTCGCCCGCGGCTGGACAACATTCGGGCTGCAGCCGCCGGCATCGGTGATCGCGTAATGAATCCGCGCCTTGTCGCTCATATGCTCCCGCAGAAACTGTACGCCGATGTTCATCAGTTCCACCGCGTCCAGGGCGCTGCGCCCCTGCTCCGGCGCACCTGCCGCATGGGAAGCTACGCCGGTGAATTTGTACTGCACCTGAATACAGGAATTGGACGAGCCGGTCGCGACCTCATTTACATCCTCCGGATGCCAGGTCAGCGCCGCATCCAGCTCTTTCCAGAGACCGTCCCGCGCCATAAATGCTTTCGCCGCGCCGCCCTCCTCACCGGGACAGCCATAAAGCGTCACCGTACCGGAATGTCCGGTCTGCTCCAGATAAGCTTTTATACCCAATGCTGCTGCAAACGCACCCGCACCGAGCAGATTATGCCCGCATCCATGGCCGCTTCCGCCTGCTGTGAGTTCCTCCCGTGTCACACTTCCGCCCCTCTGGGAAAGCCCAGAGAGCGCGTCATACTCTGCCAGGATCCCGATATGAGGCTTTCCAAAGCCCCAGGACGCGGCAAAGGCCGTCTCAATTCCGCAGATGCCACGCTCCACCTGAAAGCCTTCCCTCTCCAGCGTTTCGCAATATAACGCGGCAGACTTCCACTCCTTTAGCGACAGCTCCGCGTATTCCCAGATGTAGTCTGCCACACGGATGATTTCTTCCGCTTTCGCGTCAATGGCCGCAAGCGCAGCCGCTTTTTTATCAGTCATAACCACTATACCCTCTTTTTTTCTCCAATGTGCAAGACAGAACCAACTATTTTGAATCTTAATATATACGCTCCTGTTTTTTGTGTCAATGAAAATGCCCTGGCAGACGCACTGCAGCCCCCGACCAAACGGATTTTTGCCGCCATGTCTGAAGAAGGCGGGCAGATACAGCATTAAAAAAGGATTCCAGCTGCGCAGTTGCAGCAAACAAGTCAAATATCCGCGTAAGCGCGTCTACTTGGCTCGTTGCTTCGCGGAAATAAAGTTCGCATACCAGGTTCATCGGCGAGAACCTGGTATGCGAATGCCGCAGCTGAAATCAGTTTCTTTTCTTTACACAGCCGTATGTCTCAAAGTACCTTAGCCAGGAAGTCCTGCAGTCTCGGGCTCTGGGGATGATCGAAAATATCGGACGGCGTCCCCTGCTCTACGAGCATTCCGTCCGCCATGAAGAGTACGCGGTTCCCCACCTCACGGGCAAAACCCATCTCATGGGTCACACAGACCATGGTCATGCCCTCATTCGCCAGTTCCTTCATAACCTCCAGCACCTCGCCGACCATCTCCGGGTCGAGCGCGGAGGTTGGCTCGTCAAACAGCATGACTTCCGGCTCCATCGCCAGTGCGCGCACAATGGCCACACGCTGTTTCTGCCCGCCGGAAAGCTGAATGGGGTAGGCGTCCGCACGGTCTTTCAGACCCACGCGGTCGAGAAGCGACAGCGCCGTCTCTTTCGCCTGCTCAGGATCCATTTTCTTTACCTTGATCGGGGCAAGAGTCATATTTTCCAGAATTGTCTTATGCGGGAACAGATTAAAGTGCTGAAACACCATACCCATCTTCTGCCGCAGCCCGTCGATGTCCAGCTTCACCATTTTCCCGGACGCGTCTTTATATTTTTTCTTTGTAATATCGATTCCGTCAAAAATGATAGAACCCTCCGTAGGCGTCTCCAGCAGATTCAGACTGCGCAGAAAGGTCGACTTACCGGAACCGGACGGCCCGATGACCACCATCACGTCGCCCCTTTGAATATCTACCGTCACACCGTCCAGAGCCTTGATGGCTCCGCCATTGTAATGTTTTTTCAGACCGGTTACCCGGATCAGGCTATCTCCTGTCGCCACGGCTCATCCTCCTCTCAAAATACGCAATCAGCTTGGATGTCGGGAAACACAGACAGAAATACAGCACCGTCGCCACAATCAGCGGCTCCGCGATTATAAACGCCGCGCCCTTCACCGCATTGACCGCTGACATGATATCCTGCACACCAATCGTGTAGGTAATCGCGGACTCCTTGATAATCACGACAAATTCATTCGCGATGGCCGGAAGAATATTTTTCAGCGCCTGCGGCAAAATGATGTAGCGCATATTCTGCACCTGCGACATGCCAAGAGAACGCGCTGCCTCCGTCTGCCCGCCGTCGATGGACTGAATACCGGAGCGGATGATTTCACAAAGATACGCCCCTGAATTCATACCCAGAGCTACTACGCCCGGGAAGAAACGGTTAAATTTGATAAAGCCGAACAGCTTAAAGGAAGGAAGGCTGATCGCGCTGAACACGACATAATAGATGATAAACACCTGCACCACAACCGGGGTGGAACGCAGGATCTCTACATAGGCGGTCGCCAGAAAATTCAGCGGGTTGAAGCGGCTGATCTTCAGAAGCACTCCGCTCTGTTTTTCATGTCCGTCGCTTCCGATTCCCAGAAAGCGAAGCGGCCGGACATTGGAAAGACGCATCAGCGCCAGAACCAGCGCAAGGACAAAACCGATCACAACGGTAAACAGCGACATCAAAACCGTCACCGCCACGCCCTGCGCAAACAGCTGCCAGTATGGCACAATTTTCGCAAAATTACTAAGTTTAAAAAGACTCATGAAAACTCCCTCTTCCCGCGCAGTCCTGCGTCCCACTCTTTCCGGAAAACATACAGCGCAGGTATCATTTATAAAATGGAGTTACTATTCACAACTACGCTGTGAATGTAACAAATGAATTCTATTGCGGCACAATGAATGTCCGCACCGATGTACGGAACAAGGAGCCGCCGCATTTCGCATTGTGTCTGCCGTGCGGGAGCTCCTTGCGTCTTTGCAATCAATATAATTTACTTATCTTACTCTGTCAGTGCCTCTGTCTCGTCCTCGATCAGTCCTTCATATTTTTCGCCAGTGGCCAGTTCATTCGCCTCCGCGACGAAATTATCCATAGAGCCATCCTCCAGCGCTGCCGCAATCGCTTCGTTGACCGCCGCGAGCAGAGTTTCGTTACCCTTGCTGACGCCGATTGCAGAGCCTTCTACATCATACGGAACATCCAGCACAATCACCAGATCTTCATAGTTCATCGCATAACTCTTTGCCACATCAGTCTCGATATAAGCGCCGTCCAGATTGCCGGTCAGCAGGTCTGTAATGATGTCCGTCACTTTCGGAAGGGAGACAATATCCGCATCCGGAGAATACTCATTCGCCAGGTCAAGCTGGATAGAACCAGTCTGTGCGCCGATGGAATAGGAAGAATTGTTCGTATCTTCCAGAGACGTAAACAGGTCTTCATTTCCCTTCACCGTCACAAAGGACTGTCCGCCATAGTAATAAATGTCTGAGAAATCCATGATCGACTCACGTTCCGGATCCGGTGAAAGTCCCGCCAGACCAAGATCCACGGACTGTGTCTGCAGCTCGCTGAGCACACCGTCAAAGTCTACCGTCACAATCTCTAACTCCAGTCCAAGATAATCCGCTATGTATCCGGCCAGCGCGATATCAAATCCGGCCAGGGTCGCGTTCCCATCTTCATCAATCGCATAAAATTCATACGGAGCGAAATCCGGGCTGGTTGCGACTGTCAGCACACCATCCGTCACGGTTTCCACCGTGGAAAGGTCAACGGAAGATTCTGTCTCCTCCTCTGCGAATGCCGGCACTGCCATAGACATTACCATACAAGCAGATAATACCATCGCTGCAATTCTTTTTTTCATAATGCTCCTCCTTTTCCGGCCCCCAAACTGACGCCATGAATAATATAAATTGAAATGCATTTTTATTCATTATAACGATTTTTGAGGATTTAGCAAGCAGAAATTGCATTTAAATGTGAATTTCATCACCTTCCCTCTGGGGATTCGGAAAATTGTCTTCCATCAGAAAATACAGCCGCCACACAGAGCAGAGCCCCCGCCGCAAGTGCGTCCGTCGTTTTTCCCGTATGTGGAAGGTCATTCAGGCAAAAACAATAAACAGCATACAACGCTGTCGCTCCTCCAAATAGCAGCAATCGACGAATTGCTTCCCAAAAAGAGCGATAGCCGGTCAAAACCAGCAAAATGCAAAGCAAATCTGTCATTACAAAAAGCAGGAAACACGTCGTCTGTACCGTCCCCAAAGCAGGAATCGACCAGTATTCCAACGAACACGCCACCAGCAGAGTAGCCAGAACCACCAGCCAGACGGTATATAAAATTCTTTTTTTCCTCATTTTTCGTTCCCCGTTTCTACTGAACCAGTAACATTTATTGTTCTTTACGCAAAAATCCGTTCACCGTATCGCATGAGTTATTTTTCTCTATACGGAAGCCCGTTCGCCGCGTCCCACATCACTAGCAAGGTACCATCTTTCACTTCAATACAGGCTTCTTCCCCAATAAACTCATTGCTCACACCGAGCGCCCGGTCACAGGTCAGAACCGCATCCTCCAGCTCATACTTCAGGCCGCGCTCACTGACTCCTACTGCCCGCTCTCCCTGGCAGAAAACCGAGAGCATCCCGGCCGCACGCTCTGAAAAAAGAAGCGTTCTGTTTGTCACCGCAGTAATGACCACGTCCTGCCCAATCAGCCAGACTTCCAGGCCCTTTCTCGCCATTGCAGTCAAAAGCTGCAGATTGGCCAGCGTGTGATCCAGCCGTCCGCCCAGCCCTCCATAGAGAAAAAACTTCTGATATCCTTCTGCCTCCGCATACGCGACCGCCAGCGCCATATCGGTGTCATCCTTGATCGGCGAATGACGGATCAAATGGCGGTGCTCCGGCACCACTTCCAGGGAATCAAAATCGCCCAGCAATACATCCGGCTCCATCCCCATCCTTTTCAGATAACGATAGCCGCCGTCCGCCGCGATGAGAAGATCTTCCCCGCACGGCACAGCCAAGTCTTCGCCAGCATCCATGGCCGTTCCGTTCTCCTTTCGGAAGTGGGCAGCCAACGTGTCGTCCAGGTAAAATTTTCCGGAACCATCTTTCTGCAAAAAGCCGGTAAATTCACCGGCTCCTACTATAAAACATCGCCTCTCCAATGCGGTCCTGTCCTCTCTCAGCTCCATTTCGAACCCCTTTTCATTTTGATGCAGTTCAAAACAGTCATTTTCATAAATCTACCAATCGGTATGTATGGTGCACCCCCGGCAGGAACTTCTCCAGCACATCCTCCGTACGCAGCCGCAGGCTGGACGTATTGACACAGGGATGGCAGCCAAAATATTCTTCTTTTATCACATCGCGGTCGATCAGAAGCTGTACCTGGTTCTCTTTGTCATTCATCAGACCCATGATGCTCACTGCCCCCGGATGGATATCCAGATACTCGACCATATGGGATTCATCCGCAAAAGACAGCCGCGGCGAACCGATCTGATGGCAAAGGTCCTTCGTCACAAATTTCTTTTTTCCGGGCATTAACAGCAAATAAAACTCTGTCTTCTGCCGATTGCATAAAAACAGGTTTTTGCAAATTTCAATCCCAAACAGCTCATCTACACCTTTGCAATCGTCAATCGTCATAGCCGCCTCATGATCCGCGCGGTCATATACAATCCCCAGCGCATCCAAGAGGTCATAGGTCACGATCTCCCTCTGTGCACGCCCGCTCACATCCGCGGGTCTTCCGTGAAAAAGCTCCATGTTCGTTCTCCTCAATTTTGTAAATCAGGCAGGGGGCAAATCTGCCTCCTGCCTGATCCTATGGAGATAAGCGGGCTCGAACCGCCGGCCTCTTGAATGCCATTCAAGCGCTCTCCCAGCTGAGCTATATCCCCATTTTGATATTCAGCGTTATCGCTAACCACTACACGTAAAAGCTGATTGCTCTGCGCACTAGTA
>JAJPXU010000060.1 GCA_021205305.1 Lachnospiraceae bacterium
GTATTACAATACATTGAAAAAAGAGGGAAGTACTCATTCGTATGAAATTGATTTTCTGATTACATCAAAAAACAAGATCATTCCGATAGAAGTGAAATCATCAGCGGTGAAAAACCATAAATCGATTGATAATTTTGCAATAAAGTATTCAAAATACGTTGGGGACAGATTTCTCCTGTCGCAAAAAGATGTTGGCAAAATCGATAATTTAAAATTGAAACCTATATATATGATTTTGTTCTTGCTGAAAGGGCTATGACAGTCATTGTGACGCTTGGGTTCGCCGTGAATAGTAACGTGTGAATGTCATCAGTTGTAATTTTCCCTTGAAAATCAAAAGGGAGTCCATTATAATGAAGAAATCGAACGAACGTTTTGATGCGTGCGGAGGTTTTTTATGAAATACAAAAAGAAGAAATTTTTGCCCCTGCTTCTGGTGTTTATACTGACCTTTTTCGGGACAGACGTTGATGGCTGGCAAAGATTACTGCCTGTCTGGGCGGATGCTTCAGAACAGATCGATAGCGATGATATTTCATCAGAAGCTCGTCTTTCTGGAGATGAGACTTCTCTTTCAGGTACTTTTACTTCCGGTACGGAGTTGAATCTCGCGGATATTCCGGCTTATTCCGGTTCGCCTTATGCGGAGGTGAACGGAAACGTTCCGGATTTTTCAGACCTGGACATAAGTACAGAGTCTTTTGAAAGTTACAGTGAGCTGGATGCGCTGGGACGATGTGGCGCGGCTTTGGCAAATCTGGGCACGGATCTGATGCCGACGGAAGAGCGCGGCGACATTAGTTCCATCCACCCGACGGGATGGCATTCGGTGCAATATGAGGGGATTGACGGGGAATCCCTTTACAACCGCTGCCACCTGATTGCCTACAAGCTGACCGCAGAGAATGCGAATGAACAGAATCTGATCACGGGAACGCGTTATCTGAATACAGAAGGGATGCTGCCGTTTGAGGATCTGGTGGCAGAGTATATCTATGAGACCGGGAATCATGTGCTTTACCGTGTGACGCCGATTTTTGAGGGAGAGAATCTGATTGCGTCCGGCGTACAGATGGAAGCGATGTCTGTGGAGGATGAGGGCGCGGGCGTTTTGTTCAATGTCTATTGCTATAATGTGCAGCCGGGGATCGGGATTGACTACGCGACCGGGGACAGCTGGATCGAGGACGCGGAAGTACTGGCCGCTTCGGCAAAGACATCAGAAGAAACATCGGAGAGAGAGGCAAGTATTGCTGATTCCGTCAATGCGAGTGAGGTGGAAATTTCCGCATCAGCGCAGGTCGCTGGCGAAGCGGAGGGCACGACCTATATTCTAAACACGAATACAATGAAGTTTCACTTTCCTTCCTGCTCGAGTGTGGATGATATGAGTGAGCGGAATAAACTGGAGTATACCGGGGACCGGGAGACCGTCATCGCGATGGGGTACTCACCGTGTCAGAGGTGCAATCCTTAAAAACATGGGGGCAGATGTTTGCTGCCACTGTATTTTTGTCCTCTGACGTGAGACGGATGAAAGTTGCGAGGGAGTGACCGACGAATTAAAGTGCCAGGATTAACCATGCAGTTTCAAAACTCACACGCAATCCATAAAACAGACGAAGCAATCAGGTACTGTCCCACATAATACAGAACATAGTTGATCACCAAAAGTGCCGCTCCTTCTTTTTTCTCTTTCCTAAAATAAATTATGGACAGCACCAGGCTAGAGAGCAGGAAAAGTACGCCCCCAATTCCCATTATCAGAAGCCCCAGATTTCGCAACAGGATTGCACAGGCAACCGTATAAGCTGCCATGAAGAACAAAAGCGCACCATATACGGAAGATATCGCCTTAAATTTACCATACTGGAAATGCATTGGTTTTTCTCCAGGATAAATAAATGCGAGCGCCGCCAGCGCACTGATTATGCCTGCCACAAACGCTTCCGTCCGGAATCCTGCAACCGATGTGACTGCTGCGAGATAGAAAAAATGTCCCACAAGAAACATAAGAAAGCCCATCATCGTCCAGGCTTCGGAATCTTCCGGATATAAACCTCTCAGTTCCAGCCAGATATCACCCATCAGGCCGAGCAGCAGTCCGCCGCCGACAAAAAGCGCAAACTGAAAATGCCTCCCTTCTGTCAGCGCTGCCACTCCCAGCGTCGTCAGGAAAAAGAAGCTGGTGAATGACTTAAGCACCGTGGCCTGCCAGCTCGGCCCATGAAGCCGCGTGATAATCATCAGAACCAGATACACCAGACCAACTACCAGCATCGTAATATACATTATCATAGGGCAGCATCCTTTCTCGTTTCAATGCAAAAATATTTTATAGTAAACAACTTTAATCGTTTATCATTATACTACGCGAATCTGCAAAAGAAAACCCGACAATTGCCCTAAAATGTACAAACTCTTATAAAAAATGTCCCCGCGCAAAGCATGAGATTGATTAACTTTCAAAATCAAATTATAACCTTTGCTGATCCTTTAACGTCAGATAAAGCTCCGCTTTTGTCGCGTACTGATAGGGATTGACAAACAGAACGCCCGCAATTCCAAGCGTTACGGAGTCAAGCAGCTCCCAGCCGATAAAGGACAGATCCAGTATGAAGGTATCCCATTTGTTTCCATCCATCATATCCCGGCTGATCTGAAAGGCTTCCTCTGGCGGCAGATCTGGATGATCCGCCAGCAGATAGGGGATCATGCAGTATTCATAGGATTTCACAATTCCGGGAATGACAAAGAGCAGTGACCACAGAAACAGGAAAAGCTTCCGTCGAAATTGCGTCACCACCGCGTTCCAGTAGCAGCCGCTGTGAAACGCAGACAAAAGAAGATCGCACCGGGCGGGCTTGCGCTGGGAATCCACCCAGGCGTTGTCGATAAAAAAGCGGCATCCGCCAATTTCCAGTAACGGGGTTACAAGAATGCTGCATATCAATGCTATAATGATAACTGCGCCTGTAATAAGCGCTCCTGCCGCCGTCTGCAGCAGCAGCCAGATTCCGCGGACAAGCGGCAGTGTGGAATAGAGAATCGTCGATCCGAACCTCAGAGGATATTTCAGCCATCCGTATTCAGAAAACATACCGGAGGCGTCGTTGTCTCCTTCGTCACCGATCTCGATGGAAATGTCATCCGGGTCATAAAGCGCAGGGTCATACAGGTCTTCCGATAATGTGTCAGAGGAACTGCTATTGTTGTCATTGCTGCTATTGTTGTTGTAATCCGTTGTGACAAAGAGCATCAGAACCAGTGCGACCAGTACACATCTCCAGTAATTTCGTCCGATCGCTTTTTTTGCCCGCGTCTTTAAATCTTCTCTGTACCACATATTCCGTCCTCCTGTGGAAATGCTGCCATGCAGCAATTTTTGTATATCAGAATATTCATTATCAAAGTTGTAAAAAAGTGTGCTTCCTGTAAAATAGTGAAAAGGCGATGACATACGAAGCACACTTTTTTTATTTTATAGGAGAAAAGGTGACAAATCTTTAAGAAATGCTTAAGTTTTATCATCGTACCTTTCATTTGTGAAAGATATAGAAGTGAAATGAAAACGCCTGCGGTTGGCTTATAGCTTTCCGCAGGCGTTTTTGCCAGGTATGTTCATGGTTGCTCCGGTATTTTTCTGTGAAGCCGAAGGATCGGTCTGGCGTTATGAAATTATCGTGCTACTGCTACTCTCCACATTCTGTTATTCATTGGATAAGAAGCTTCCGCATATTCTTCCACGGAGTTCGTGTACTGTTCCGGAAGGTAAGCAAAATCGCCGTGGCATGCCTCATAAAGGTTGGTGAGGGCACGCGTTTCATATACAGACAGAGTCGCTGCATCCCGATGGTTCTGAACAAGTGTGTTCAATTTTGACATAATATTCATAATCATACTCCTCACTTTCTGAGTGGCTTTTTCTTCACTCGACTGTGATTATAGGAGTATTCAAAAGGAAAAAACAGGTATTTTATTGACCTGTTTTAAGGCGATATTGACTTTCTTCTGCCGGTATCAGGACTCACATTTCACCGAAATCTTTGTAATATAATCCTTTTTATCCATTACCGTCAGTTCATCCCAGATGGCTTCCTTGTAGACAAATTCACCGGTTTGCAGGTGATGCTCATCCGTGTAAGCCGCAAAAGAGCGCAGGGCGTCATCCGCATCGTAATAATCGCCTTTCAGATAGACAGTGAGATACGCTCCGGCAGGTTTTTCCAGGCAATGGTATTCAGGGTAGAGCCGATCCGTCTTTGTGATAAAGTAGGCATAGCGGTCGAAACGTTCCTCCCGGATATCCTGCATTGCCAGAACTGCGCCAAAGGGATGGCCGAAATTCAGCTGCAGGGAATAGGAAGAGGCGATGTGGTCTGTCAGAGCCGGGAAGAGCTCCTCGTGCTTTGATATGTCCAAACGTTCGGTAGCCAGATAATATTCAGCAGGCTGTTCTTTAATGGTAATGTCACTGACGCGGCCATGGAAAGAAATGCTTTCTCCGGCACGAATCAGGCCGCGTTTGGCTTCTATGACCTGGCGGATACGCATAAAGTGCGTGAGTGTCTTTTCCACTTCCCGCATCTGATTTTCGAGCAGGGAGTCCAGTTCATCGGGCGTCCGGTTTTCGATGAATGAGCGGATTTCGTTCAGAGGCATTCCGAGGTCTTTCAGGCAGCGGATAGTAAAAAAGACATCGCATTGGCTTTCGGAGTAATAGCGATACCCGTTTTCATCTGTGAAAGCTGGGTGGAAGAGGCCGATCTCGTCATAGTGGATCAGGGTTTCTGGTGTGCTGACGCTGTACAATTTCATCTGCAAGCCGGAGTGGATTCAGAAAAACAATTACCTGAGAAAAGGCTTTTCTGCCTCGCCCTTTTATCTGATTTCCAAGGAGATCGGCATGATTGTCTCCATTATGGTGGTGATCGGCTTCGGACCGGAGTGGATTCTCTCCGCAGACACGGGCGCGTCGATGGTTGATCTCTCCTGTACTCTGGTCTGCATCGTGATCAGCTTTAGCTTCCTGCTGCCGTTTCTGACGGACTGCGGGATTATGGAATTCTTCGGCGTGATTCTCCGGCCGGTGGTTCATCCGCTCTTCCGGGTGCCGGGGCGGGCGTCGGTGGATCTGATTGCTTCCTGGTTCGGCGCGTCCAACGCCGCTGCGATTCTGACCAGAGAGCGGGCTTGAAGTTGTCATGGGCATGCTTTTTGACCTGATTCCGATTGTCATCGCCTGGGGCACGGTCGCTTTGATCATCGCTACCTATACGCCGGTCTTCAGCTGGCTATCCTTCCCCATGCGCCTGTATTTGCAGCTTTTCGGAATTGAGGAAGCCGCGGCTGTGGCGCCGGCCACTCTGGTCGGATTTATGGATATGTTCATTCCGGCACTGCTGATCTCCGGTGTGGAGTCGGTCAAGACCCGGTTTGTGATCGGCGCGCTTTCTCTGGTGCAGATTATTTACCTGACCGAGGTCGGCACGATCATCATTAAGAGTGAAATTCCGCTGAACATTGGCAAGCTGTTTATTGTCTTCCTGGAGAGGACACTGATCGCGATACCGCTGCTGGTGCTGTGCGCGAATCTGTTCCTGTAAATATGTCCTTGTACAGCTTCCGGCAGATGAAGGAGAGGCGAGGCATTTGTCTCTCTTTACCATCAGCCCATGCCGCGAGTATAAATATCCTCCAGCGTCAGCAGCGTTACTTCGCCGTTTTCCGCCAGATCAAGCAGAGACTGCGTAAACCCGCCTTTGGAAAAAATATAATAATGAAATACTCCGTTTTTTCGAAAAACAGATGCATATCTGCGAAGCAGCTCCAGTTCGTC
This sequence comes from Lachnospiraceae bacterium, assembly GCA_021205305.1. Classification (GTDB taxonomy): domain Bacteria; phylum Bacillota; class Clostridia; order Lachnospirales; family Lachnospiraceae; genus Choladousia. The sequence goes on from JAJPXU010000060.1 coordinate 5,840, forward strand.
TACGCCGATCTTTTCATTGCGGTATTTGCAGGAACCGATCAGATACTCGTTTCCTTCGAGCGGAATTCCCACAAGATCGATCTGGATTTCTTTCCGGCTTTCCGAGTCGGTTCCCCACCATTGTCCGACATCATTCAGGACAATGGGCAGATTCTGTTCATAAAGAAGCAGGTAGTCCCGGCACATTTTTTCAAAAATGATGCCCATATAATCAGAAAGATTGCACTGTACCGCCTGCTTGTAAACGGAGCGGAGCCTTCCGGCATTGATAATCGACATATTGTGAGGGACGAACCGATACCAGAACCGAAAGAAATTATCATCGATTTGGTAAATTGTCTTCTTTCCCGGCTTTTCCCCGATCGGAAATTCTTTTCTGAGAATTCCCAGATCCAGGAGAACTTTTAAATATTTTGCGCAGACTCCGGACTCCAGTCCGGATTTTGTGGCAATTTCATTTGCACGGCTTGCACCGCCGGCAATCGAGGATATCACAGAATTGTAAATAGCCGGTTCCCGGAGCTCCTGTTTCAGGAGATTTTCCGGCTCTTCAAACAGGTAGGCGGATGGATCGAACAGGTTTTCCAGAAGCGCCTCCTCCAGGTCATCTTCTACCTCCAGTTTGTTTATATAATGCGGGATACCGCCCGTGATTCCATACAAAAGTGCCTGATCTTCCGCAGACAGCTCCGGATGAAATACGGTCATTTCTCTGTAATTTAACGCAGAAATCTTATATTGAGCTGTGCGCCGTCCATACAATGGACTTTCATACCCCAGCACCTGATATTCCATAAAACTCATAGAAGAGCCGCATAAAATCAGAAACAGCTGGCTGTTTTGCCACTTGTGGTCGATTTCGTGCTGAAGGCGTGAGGAGATGGATTCTTCCGCTTTGGCGAGGTACGGATATTCATCGATGACAAATACTAGCCTTTGATTGACGGCCAGTTCACCGATAGCGTCTAGCGCGTCAGCATAGCTGTGGTAAGTGGGTGCATTCACGGCGCCCGGATTCTGGCAGGTGTAAATAGCCTTTGATAAGGCTTCTAGATTTTCGCGGGATGATGCGTTCAGCGCAGAAAAATAGACCACAGGTTTGTCTTTGCAAAACTCGTTGATCAGCGAAGTCTTGCCAACACGCCGTCTTCCGTAAATGATAATACATTCGAAATGCCCTTTTTTGTATCGCTGTTCCATTGAGAGCAGCTCTTTCTCACGGCAATAAAACATCTGGGACTCCTTTTTGTATAAACTATCCGTGTGGACAGTGTTCGTTACGATACGCAGGCGGCAGAGAAATCTTCTGACGGCGAATGCTGTGTCGAAAAAACGGGGGAACGGAATAATTACCAACTCATGAGTTGGTATATTACGAGTTTATTATAGTGAGCTTATAAAAAATGTCAAGCGATATCCTTAGGTACTTCGGAAATAATGGAAACAGAGATTGGAAAAATATGCCTTCTATTTGAAATTATCAGAAGTAAAATCAAATCAAAAAAGGAAGTGAAATACAAATAAAATCGGGAGTAAAATACTAATAAAATCGGAAGTGAAATGCCAATAAAATCGGAAGCGAACTCTTGATAAAATCAGAAGTTTCGTATATACTGTATGTATCGGAACATTTGTAAGCGGTAGTAAGATGGAGGCAAACTCATGGAAAAAACGTATGTAAAGCGAATTGCGGATAAAATATTGCAGCAGAGACTGGAAGCAAGCGGAGCGGTGCTGATTGAGGGAGCCAAGTGGTGCGGAAAGACAAGAACGGCCATGGAAGCGTCAAACAGTCAGCTTTTTATGCAGGATCCGGACCGTGTGGTTTCTTATTTAAAAGCAGCTGATACAAAACCTTCATTGCTGCTGAAGGGAGAGACACCCCGGCTTTTGGATGAATGGCAGATGGCTCCTGTCTTATGGGATGCCGTACGATTTACGGTGGATCAGAGGGGAGAGACCGGGCAGTTTATTCTGACTGGTTCCGCCGTACCCAGAGATAATGTCGTCCAGCACACTGGTACCGGTCGTATTTCAAGAATGCTGATGCGCCCTATGAGTCTGTACGAATCAGGAGAATCAAATGGCAGCGTTTCATTGAAAAAATTATTTGATGGCGATACGGATGTTGAAGAAATTTCGGAGTTGACGATTGAAGAGATTGCTGATGTGATTGTGAGAGGCGGCTGGCCGGCATCGATCGGAGAAGAGAAAAAAGTTGCCATGCGTCATGCGATTGATTATGTAGAGGCAGTGATTAACGCGGATGTTTCCAGGGTGGATGGAGTTGAAAAAAGTCCAACCCGTGTGCGGGCATTGCTGCGCTCGCTCTCGCGCAATATTTCTACGCTTGCCACGATTCGGACCATTCATAACGACATAGCGATGGGGGATGGAGATGATTCATTGTCAGAAAAAACGATCAGTCAGTATCTGAATGCGCTGGATCGGATTTTTGTAACGGAAAATCTCCCTGCCTGGAATCCGGCACTCCGCTCCAAAACAGCAATTCGTACTTCTCCAAAACGGCAATTTACAGATCCGTCTATTGCCACAGCCATCATGCGGCTTACGCCGGAATGTCTGCTGGATGATTTCTGTTATTTTGGATTTTTGTTTGAGTCTCTCTGCGACAGGGATATGAGGATATACGCGGAGGCGAACGATGGCCAGGTGTTTCATTATCGGGATGCCAGCGGCCTGGAGGCAGATGCAGTGATCTGTCTGAACGACGGACGCTGGGCAGCGGTAGAAGTGAAACTGGGATCCAGAGAAATTGAGGAAGCAGCTGTTCATCTTCGTGAATTGAAGGAGAAGGTCAATACAGAAAAAATGAGAGAGCCATCTTTTTTGATGGTTTTGACAGGAACAGAATGTGCCTATCAGAGGGAAGATGGGGTTTTCATCGTGCCGATAGGGTGCCTGAAAGATTAGAAAGATTTACAAGAGGTTTTGTCCATCCTGGGAACTGTAGCTTTGACGACTGGTTCGTGTCTCTGGGCGTAAACTTCAATACAGATAAGGTCAATTCCACCGATGACTCGGAGATCAACCGTGAACCTCCCTGCGCGGCTCATTCCATAAAGGAGCAGGAGACGCATATCGTTTTCTGCTCCTTTTATCGTAAAAATGTCAAACGACATACTGATAATTCGAGTGCCTCAGAAATAAAAATAAATGCATTTTGCTAAATATCATGTTAAAATAATAAAAAGGTAGAAAAGCCGGAGGTGATAGTAAAATGCAGACAACCTATGTACGGGAATTTCTTGTGGTAGCGGACACGCTCAATTATGCAGAGGCGGCGAAAAGGCTTTATACCTCTCATTCCAGCCTGTTCAAACATATCAAAACGCTGGAGGACGATATCGGAGGCAGTTTATTTGAAAGAGAAGGACATTCGATTTCCCTGAGCGAATTTGGTCAGGAGTTTCTGCCTCACGCCAGAAGGCTGATTGAGGACGAGGACTGGTGCCTGGGAGATCTGGCCAAATGGAAAGCGGACTCAAATGAGAGCATTACTTTCACGGCTGATTATCGGATCGTGGATCTGGTGACGCAGTTTCACCGGAAATATCCGCATTATATCATTCATAATCTGGAAAAAGAGAACCGGAATCAGTCGATTCAGATGCTTTCCAAGGGGGAGATTGACGCAGCTCTTCTTTGCGATGAGGAACTGGATCTTGAGTTGTTTGACCGGATTCCGTTTGCGGTGGATACTATGGCGATTGTGCTGCCGGTGCGCCATTCGCTGGCAGGGGAGACGTCGATTCGTCTGGAGCAGCTTAAGAACGAGAACTTTATTATGCTGCCCACGGAGAGCCGACATTTTGATTATTGTCGGCGTGCCTTTGCTGATGCGCATTTCACGCCGCGGATTTCTATGATTTGCGCCCGGGGAGATGCGGTGGTACAGAATATTGTAGACAGCGGCGGCTGCTCAATTATGATGAAGAAGCTGACGATGCGGCAGAATGAGGGGAAGATCGCGATTGTCCCGTTGGAGCCGGAAATTGAAGTACACGTAGACCTTTGGGTTCGGAAAAATCGGAGACGTTCCATGGCGGTGCAGGATTTTATCCGTTTTGTACGGCAGAAGATAGAAGAAAGTGAAAGCGAAAAAAAACAGGAGACTTAGAAAGAAAGGAAGTCTGAGAGAAAGAAAACTCAGACTTCCTTTTTTGTGCAAAATGTTGTTTCCAATATGGAAATTTGCGTTTAATAAGACGAAATTACCGGCATATTGACAATAAAATGAAATTAAATTAATATTTTATTAACGATTTTACTACGGGCCTGTAAGTAACGTTTGCGGAATATTGTTAATTGGTAGCTGCGAAGATAAGAGCAGTACCATCGGTAAAAAACAAACAGGAGGATACGATAATGAGAGAAATAACAAGAAGAGATTTTCTGAAGGGCTCCTCAGCGGGAATCATTGCCGGTGCATTGGGACTTAGCCTGGGAATTCCCATGACGGCAGGAGCGGAGATTCTGGATAATGGACGTCTGGACAGTATTGTGATTGGCATGAGTTCGGACCCGCAGGAGTTTTCTCCGTGGAACCCGAATCAGTCCGGCAAGAACCTGGTATGGCATCAGGTTTATGAGTGCCTGTTCGATATGGACGGCGCAGAGTATGTGCCGGTTCTGGCGAAAGGCTATACGGCGGTAGATGAGACGACCTATGATGTGGAGATTTATGATTATATCGTAGACGCAGATGGAAATGCGATTACAGCGGATGATATCATTTATTCCTATCAGGTATTGATTGATTCTGGATATGGTCTGAAATATGATATTTTTGAGGGCATTGAGAAAGTAGATGATTATACAGTTCGCTTTACGTTCAGCACCGACCCGATGGTAGCAATCGGATCGCTCGAATTCATCTGGGCTGGCACGGCGATTTTCTCTCAGGCTTCTTATGAGTCACACAACTTTGCGACAGAGCCGGTTGCTACCGGCCCGTATGTGATCAGCCAGTATCAGTCCGGCTCCAAGGTCATTCTTGAGGCGAATGATAACTACTGGCAGACCGACGACCTGACCAGACAGAGTCATAAGAGAAATGTACAGACGATCGAATATGATATCATCGCGGAGGCAGCTTCCCAGACGGTAGCTCTGACAACCGGTGCGATTCAGTATTCTGATTATTTTGACTCCTCCAGTCTCTCTGAATTTGAAGAAGGCGGACAGTACGCGGATGACTTTACCGTTTCCTATTCGGACAGCAACATGGTTTATTACCTGGAGTCAAACTGCGTCGCGGGCGGAGTTATGGATGATGTGAACCTGCGTCTGGCAATTTACTATGCGCTGGACAACACACAGATCTGTGCGGCAGTCACTGGCTTTAATCCGGCTTATGATCTGGGTACCAGCATTTTCGCGGATTATGAGGAGAAATGGGAGAGCGAAGAAAATTATATCACAACCTATGATCTGGATCTGGCCAAAGAATATCTTGCGGCTTCCAGTTATAACGGAGAGACTCTGCGCCTCTATACCAGCAGTGATGAAGACTTTAAGAATATGGCTACTATTATTACGGCTCTGCTTGGCCAGCTGGGTGTAACAGTCAGTATGCAGGCGGTGGATAACACGACTCTTCAGACAACTCAGTATGACAACGATGCGTGGGATCTGATGCTGACCTATTGCGCATCCGGCGGATTCTGCATCAGCCTGTCTCAGGTAATTCTGGACAATACGATCAATGATGATGGTCTGACCATCAATAATGTCGATGACGCGACCCTACAGGAGCTGTATGAGCTGTGCAATACCATGGAAGGAAATACGACAGAAAACATGGATGCTCTGCGTGCTCAGTGGATCGACAATGGATATGTATGCCCGATCGCGGTTCCGGTGAATACGACAATCTACAGCAATACGCTGGTAGAGGTCTGCTACGATAACAATCTGAATTATGTTCCGGGCGGATCAACCTACGAAGGGCAGTAATCAACGCCGATACGTAGTTAATACGGATCTGGAGAAAAATAAGATAAACTTCCTCACGGGCTGCGCCTCCCTGCAGCCCGTGAGTTTCTGGGGCAGCGGCGAAATCACCGTTGCCTTATCAAAAAGGAGAAAACTTTATGGCAAGGTATATTATCAAGCGAATTCTGATGGTTATCGTCATCATGATCGCTGCGGCTTTTGTCATTTTTACGATCCTGTATTTCACACCCGGTGATCCGGCGCGAAATCAGCTGGGCCCTACTGCGACGGCTGCCGATGTGGAAAACTTAAGAGCCGTGCTTGGCCTGGATAAATCGTATCTGGCGCAGCTCGCCAGTTTCATGTCCGATACCTTTTTACATCTGGATCTGGGCACATCCTGGACCTACAATGTGCCGGTGATGCAGGAACTGCTGAACCGTCTTCCTTATACCGTATTTATTGGTCTGACGGCGATGATCCTGAATGTCGCGGTCGGCCTTTCTCTTGGTATTTTTGCGGCGACACATGAAGGACGCTGGCAGGATTCTGTGTCCATGGTGATCGCAATGGTCTTTATCTCAATCCCAGACTTCTGGCTGGCACTGATGATGATTGTGTTATTTGCGCAGCGGCTGGGCTGGCTGCCAGCGTATGGTGTAGACAGTTGGAAGAGTTTTATCATGCCGATTATTGTTATGTCTCTTCCAGGCATCGCGGTGAATGCCCGCCAGACCCGTTCCTCCATGCTGGAGGTGTTCCGGGCGGATTACATTACGACCGCTCGTGCGAAAGGCCAGGCGGAAGGCGTGGTCGTGCGCCGGCATATGCTGCCGAACGCCCTGATGCCGATCATCACCTCACTGGGCACCGGCTTTTCAAGTATCGTAGCGGGTGGCGCGGTTATTGAATCTGTGTTTTCTATTCCGGGTGTCGGACTTTACATGCTGACCGGCATCAATTCCCGAGACTATCCGATTGTGCGGGGCTGCGTGGTATTCTTCGCGCTGTTTACATCCATTGCCATGCTGGTGGTGGATCTGGCTTACGCATTTGTCGATCCCCGGATCAAGGCGCAGTATTCCTCTTCCGGCAAGCTGGCCGGGAAGAAGAAAGGGAAGGAGGAATGAGCAGATGGCTGCAAAGGAAGCTGTGGCAAAACCTGAAAAAATAAAGAAAAAATCCATGCTGGCAGAGACACTTGAGCGCACGGTAAAAGCCCCCAGCGCGAAGCTGGGCGCCATCCTGTTTGTCGTTATTGTCCTGTTTTGCCTGATCGGACCGTTCCTCTCACCTTATACTTATGATCAATTTGATCTGATGAACATCAAAGCGCTTCCGAGCCTCGCGCATCCGTTTGGGACAGATGCGCTCGGGCGTGATATTCTGACCCGTCTGATGGTCGGCGGACGTTATTCTCTGGCGCTGGGGATTCTGACGGCTCTTCTGGGAAGTGTGGTCGGCGTCCTTCTGGGATCCTTGGCGGGTTATTTCGGCGGAATTGTCGAGACGGTTATCATGCGTCTGATGGATATCTGGTCCGCGATCCCGAGCATGCTTTTGTGTCTGCTGATTTCCGCGGCGCTGGGAAGCGGTTTTACCAATACAATTATTGCGCTGGCAATCGGAAGTGTTCCCGGCAATGTACGGATGCAGCGTGCGCAGATTCTGCGTGAGAGGAATAAGGAATATCTGGAGGCGGCGGAATCGATCAACTGCCCGAAGAGCAAGATCATGTTTAAGCATCTGCTGCCGAATGTCATCGCTCCGACGATTGTCACGGCGACGATGACGATTGGCCAGACGATTACGATGGCGGCGACGCTCTCTTACATCGGCCTGGGCATTCAGCCGCCGACACCGGAGTGGGGCGCCATGCTCGCAGACGGCAAAGCAGATATCCTTTATTATCCTCATATTATTCTGTTCCCCGGCCTGATCATCGCTCTGACGGTGCTGGCTATTAACCTGTTGGGCGACGGTCTCCGCGATGCGCTGGATCCGAAGCTCAGAAGCTGATAAAGGAGGAATTTGTCATGACAGAACAGAAAGAGCGGACATTCCTCTCGGTAAAAGATATAGAAGTTGTATATACTTCCGGAAAAAAGATTGTCCATGCAGTAAACGGTGTCTCCTTTGACATGGAAAAGGGTGAGGCGCTGGGACTGGTAGGCGAGACTGGCGCGGGCAAAACGACGATCGCGCGGTCGATCCTGCGGATTTTACCGGATCCGCCCGCGATCTTTAAGGGCGGTACGATCGAACTGGAAGGCGTAAACCTGATGGAGCTGTCGGAGGAAGAAATGCTGAAGGTCCGCGGCGATAAAATCGCCATGATCTTCCAGGATCCCATGACAGCACTGAATCCCCTGATGACAGTCGGCGATCAGATTCTGGAGGTGCTGGAGCTTCATAATAAAGGAGTCAGTAAGCAGGAGCTGGTGAAACGTGCGCAGGATATGCTGGAGATGGTAAACATCCCCAGAGAGCGCTATACAGAATATCCGCATCAGTTTTCCGGCGGTATGAAGCAGCGTGTGGTGATTGCTATGGCGCTGGCCTGCGACCCGGCACTGCTTCTGGCAGACGAGCCGACGACCGCGCTGGACGTGACAATCCAGGCGCAGGTGCTGGATCTGATCCGCGAACTCCGTGAAAAATATCAGACGTCTATGATCCTGATTACACATGATTTGGGCGTTGTGGCGGAGACCTGTGACAAGGTAGCAGTGATTTACGCCGGTGAGCTGGTGGAATATGGTACGAAGGAAGCGATCTTCCGGCATCCGACGCATCCGTATACGATCGGACTGTTTCATTCTCTCCCGGATATTCATGTGCGCACCTCACGCCTGGAACCGATTGCGGGAATGCCGCCAGACCCCACGGATCTTCCGGAAGGCTGTGCGTTCGCGCCCCGCTGTAAATATGCGCAGGAAGGCTGTAAGGCACATCCTGTACTGAAAGAAATCGCACCGGGTCATTTCGTGCGCTGCTGCCAGAGAGAATCGGAGGTGTAAGGCATGGGAAATCTGATTGAAGTCAAAAATCTGAAGAAATATTTTAAGGTTCCCGCCGGGATGAATCACGCAGTGGACGATGTGTCCTTTACGATCTCAAAGGGAGAGACCCTGGGAGTGGTAGGAGAGTCCGGCTGCGGAAAATCCACTCTGGGCAGAGCGGTCATCCGCCTTCATGAGGCGACGGACGGCCAGGTATTGCTAAACGGTGAGGATATCACTCATGTGCAGGGGAAAAAGCTGAAGAAGGTTCGGGAAAAGATGCAGATTATCTTCCAGGATCCCTACTCTTCTCTGAACCCGCGTATGACGATTGAAGAGACGGTGCGGGAGCCGCTGCAATATTCCGGACGCTTTCAGAAATCGCAGCTGGAGGAGGAAACGAACCGCCTGATGGATCTGGTAGGCATTGACCAGCGGCTGCGGGCAAGCTATCCGCATGAACTGGACGGAGGCCGCAGACAGCGTGTCGGCATCGCGCGCGCCCTGGCGCTGAACCCGGAATTTATCGTCTGTGATGAACCGGTGTCTGCGCTGGACGTCTCGATCCAGGCACAGGTGCTGAACCTGCTGATGGATCTGCAGGAGCAGATGGGGATGGCCTATATGTTTATCACACATGACCTGTCTGTCGTACGGCATATTTCCACGAACATCTGCGTGATGTACCTGGGACAGCTGGTGGAAAAAGCTTCCGCGGACGATCTGTTCCGCGAAACGCTGCATCCGTACACGAAAGCATTGCTTTCGGCGATTCCGTCAGCGGATCTGGATCATCCGATGCAGCGAATCCAGCTGACCGGTGAAATCACCTCCCCGATTAATCCGAAGCCCGGCTGCCGTTTTGCGGCCCGCTGTCCATACGCGACGGAGGCCTGCCATCAGCCGCAGAAGCTGGAGGAAGTCGAGCCCGGACATTTTGTGTCGTGCTGTCGGGTACGTGAAATCAATTAAATAAGGAGACCCACGGTATGCAGAATTACTTTATGGCAATGCCGTGGTATCAGGTTTTTGAACTCTGACATTAAAATGAAAGGAAGGATCCTGTATGAGCGAAAATATGGTGTTTTATGGCGGGAAAAAGGAATCCGACATCAAAAAGCCGGATAGAAAAACCCTGGATTTCCACAGCCGCAAATACCACAGCTATTTTGAAGGCTACACAGAGGTGCAGAAGGTACTGCCCAACGGAAAGACGAAGATTGAGCATGTGTATACAGATATTTATCGCATACAGGATCTGTCCAGTCATCAGAGAATCGGGCTGCGCGCGGCCTATATCTTTCTGTTTGCGGCTGCCGTAGCACTGTTTGTGGCAGGAGCGCTGGAAAGTGTGGGCAGCAACAGAGCCGTTTATGTGACAGCTGCGGAGGTGGTTTCCCTGGTGGGGCTGTTCTGGATTCTGTGCACGCTGGTCAATTATCTGACAGCGCCTCGTAAGCTGACCATTTATGAGTATCGTACAACCAGCGTTTCCATCCGGCGCTCCACAGGAACGGCGGCGGCAGGACTGTTCGCGGCCTCTGTTCTGACAGTTGTTTATCTGCTGCTGCATCTGGACGCTGCTGCGGTGGCGGAATTGCGCTGTGCTTTGTGTCTGCTGTTTTCCGCGGGAGCGAGCCTGGGAATCTGTACTCTGGAGAGGAAGATTACCTACAGGGAAGAAGAAAGCAAAGAGGCAGAGCCAGTGGGCGGATTTAAAATCTGCTGAAAGATGTGTACAACTGAGGTGACAGATGATTCAGGACAGTATTTCGCACTTGCTGCGAAGTACGTATGAAAGCGTGTATTATATGACTTGATAGGGGAGGATCCTATGCTACAATATGACTCAAACACAAAACAAATAATCGGCACCACCGGCGGGTATCGTCCGGAGGGGCTGCTGATCCGGGATATCTATGTGCATCTTGGCTTTATCATGAAAGGGATGCACTGTATGCTTTATGAACCGGTGGTACCGACGGAAAAAAGCCGGATCGGTGTCATCGCGATCCATTCGGATGATGATTACAGTCTGATCCATCTGGGCGGCGAGCTGGCAAAGAGAGGTTACCGTGTGCTATGCGGGCAGGTAAGCGATGCCCATGCGACACTGGATGCGAAAATGCTGGATATCCGGGAAGCGGTGGAATTCATGCGTGCGTATCCGGGGATTGAAAAGGTGATTTTGATGGGGCACAGCGGGGGCGCGACTCTGATGAGCGCTTACCAGGCCGCCGCAGAAAACGGCCCCGAACTGTTTCAGAGAGACAATTATCTGATTAAATGTTCCATTACTGAGAAGTTGCCTGCCGCGGACGGCATTATGACCCTGGATTCCAACTGGGGCAATGGCGCGATGACTCTGTTTAGCATTGACCCGGCAGTCATCGAGGAAGGCAATGGCATGAAGCTGGATCCGGAGCTGGACGTTTTTAACCCGGCGAACGGCTATGACCCGGAAGGCTCCACCTACAGTGAGAGCTTTCTGAAGAAATTTTTTGCCGCGCAGGCGGAGCGGAATAATGCGATTATCCGGCGGGCACTTGATCGCCTGGAAGCCATTGAGAGCGGAAAAGGAAATTATGTGGATGATGAGCCGTTCAATGTGACTGCCGCTGTCCAAATAAAGCCCTGCAACAAGCTGTTTCCGGAAGACCTGCGTCTGCTTTCTCATACGAAGCAGGAGTACAAACTGCTCCACAAGGACGGAAGTGCTACCTTTGAAATAATCCGCAGCCTGCGGCGCCCGCTGGGTGGCCGCTCCATGACACCTTCCATTCAAGCATGCATCATGGATACGGTACGCTCTTATCTGACAAACCGCGCGGTAATGGCAGGAGAAGATTATTGTGTGCGTGAGGACGGCGCAGAAGGCATCCTCTATGAGAATACCTACAGCTGTACACCAGGCAATATCCGCCATATTAAAGTACCGCTGCTAGTCATGGGCATGACAGGAGGATATGAATTTCTTGCTTCTGAGACCGTTTATTCCAATGCGGCCAGTGAGGATAAATCCATCGCTTTCATGGAAGGCGCAGGCCATAATTTTGACAATGAAGGCAGAACGGAATTTGGTGATACGGAAAAGGTTGTCTTCGACTATATAGATGCGTGGCTTGAAAAACCGGGACGGTTCCTGTAAAGTTTTAGGCATTGGTTTTCCTGCTATTATGATGAAAAGATAAATTGGACGGCGAGTATGAGACGAAAAGCGAAAGCTTGCCTCATACTCGCTTTTTCCGGGGAAACAGGGGAAGGGTAATAAATTATGCAGACATTAAAAGGCCGCACCTGCGTGTTCGCGGGTGCCACGGCAGGCGATGGAGTAGCGGCGGTAAAGCTGCTCTGCGCCGGCGGGATGAATGTAATTATGATGACACATATGGCGGAGCGTGCGCAGAAGCTGGTCGATGAGATCAATGGTATGCAGCTGCCGGGGCGCTGCATCGCGGTAGGTGCTTTAGAGAGCGGGCCTGCCGAGGAAGCTCCGTCTACCTATGAGTGGATTGACCGGGAATTTGGTTCCGTGGATGTACTGATCGCGAATACCGGAGCGACCGGGCGCGATGTACCGATGGAAGAGGTTGCGCCGTCTGATCTGATGCACAGCATCGAACATCTGGTGGGCGGAGCCTATGGAATGCTGCACGCCGCACTCCCTTTCCTGAGTGTTATCCTGCACTTTATTTGACCCCAAAAAGGCCACTTTTTCGGAAAAATA
>JAJPXU010000051.1:0-31926 GCA_021205305.1 Lachnospiraceae bacterium
CCTTTTATACTCCGCTTCACCTCAATAAAAACCTGTATAATTTTGAAACGTCAATAAGCTTTTCCGATCAAAGAGCCTGCCGCATAACACGGCAGGCTCTCACTCACTCTGTAATATGTACGAATCACTCTGCAATCCTTAAAGTTAACTGTTCCATTCCTTTACAGTTACTTCAAGGTTCCAGATTTTCTGTCGGAATCCCCATCGATGATAACCTGGCTTTCAAAACCTTTTCCTGGTATTCCAGCTCTTTCTCTTTATCATCCGCGTTCTTTATCCTCTGTAAATTGACATATTCCCGTATTGTCTGATCCACCAATTCTTTTTCTGACATTCCTGTTTCCCCCATTATGTCGCCCCCTTCACCAATTATAGTAAACGACATAAGTCGTTTTACTTTGCGCCGGACGCAAGGCTGCGAAGCAGCCATTCCTCATGCGTCCGTGTGCATCCATTAATCTTTCGTTATCAGGCATCTCTTAACTTATAATCTAATTGCAAACGGGGCACTTGTCAATTGATTTTTTGCAGGAAGTCATCTCATATACTATCATTGTATTCCGAAATTGTCAATTACATCATTTCTGTTGTCTTAATTGTTTTTTAAGTGAACATGCATAAATATTTTCTAAATCTTTCTCGCGATTCACTCAGTTAAGTACATACGTCACATCATCCTCATCATACAGATCCGTAATGCTGACATCCGGGTCATTGCAGTAAATCACCTGCTCCTCACAATAGGTCGAATAGATCCCATCCTCCCTCAGTTCCTCCAGTGCGTCCGCATCAAATTCATCCGCAATATAGATAGGAATCATCCGCAGCAGAATTTCTGCGCAGCCCAGATCCTCCGAATAAGAAACCAGGCTGTCAATCGAGGATTTGCAGTATCCGTCTGCCGTATCGATATAAGCGGTGCGGAATTCTCCATCCTCCAGCTCATAATAATGCTGGACGTCGATGCTGCTGTTCATCATATAATCGCGCAGGAAAACAATGCTGCGCGCGCCCTCATATTCCATAGAGGCCGCTTGGTAAACCGTCTGCTCTACACGGTTGTAAATGTTGAAGGTCCATTCGGTTCCGCTGGTGTCGAGATTCCGCACAAAACCATCATAGCTGGAGATCGCGCCGAGCGTGTAGCCATTCTCAATCAGCGTATCGGCAAGGTAGTCAATGATGAAAGCGTTTTTCATCCAGAAGAAATCAATATAGCTGAGGAACCCTGTTTCCTCCGCATAGGCCATGTATTCATCCGAAACGTAAAGCATTATGGTGTTATCTCCGAGCAGACGCAATTCAATCTGTTCGTCCGAAGAGGCGTAGGATAAAATCTCCGCGAAATACTCCGCCACCTCCTCATTCTGATACGGGTCATACTCCGCAGTCTCCCAGTCATCATTGCAGTAAAACAGGTTATTGTATTCGGTATAAATTGGCCCCAGATAAAGCTGTCGGCCGCCGGATTCCTCCATCAGGACAAACGCATCGTAGAGAATGTCGTCCACTACGATCTCCTCATTTGGGTGTGCATTGATATAGCAAATATTATTGACGCCGTCGAAGTTCTCCTCGTTGTGAAAATTCTGATAAGCCGTCTCCAGCGCAGATGTATAGAGCGAGATCAATGCCTTTTTCTCCGCAGACACGGAAAGGCCGCTCGCGCCCAGATAATATTCAAAAATGAATTCGCTGCCGTTGTTCCCGGTCGACGAAGAATCCGCCTCAATCTCCTGCCAGCCGTCATCCGAGCTGAGAAGTCCAACCACGCCATTGGCCAGCGCACTGATTCCGATCATGGCAAACAGAATCACAAAAACCAGACGCAGCTTCCAGTGTTTTATCTTAATATCTACATTTTTTCCAGAATCTGAGTTCGTCGATCTTCGTCCTCTTGTGGTGCGTTTCATAAAATCATCTGCTCCATTCTCTTTAACCACTTTTCATTTCGATGCTGTTTTGAACTGTTATAAAAAAGTGTAGCCGCAGGTAAACCGCCCAATCTCCTTTGACGGTTTCCCGCGGCTATCTTGTGTTATCAAGATAATACTACGGATTGCTCCGTGCTTCGCATCTCCGCTTCGCTCCGGTCGGCGAATATCCCGCACAAAGTGCGGGATGCCACCCGGCGAGGGCTTAACGGACATCCACTGGATGTCCAGCGCCCTTGTATTATCATATGATCGCCAGCCCCAGGAAAATCAGGAAGATGACGATAATTACCGCCAGCGTGATCAGGCCGGCGATCGCGCCCTTTTTGCAGGCGTGATAGTTCCGATAATACTGCTTGCTCTTAAATATCTGCCCCGCGATCAGTCCGATGATCGGCAGGAAGAACGACAGGAACATATAGATCCCGCTGCCGGTATCGTGTACCGGCGCCTTCAGGAACTGGTCGTCCGCCGCAGTCAGTGTGCCGTCCTTCTCCTCCTTCGGGCGTTCTTCGCCTTCTTTCAGAATACGGATCGGCTGCAGGATCTCTCCCTTCTCACGGATCTTGCGGTATTCCTCGATCTCTTTTTTGTTTCCATAAACATAGTGGGCATGGCCAATGTTGACCAGCTCCGGCTGATCTGTGCTGTAGTCATGGATCGAGGGATCGTAGGTATACAGCACCTTGTTTTTCTCCAGCTGCGGATCCGGGATCGGAATCGCCGAGATCAGCGAGTGGGTGTAGGGATGCAGCGGGAAGTCGAACAGCTCTTCTGCTGCCGCGATCTCCACGATGTTGCCCTTGTAGATAACGCCGATACGGTCCGAGATGAACCGCACGACAGAAAGGTCATGCGCGATAAAGAGGTAGGTAACGTCCTTCTCCTCCTGGAATTTCTTCATCAGGTTCAGCACCTGCGCACGGATGGAGACGTCGAGCGCGGAGATCGGCTCGTCCGCTACGACCAGCTCCGGCTCCATGACCATGGCCCTTGCCAGACCGATTCTCTGGCGCTGTCCGCCGGAAAACTCGTGCGGATAGCGGGTCAGATGCTCTTTCAAAAGACCTACTTCTTCAATGATGTTTTCCACCTTGCGGACACGGTCCGCCTCATTTTCGTACAGGTGGAAGTTATACAGACCTTCCGATACAATATAGTCGACCGTCGCGCGCTCATTCAGCGACGCAGCGGGATCCTGGAATACCATCTGGATATTCCGGATAACCTCCCGGTCGAGGGAATGCGGAATCTTACCGGAAATGCGGACGCCCTTATACTGAATCTCACCGGCTGCACACGGGTTGACGCGGATCACCGCGCGCCCGATCGTCGTCTTGCCGGAGCCAGACTCACCCACCAGGGAAAATGTCTCGCCCTTATAAATATCAAAAGAAGCGTTCTTCACGGCGCGAACCGCATTCTCGCCCTTTCCAAACGTAATATCCACATTTTTAACGGATAATAAAATTTCTCTGCCCTGCTCATCAATCGGACCGTGCTCCGGCAGATGGGACGCACTGGATCCTAATTCCTGATTCTGTTTCGCCACAGTTTACTCCCTTCTCCCTTTCACGCTAAGTGATACGCATCAAGCAGCTTTTGGTGGAGATCCCGGATCGCTTCCGGGCTTTCCACTTCCGGAGCGTCCTCATCCAGCAGCCACGTCTTCGCGAAATGCGTCTCGGTGACCTGGAACGTCGGCGGTTCCTCCAGCGTGTCGATCTTCATGCAATACGGGTTTCTGGGAGCAAACGCGTCGCCTACGATCTGGTTATAGAGCGAAGGCGGCGTACCTGTGATGGAGTACAGCTTCGTATTCCGCTGCGCCAGCTGCGGCAGCGAGGAAAGAAGCGCCCAGGTATACGGGTGGCGCGGGTCGTAGAAGACCTCCTCCACCTTGCCAAGCTCAACAATCTGTCCGGCATACAGCACAGCCACGCGATCCGCGATATTCGCCACGACGCCAAGGTCATGTGTAATAAAGACAATCGTGAAGCCCAGCTCCTTCTGCAAATCTTTTAACAGCTGTAAAATCTGCGCCTGAATCGTCACATCGAGAGCCGTGGTCGGTTCGTCGCAGATCAGAATCTTCGGCTGGCAGGAAAGCGCAATCGCGATTACAATTCTCTGACGCATACCGCCTGAATACTGGAACGGATAATCGTCAAAGCGCGCCTCCGCGTTCGGGATGCCGACCTTGTGCATCAGCACCAGCGCACGTTTTCTGGCCTCGCCCTCCGAGCAGCCCTGATGTTTAATAATAATAGAAGTAATCTGCTTTCCAATCGTAAGAATCGGGTTCAGGGAAGTCATCGGATCCTGGAACACCGTCGCGATTTTCTTGCCGCGGATACGGCTCCAGTCCTTCGCGTATTTCACATTCGCCAGGTTCAGCACACAGGTGCCGTGAATCGTATCTGCCGTCTCATCGAGATAACGCACACGGAAAGCAACCGTATCAAAGACCTTGTTGCGCTCATTCTCATCATCCAGATCCACGCCGAGCTGCATCGCCTTTTTCAGCGCCTCGACCAGATCCTTCGACAGCTTTCTGCGCTGCCTTGCGTCATAACGGCCGATCGACAGATAGATTTCCTTTGCGAGAATTTCATTGCGTTTTTTCGTCTTCTCCGAGATCGAACCCTGGAGCAGCTTATCATACTCTGCCTGCAGGGCTGATTTTTTCTGCTCATATTCCTTCAAAAACGAGGTATCCTGTGAAGCTTTTTTCTGCTGCTCCTTTAAGAGCGCCTCGTCCTTTTTCTGTGCTTCTTTGATCTGCTTATCCAGCACGGAAATCTGCGCGGTCATTTCATGAATCTTATCTTTTTCTTTATGCGGGTCGAGTGTCTGTTTCAGATTATACAGATCCGTCCGCTTCGCGTTGAGATCATCCAGCTCTTTTTTCTCCCTGGCCTGCTCCTCCTCGCTGACCGATTCCCTGCGATGCTTTTCTGATTCCAGCTCCTGCAGCTTCCGGTATACCGACGCGCCCAGCTCCAGCTTCGCGTGCTGATCGAGCTGCTGTCGTGCCTTTTCAATCAGCCGCTTCGCCCGGTCATTCAGCGGCGCCGTCGTGTCCGCCAGCTCCTCATCATTAAAAATAATCGTACCCTGATCAATAAACCCGTTCGCGTCATTCATGCCGGAAAAGGTCTTCGTAAAAACCGATTTTCCGGAACCGGACTCACCCACGATGGCAATCGACTCGCCCTCATAAATATCCAGGGAGATACCGCGGATCGCGGTCAGGACACGGCCACGCACACGGAACTTCACCCACAGATCCTTTACTGATAATAATACCTTCTGTGCTTCCATAACCGGCCTCCCTTATATATGCGTTCTCGGGTCAGTCGCATCGCCCAGGTTCTGTCCCACAACATACAGAACGACCGTAATGATCGCCACGACTGCTACCGGAGACCAGAATTCGAACTCCCATCCCGGCGTCACCATCGCGCTCTCCGCCGCGTAAATCAGACGGCCAAGCGACATATCCGACAAACCCATGCCGATATAGGCCAGAAACACTTCATACGAAATATAGGACGGGATCTCAGTCGCCGTCAGAGTCACGATTACAGAGGTCATGAACGGCAGAATATTCTTCATCGCAATCCGTACCGAGCTGGACCCCAGACACTTTGACGCCAGGTTGTACTCCCTGTCACGGATAATGATCACCTGCGTTCGGATAAAATAAGCGACAAACAGCCATTCGGTAATCGTCAGGGATAATACCAGCGTCCAGAAATTCGCTGACAAAAGCATGACGAGCACCGAAACCAACAGAACCATCGGCACGTTCCCGATAATATTGTAAATCGGAATCATGATGGCGTCCATTTTCCTGGAAAAGCCCCAGAGCGCGCCGACAATCGTACCGATCGTCAGGTTAATCGCCGCACAGACGAAAGCCAGCGACACGGAAATGCGCGCACCGTACCAGACTGCGTCAAAGGTGGACTGTCCGGAGCTGCCCGAACCCAGGATCCAGTGAATGTTATATCCCAGCTGTTTCATTGCCTGCAGCGGGCCTAAGTGCTTCGTAGCAGAATCCAGCAGGTTGCCGAACCGGTCATAGTCCACCAGCGCCGGATACACATATGTGAACAGCAAAATCACGGCCAGAAGGCCAAGGATAACAAAATTAATCTTTTTTCGGAAAAACACACGAAACACGGAGTTCCAGTAGGAATATCGCGGAGCGGTGATTTTCTCAGACTCAAGATCATTGTGCCGGACAGGGGCGAACAGTTCTTCTTTGGTCATACCGTATTTTTCATAATCTACTCTGCTCATAAGCCCCTACCTGTCTTTCGATGTAAATGAGATTCTCGGATCCGCAACGGACATCAGCACGTCGCCGAGAATGATAGAAACCACCGACAGCAGCGCGTAAAACAGGGTCATACCCACGATTACGCCATTGTCGTATTTGTTAATCGCGTCCGTCAGCAAACCGCCGGCGCCGGGAACGACGTACACACGCTCCGTAATGATCGCGCCGACCAGCGCGCCCAGGACACTGCCAGGAATCCCCTGTACAACCGGGATCACCGCGTTTTTAAAAATATGCCGGCCGAAAATTTCCGTCTCCGTCAAACCGCCTGCGCGTGCGAATTTCACGTAATCCGCATTCATCTGGTCAATCATATAGCGGCGCAGCCATTTCATCAGGCTCGCGACCGAAGGCAGCGCAAGTGAAATCACCGGCAGCACAAACATCGTCCACTTCAGCTCCTCCACATCAAAAGTCGTGGGCAGTCCAATTTTTCCGCCAATGGCCTTGAAAAGGAAAATGTACGCCAGGGACGGCACCGCAATGATAAAGATCACATAAACCGTACCAATCTGATCGATAATGGTATCTTTTTTGAGCGCCATCAGAATGCCGAGCGGTACGCCGAGCAGATAGGACAGCGCCACCGCCAGAATACCAATCATAAAGGAATAGCCGATCTTGGAAGCACCCTTCTTTACCGTCTGCACACTCGTATAATCATCCGTATAGCGGGCCGCGTAAACCTGGCTCGTCCCCAGGGAACCCGCCAGATAGGTCGCGGAGTGCAGATCATCGGCACTTTCCTCCGTCAGTCCGGTTGGGTAGGTGATCGTACTTGAGACGTACGAACCCTGACTCCGCGTCATTGTCGTAAACACATCCACACCGGAGTTTACCGTATAAGACGTACCCAGGTTAATCGACACCAGATTCTGGTGAATAAATGGAAAACTCGACGTCATATAAAGCAGATACTTGTGCGTCGTGCCATTTCCCATAATCGCCGGTGATAACTTGTCACCGCCGTAAACCGGATCATAAAGGGTAAACGTCAGTCCCCGCTCTCCGATGTCTTCCTCCACATTGTGGATATTGTCAACGGTGATCATCCCGCTGAAATATTTGATCAGCCTGGTAATCAGCGGAACATCCTTGTAAGCGTAGAGCTGCTGCTGCCCGCCGGCCGCGACCTTCTTCGCGTTCATCATGACCGCGTCCAGCCGCGTCACCGTGTATCCTCTTGATTCATAATACTCCGTAAACTTCTGTACATATTCGGATACCAGCTCCGAATCCGCGTCTGCGGTCCGGCCAAAGCTCACCGCCGAGCTCCGGGTATCCTCATCGATCTCTCCCTCATCGGCAAGCATGGACAGATAGTCGGAATAGGTCACATAATCCAGATAGCCGTACTCTTCCCACTTGGAATACTTGTAAACGGTCTTCTGGTTGTTGCTCTGGTGCGTGTATGTCGTATCCGCCGCAAAGACCAGATCACGGTTCAGGAGAGAATAAACCATGATCATGACACAGGCAACCACGACAATGACCGACAACAGGCCTGTGATAATTCGTTTGATTAAATATTTACCCACTGTGCCTCTCCTATCTTTAACGAAGAGAGCCTGTCTCGGCTCTCTTCCAAAACAATAAATCATTTCCCTGTCAAAACGACATTACATCGCTGAACGGTTATGTTAAAACAGTCCGTAGCACTTCGTTATATGTCCTTCATAATCCGGAAGCACGGTATCAAGGAAGGTCGCCGGATCACCATAGTCCGGACCCCAGCCAGCGCCATCGATGATGTCGGCGTTCATCTCGTAGCCATAGCTCGGATAGTAGGTCGCGTAACCCCAGCCGTCAGAATCGCCCGCGTCCACAAGGTTCAGGATCACGGCTCCGCCCAGGATGGACTCCATTAACTGCTTCATCACGTTCGCGCGGTTCACCAGCTCCTCAACCTGTGATGCATAAACCAGATCTACATAAATCGGGTTCTCCGCACTGACCTCTACGCCAGCCTCGGCAAGCTCCGCAACCGCTGTCTCAAACTCTGCCGCCGCATTCTCCTCATTAAACCAACCGTCAAAGCCGTCGCTGCTGCCTGTGCCGTTATCTGCGTCCGCACTGTAAACGGTTATCGGAACGCCGTCCGCGTCTACCTGTGCCTGCATCACCGCACCATAGTAAGTGCCTGCCGCGAAGGTGGTCGCCTCGCCATTGATGTCTACGGTCACTTCCTCATCCAGGGTAACGAATTTACCCGGCGTCAGAGAATTGCGGACAGCAATAAGCTTCAGCTCCTCGCCTACCGACTGTGCATTCATGGAGCCT
The DNA here is from genome assembly GCA_021205305.1 of Lachnospiraceae bacterium. Taxonomy (GTDB): domain Bacteria; phylum Bacillota; class Clostridia; order Lachnospirales; family Lachnospiraceae; genus Choladousia. The sequence continues at coordinate 8,563 of JAJPXU010000051.1, forward strand.
CTGTCTATTGCGAAAGAAAGCGCTCTTCTGAAGTGAACGTTGCGCATCGCCTGATTGCAGCGTTCCACATCCTCCCCGGTCTTTGAGGAAGCCGCGGTCGTGCCGTCGTTGAAGTTCGCGAGCGCAATGCGGTTCAGGTTATAGCTGTTGAAAAAAGTCATGGAGTCCGTGGCAGAGATTACGGAATAGTCATCAAAAATACCGTCGTCCGCCGCAAGCTTTATAAGCGAGTCATCCAAGTCGACATAATCAATCGTGCCGGAGGTGAAATCGGTATAAAATTTGGTCGGGTCACTGCCGTCGTTGTACTTCCAGGTAATCGTCTGCAGACGGACATTATCTGCGTTCCAGTAGGTCGGATTCGCTGAAAAAACAATCGAGTTATGCTCTGTCAGACTGGATACCAGATACGGACCGCAGTACGCGATGGAATCCGGACCTTTGCCGTATGTGTAATCCGCCGCGGACGGGTCATAATCCATACCGAACTTGCCGCCCATGGACTCGTAATAAGTGCGGCTCATCGGCGCAAACACACTGTAGCCAAACATGGTCAGGAAGTAAGAGCACGGATTCTCCAGCGTAAAGACAAGCGTTGTGTCATCTGTCGCTTCCACGCCAACCTCAGCGAAATCGGTAATCTCGCCATAGATATACTCACTGGCGTTCTTAATGATGCCCTCGATCAGATACTCCAGACCGCCCTGCGCGTCCATCATATGCTGCAGCCCAGCCACAAAATCATCCGCCACTACAGAAGCGACCTCTCTGCCCTGGACATCCACCCAGGAAACACCCGCGCGGATGTGGAAGGTATAGGTCAGTCCGTCGTCCGACACTTCATAGCTTTCCGCCAGCGCCGGCTGTTGCTGATTCTCATTGTCATATTCCAGAAGGCCGTCATAGGTCAGTACCACCTTCTCGAGGTCAACCCCCAGCGAAGAAGAAAGGACATCCCAGGTCACCGCGTCTGTGCTGTAATTCAGGTTATAGCTGTCCTTTGTCTCGTAACCGTTCTCCTTCAGGTATGCCAGCGCGGAATCCATATAGGTACCGGTACCGCGCAGCTCATTCCACATCGTCCGCAGTTCTGTATAATCCGCCGCTTTCAATGCTTCTGTCGTCAGCAGATAATTGTGCATCCGGTAAACATCGCTGCCCCACATCACACTGGAGCCCGACCCCGGCACAACCTTCGTGATCCTGTAATAGCCGCCATTCGCCTTGGTCGGGAGCGTCACCGCCGCTTCCATCAGCTTCGCCTCCGCAATCGCCATCAGCGCATACCGTTCCGGTATCGTCTCCGCCGCCAGGGCTACCTGATACGAATCGTAGAACTCGCCGAGCACATCATAATAAATCTCCGTCGAGGTCTCCGTATATGCGGAAAAATCAAAATCCTCCTCTGCCAGAACCGCCTTCTGCGTATACAGACCGCCAAACGCCGTGGAAACCGCCAGAGTCGCGGCCGTCGCCGCTGTCCCCTTCAAAAAGTCTCTTCTTGAAATCGTAACTGCCATCTTTTCGTCTCCTGAAATAATTGTCAAATGAAACGTACCTTCATTATGTTATCGCCTTGCCTTGCTAAAGTCAACAAAAAACGAGATTTTAACCCAGAATTCCCAGCCGCTCTGCTTCTGCGGCCAACTCCTTATTCCCCGCGTTCATCGTTCCAAACGCAGGAACACAATTAATCACTCGTTCACATCCTCGCAGAATTTTCATCGCTTCCTGCACCTTTTCCCCGCTGACCGGTTCAAACATCCGCTCTGTAATCACCGCAGACGCGAGATATTTTGCCACCTCGTAATCCACGTCATTTTCATGCAGAACCCCCGTAGCAAAGGGAATCCCTTCCCGCTGCAGCCGTCGATAGGTCGGAATCGCACTGCCGCCTCCGCCAATCACAAAGACCTCCGGTTCACCTGCCGTCCCCGCCAGCTCAATGCTGCCAAAGCGGGGATTGTAGCTGCCGGTCGTTATCCCATAAAGCTGCCGGATGTACTCTGGGGTAAAGACCTCCTCTGGCGTACCCGCGCGTTCAATGTATTCCCCGTGAACGCAGATCACCTGGTCCGATACCTTCTGCGCCAGGTCCAGCTCGTGCAGAGACATAATCACCGCGACCTGATTCTGCGCCACAAGCCGTTTTAATATGGAAAGAAGCTCCAGCTTATGCCGGATATCCAGATACGAAGTCGGCTCATCAAGAATGATGATCTCCGGCTCCTGGCAGATCGCACGCGCAAGCATAATTCTCTGCCTCTGCCCGTCGCTGATCGCCTTAAAATCCCGATCACACAGGTCGAGCGCGTGCACCATTTCCATCGCCTCACGCACCTTCGCCCGGTCTTCATCGGTCAGAATCCCCAGCGTTCCCGTATAGGGATAACGCCCGGTCGCCACGATATCCTCACAGGTCATCAGCTCCGAATGCATCCGCTCCGTGAGCACAACCGCCATCTTCTGCGAAAGCTCCTTTCCGGAAAGCCGGTGCAAAACCTCATTTTCCAGATACACCGTACCCGCAATCGTCTTCAGCTGCCGCGTAATACTCTTTAAAATTGTCGACTTTCCGCCGCCATTCGGCCCAATCAGAGTCAGAATTTCTCCGCGGCCAACGTGCATCTCAATCTCACGGATCAGGGGCTTGCCGTCGTAGCCGACTGTGAGCTTTTCCGTGCGGAAGTAAAATTGCTTCGGCAAATCCCCCGACTCTGTGTGTTTCACTGCTCCCGAAGCATCCGTTCCAAACTTACGTGTATTGCCTGCATTTGCATCTGCCATCCCGATTACCCCGCTTTCCTTTTTACCATGATATAAATCACCACCGGCGCGCCAAACAGCGCGGTCACTGTGCTGATGGAAAGCTCCGTCGGGGAAAAGACCGTCCGCGCGATCAGATCACAGAACATACAGAACACTGCGCCTCCCAGAAAACAGGCCGGAATCACCAGGAGCGGCTTCGCCGTCTTCAGCAGGCTTTTCACCAGATGCGGCACCGCAATCCCCACAAAAGAAATCGGTCCCGCAAAAGCGGTCACACAGGCGGAGAGGACGCTGGAGAGCAGAATGAGCGCCACGCGGAACGCGCGGATGTTCACACCAAGGTTCTGCGCGTACACCTCGCCGAGCTGATAAGCACTGATCGGCTTCGACAGGAAAAAGGTAATCACCATCGTCACGCCGACCACCACCGCCATCACCGCCACATTGTTCCAGGTCATACCGGAAAAACTTCCCTGCGACCAGTTATGCAGGTTGACGATATTCGAATCATCCGCGAACGTCACCACAAAATCCGTAATCGCCGAGCAGATATAGCCAATCATCACGCCGCAGATGACCAGCATCGACATCCGCTTCACCTTATGGGAGACCAACAGCACAAACCCCATGGAAATCATGGCGCCGATAAAGGCGGCGGCAATCATCTCGCCCGACGACATCGATTTTGACATAGAAAGATACCAAACCATCACCAGCGCAACGACCAGCTTCGAGCCGGAAGAGATACCGAGCACAAACGGTCCTGCAATCGGATTTCCGAAAAAGGTCTGCAAAAGGAAGCCGGACACAGAAAGCGACCCGCCTAAAATCATCACTGCAAGAATCCGCGGAAGCCGAATCTGCCAGATGATGTTATAGGCCGTGCTGTCGCCCGTTCGCAGAAAAATAATCCGACAGATTTCCGCCACCGACAAATCCACGCTGCCGGAATTCACATTCCAGACAAAGAAGACGCCGGTCAGCACAATTAATATAAGGAAAGAAAATGTGTAGCGTTTCATATTTCCCTCCTTTTTCACACCCGCGGATAACATTTCCTCACCTCATTTCCAACGATATTGAAAACAATAATAACTATTTATCCTTGTAATGTGTACCACATTGAACAATCTCCAAAACCCCTTGTTCTATGCGAAATACAATCCGGTTCGCTTTATCAATTCGAACGCTCCAAAAACCTGTAAGATTTCCAGACAGGGGTTCTGGTTTCCCTGTACAGTTATATCCATTTCTATCAATGTCTTTCAGTAATTGATTAATCTTTTTAAGCGTTTTTTTATCTTCTGTCTGCCATTGCAAATACTCCTCCCAGGCTTCATCTCGCCACAGCTTTCTCATGATTCCTCCTCAATCAGATCATGCTCCTTTAATGTACAATTTCCAGATCTTATTTCTGCAACCCGTCTCTCAAGTTCTGCCATGTTTTCTTCACTATAAAACGGATCTGCAACAATCTCAAATGGAATACGCTGCTCTCTCGTTACCTTTGTAGCAAACATTGTAAATGCCGATGTCATTGTAAGGCCCATCTTTTTGCAGGTCTGTTCCATGTTTTTCTTCAAATCTGCATCCATCCTAAAATTAACCATAGCTTGTGCCATATTCGCCACCTCCTTTGCCTCAGGATAACACGATCGCATATGCATGTCAATCATTTTCGTTCAAATGCTTTACATCTACATATATTTGATATACTTATCATCTGTTTTCATTCTATTATCCGGTGCAGATAATTCAGCTCACTGTCCTCTACATCCTCATCCGCCAGAATCGTATGAATCTCTACGATCAGATCGCCGAGGCTCGTGGTCTCCTGGAACAGATTTTTCCCCGTACACCAGACATTCCCTTCCTGTACCGCCTTAAAATCCGCCAGCAGCGCACTTTTCCCGTAGAGTTCGTCCAACGTATAAATTTCACCGTCAATGGTGCTGTTGTAAATAATATAGTCTGCGTCAATCGCCTGCGCGTAAAATTCTTCCATCGTCATGTTCACCGTTGAAACCGCACTGTCATCCTCGCCCAGATCGTCAAAAATATAGGTGCCGCCCGCGAGTTCAATCATTTTCGCCACATAATCGTTGGATTTGCGGACATTCACGCTTCCGGTCGAGGTAATGTAAAAAAATGCGACCGTCTTACCCAACGATTCGGAAGTCTCCACCTCCTGCACACGCGCAACCTGTTCGTTGAAAATCTCCTCCGCCTCTTCCTCTTTTCCCAGAAGCACCGCGTAAAGCTTCATCCACTCCGTCCGCCCCATCGGGTGAGACTCGTAGCTGGAGCGCTCCACCAGCACCGGGATGCCAAACGCCTCCAGCTTTTCCTGTACCTCCGGATTGTGGTAAATCATCGTAGATTCAATCGCCAGACCACAGTTCTCCGCCAGGATCAGCTCATAATCCGGCGCGCTGTATTTTCCCGCATAAAGGATATCGCCCGCCTCCATTGCTTCCTGTGCCGCCTCAATGTACCAACCGCTCGCATTCGTGCCGGAAAGGCGGATGAAATCCAGCGCGTCCAGAGAACAGAAAAAATCCATCGCGGAGGTCGCGACCAGATAAATATTTTCAATCGGCTGCTGCAAAACAGTCACATCCCTGTCCAGGCTATCCGGAACCCCGGCGTCCTCCGGAATCACAAGAAAAACATCCTCATCCGCAATGACAATCCGCGCGTAACCGCCCTCGTAATAATCCACCGTGAACATTTCCGCATACAAAAGCTCCAGGCTGCTCTCCCAGGTTAAGCCGCACCAGTCCTCCCCGGAAGGATAATTCCGTTCCCCGGTTTCGCTTGTATCAGTATCACTCATATCTGTTTCCTGTGTATACATACTTTCCGCGGTTGTCTCAACTGCAGATGTTTCTTCCGTATCACTTTTATCCGTATTTCCATCTGCTTCATCCGTCTCGACGTCTCTATCCCCATCTTCTGCATATGAGGTATCATTCCCGCCCTCTGCGGCATCCACATCATTCGTTTTCGTGTTTTCTATGTCATCTGTATCTTCGTCCGAAGCCACCTCACAAATGGTCGAAGAATCAAAATACAGCGTATATTCAATCTCATGCGGCGTGCTCATCGCAGTCGTGTCCGCAGTGACCGCCATTTCATAATCAAAGCCGTCAACTGGAATCTCAAAAGCAGAATTTCCTTCCGTATTCACCGGCTCATACCGTTCTCCGTCAATCAGCATATAATCATAGTAACTACTGCTGAAAATAATGGTTGCGGTAACCTGCCCATCCGCAATCGCAATCGTTGCAGGACTCTCGACAGAAGCTTTCCCGGAACCGCCGCTCAGTGTAACATCAATCTGATAGCTTCCGTCCATCAGGCCCAGATCGTCCACAGTTATTATTGCGTTCGTACTCTCATCCGCGTCCTCTTCTCCCGAATCATCGGAATTCTCGGAGGCTGACACATTCAGAGCGTTCACCGGACAGACCCAATATACCCCTGCTGTCATTCCGACCGTTATCAGCAAAGCAAAAAATATTCCCGCAAAAAAAGCTTTTCCATTCTTCATAATCATCCTCCGATATCCTGCAATTCCAGATAAAAAGGATTCTGCCCCCGCAGAAAAAAGCGAGGGCAGATTACCTGTGTTGCCATATAACTCCGTTTTTATGTACTTTACAGCACGTACCCGCTGACCTTTTACTCTGCCGCTACCGGGTTGGAGACGCTGACCTTATGGTCATACCACACGCCCTTTGTCCCGATCAGTGCCACATCATATTCCTCGTCCAGTGCCGGTACCGGAATATCAAAGCCATAGACCTCCTCGGTCGTGCCATCGCTGTAGGTAACGGTATCAATCGTCGGCTCAAGCAGAACCGCACCTTCTGTTTCAGCATCCGCAGCCAGCCCGTAATAGAGGTTCACAATACTCTGAGATACCAGTGTCACATGCACAGTCATCTCACCATTTTCAACGGTCAGGGTCGCCTTGCCGTCCAGAGCCTCATTTACGTGAAACATACTGCTGTCGGTGTCAAAATCCACCGTATATACGCCGTCGGCCAGAGCAGCCGTCTCGGTCGCATCCTCTGCGTCATCCGTATCCGCGCTCTCATCAAGTCCCAGGGATTCAATCGCTGCCGCAGTGTGCGCTACATAAAGCTCCTGAACTGCCTCGATTCTTCCCATGCCTTCGATCTGCGTTTCAACGCTCTCAAAATAACCGGACGCATTGAACATGCTCAGCCAGGAATCCTCATCCTCACCAGCCATGTCATTGTTTGCGTGGTCGCCTGCTACTACCATCAGCGGGCGCAGGATCACCTTCGTATAACCAGCCGCGTAAACTGCTTCAATCACTGCCTCGCAGGCGGTCTCTTCCGGCTCGCCTTCTACGGTACCGATAAATACGTTTTCATAGCCAAGCTCTTCCATCTGAGTCTGCATCTGGCTGTAGGAAACTTTTGCGGTATGAGAGGTACCATGTCCCATCAGCACAATCGCGGTGCCGTCCTCTGCCGCTGCTTCCAGAGTGTCATACGCAGAGCTCTCAACTGCTGCCGCTACCACTGCCTCAGCCACAGCCGCCTTATCCTCATTGATAACCGTCGCGTCGTCGCCAACCTCGCCAAGCAGCGGTTCTGCGACTGTCACAGACGCAAACTGGTCTGCGTATTCCTCAACCGTCTCAACCAGCTCATCATACTCCGCACCATGCATCAGATGCGTTGGCTGAATCACCAGATTCTTCACGCCATTCGCAACCGCGCGCTCCAGCGCCTGCTCTACGTTATCAATCGCCTCGCCGTCACGGGACTGCACATGGTTAATGATGATCTGTGCGGTAAACGCTCTTCTTACTGACCAGTCCGGATATGCCTCAGCAATCGCGTCCTCGATCGCCTTGATGTCCTCTACACGGCTGTCGTTAAAGGATGTACCAAAGCTTACGACCAGAATCTCATTCTCGCCGATGTCATCCTGATTCCGCGCATCATCCAGCGAAGCGTCACCGGTATCTCTGCCGAAATAATCCGGATCCGCGTTCTCGCCCTCAACCAATTCCTTCTGCTCGTCGGTCAGAGCGTCCCATGCTGCCTTTGCCGCCTCACACTGCGCATCTGTGTCATCCGTCCTTGTCTGCACATAGATTGCGTCGATCAGCGCCGCTACCTCATCCGCAGCCGCCTGGTCTTCATCCGAAGCAGCCGCTTCCGTTGTCTCCTCCGCAAAAACGTTTGCCGACCCCATCGAAAAAACGGTGGTCATCGCAAGCGCGACTGCAAGAGCCTTCAGTGATTTTCTTTTCATCTTGATTCCCTCCTGTAATATGTCATAAGAGGGACCGGCTTGCCGGTGGATCCCTTATGACGCAGGCCGCGCCATTGCCGAAGGCAATTTAGCATGCGCGGCTCTCCCGGATAATAGGTAAAGGTTCTCTCACGGCCAAACGCGCAAGAAAAAACCCTCTTACACAGGGTAAAAGGGTGAACGAAACGGGAGTATACTTCTTGACTGATCCTCTATACAAGAATCCGCCACACAAGCCACTCCTCTCCATCCGCGAACCAATTCCCCGTGGTCCGGAACACAGCCTGATCCTCGTAAAGTTCATGCAAACTCATTCCAGATAATTCCGTGTTCCATGGCATACAGCAGGCAGGTCTCCTGGCTCATCGGTCACCGCGTCAGCCGCCTTCCCAGTTTCCCAGTGGCATATCGGCCGCGCTCCCGAAATACAGTGACGGGATCGTACAGGATTCTCACCTGTTTCCCTCTTAGCCGGATTATGTCATTCATCTAAACCGAACAACCGCTTTGCATCGGCTATTTGGAGCCAGCAAATCATAATCCGGAACCGGCTGTATTATAAAATTGTACATATGTAACCATTCCGACACCTTGCCGGAACCTTACGCTTCCGTCTGTTCGGAACAGCTACGAAAAATACTTTCGAAGTGAAGTGCCGCGCTGCCGCGCAGCACTTCCTCTTCGCTTTCCATAGTGTACTACAACGACTGTTGAATTTCAAGTGATTTTTCTGTTCCTCATGATTATGATATCCCTGATTTATCAGCAAAGACCGGCATAACACAAAGCTGGTAAGATTATCCGTACAGCTGCCCATTGACTACCGTGAAAGTTGCCCCATCATACACAATCGTTCCATTGTAGCTGCTGTCGAAAATCCCGTTCTTTACGATAAACCATGCCCCGTCGTACATCACGACCTGTGATACGTCGCAGACCCTGCCTTCGGCCAGGAAGTACCATTTATTGTCCCCGCCGATGGACGCGGCGTTCAGCCACAGGCCATTATGCTCGCTTACCAGCCGTCCGGCGGCGAAGAGGAAACGCTCCCCATCGTACGGGATCAGGCCATTTACCGTGGTATCCAGGATGCCGTCGGTGATGTAGAACCACGCACCGTCGTGCATCGCCAGACCGGTATACTGCAGCTGCACCTGGCCCAGGGATACGTAATACCACACGTCCTCGTACAGGCAAAGCTCATTCGCGTCGAAATCAATCAGACCGTTTTTGATGAAGAACAGACTGCCGTCATATGGTACGACGCCCACGTAGTCTTTGGCGAACACATTATTGATATAATAACGAAAAACGCCGTCTGCATCCGGGATCAAACCGTGTTTCCAGGGGGCGGAAGGCTTCGATTCCGTTTCTGTCTCGGTTTCCGTCTCCGTTTCTGTCTCTGCTGCAATCTCTTTCCACGCGATAGCGATCGGCGAAAGCCCGGTCACTGTTACCAATAAGCCATCTTCCGTCTTTGTGACTGCCGGAGTCTCTGTTTCGCCCGGTACCTTGTTGAAATCCGTGGTTGTAAACATATGCGTCACCACAAAGTCATGGGTATCTTTGCCCGTGCCATCCGGATATGGCAGGAGGACTTGCAGGCGGCCATCTGCCGGGAAGTTCTCAGCCGTCGCTTTCGTCCAGGTCAATCCTCCGTCGGTGCTGACCATCAGGGTCACGTCATAAACGGCCGATTGCCCCGTTGTATAGCCCTCAGCTGCCGTAACCTCTGTTTTCAGGAAAGTCTCAATCGCTTCCGCTGTGTTCAGATTCTCATTCTCTTTTAAAGCCTCCGGCACTTCGGACAGGCCTTTTTGCACTTCAACCTTGTGTACTGCGTTATCCGTGAAGTTCTGTTCCGGAAGGTCGGTCAGGACAGCTACAGTCAGCGTTGCTGTCATCGTCTCGATCGCCTCATAGTTATCTGTGTCCCCGGTGAAGGTTGCTGTCACTTCAATGCTGCCGACATCTGTCAATGTGTTTTGTGTGTAGCTCACTGTCACGCCTTCCGGGAGGGTTCCGCTGATTTCAAGCGTCTTTTCTTTCCCATCATAGGTATATGTTATGTCCATGAAGCTTACGCCGCTCATGTCATAAGTGGCTTTTGTGATCGTATAAGCATCTTTTTCATTGATGAAGGTCACGCTGTAATTGTCATCCAGGACAGTACCTGTAATATCGTACGTGCCGACAGAGGACGTGCTGATTGCCTCTGTATCCAGAGAATACACATCCGCTTCCGTGTCGCTTTCCGCGATGCTGCCTTCTGTGACAGAAGCAGTAAGCGCCTCAATCTCATCGCCATAAACGCTACTCTTGCTGTCTATGATGACCGTAACCGCCCTCTGGCTGATCGTAAAGTCCGCGGTAGCTGTGACTGCCTGATAATTCTTCGTTTCCGCAAATGTTGCCTGTACAGTGTAGTTCCCGGCCTCTGTCGGAACTTCCTCTGCATAGGCGCCCTCTTCTGCATCCTGAACTTTGTAAAGGAAGGTCACATCATCCGTGCCATTCGCAGCAGATACCGGTACCGGATCGTTCGCAGTTTCCCCATACGTCCATCCGGTGATACTCACGCTGCCTTCGCCTTCCGCCTGGATAATCTCTATCACAGCGGATCCGGTTACATCATTATAGTTATCCTTACTTGCCTTATAATAAACAGTATAGGTTCCGGCATCCGTGTAAGCAGGGACATCCTCTGAATATTCCCCATTTTCTGACTCACTGTAGGTAATTGTGGCTTCTTCAGCTGTAACTGTGATGCTGTGCGCTTCTCCGTCATACACTCCTTCGTAACCGGTCACAGTTACGGCAAAATCTGCATTTGTAATTGTCAGTTTTGCTGTTTTAGAATCAATCGCCTCATAATTATTTTCATCCCCGGTGAATGCTGCTGTTGCTTCAATGCTGCCAACAGCTGTCAGAGAGTTATCTGTGTAGCTCACCGTCACGCCATCCGGGAGAATTCCGCTGATTTCAAGTGTTTTTTCTTCCCCATCATAGGTATACGTCACATCCGCAAAACTCACGCCGCTCATGTCATAAACCGCTTTCCCGATGAGATACGTTTCGCTGATCCTGTCCGCCGCATCATCAGGCAGGCAGTAATTGCCTCTGTCCTCTCCTGTCAGGCCGGTCGCTGTATAAGAAAAGCCGTCCGCTGTGACATTCGTATTATCACCGCTTGCTTCCACCTGTACCAATACATCATCGTTTTCGTCCGCCTTGTTGGAGACAGAAACCGATAAGGTCTTTGCAGTGCCGTCATAAACCAGATCCTCTGCGCTGAGGGTGGACCAGGACAGGACCACCGTTCGCTGCTTAATGGTATAACTCCCCGACACCACGGTTACGTCGTAATTACTGTTTTCAGTGTAGGACGGGGTAATCGCATATGTTCCCACGTCTTCCCCTGTCTCACGGCTGTAAGAGATTTTAAAACCATCCAGGTCATCAGACAATACGCCTTCTACCGTGCCGCTAAGCTCTGGATCATCCTCACCATAGGTCTTAGAGGCATCCGCTGCCGTAATGGAAGCTTCTGCTTTTGCTACGGTATAAGTTACACTGGCAGCGACCTCGCCAAGTGTTATGCGCGCCGTGTAATATCCCGCCGCCTTCGTTTCCGTGACGTCAGCCTTTTTGCCTTCCTCGTCAGCGGAATATGTATAGCTGGCTACCAGAGTTAACGGTAATTCCTCAGAATCAGCGGCAGCGTAACTGTAGAGATCGTCCTCCTCGCCAACGGTCACTGCCGCGTCATGGCTGTTGCCATCGTAAACCAGGCTTTCACTATCCGGCTCGGTGATCGTGTAAGTCAGTGTTTTCTCACATACAGGGCAGGCTGCTGTAATTACATTTCCTTTTTCCGAAACTTCATATGTATATGAAGTAACATTGATGACTTCATTTGTATTAGAATAAGCCGTCACGGGAGCTGCAACATGAGTGCAGTATTCCTCCACCTGATATACGATTGTATTATCAGACGAGGTAAGAACAGGATACAAATCTGCAGCTGCTGCATCATAATCCACATTCTGGTACCAGACCAATGTCCCATCACTCGTGCTGCCATTCAGGAGATACGTTACCTCCCCGGATACATATTGATCATATGTTTTGGCTGTTACATTGTCGCCTTCTATAATGGACTCAGTCGCGTCATATCCAGCCCCGCCATCCGCGGAAGTTTTGAGGTAATACGCGTTCGAAACAGAGCCGCTGCTGCAATAAGCGACCACTCCGCCTTCGTAAGCTGTCCCGCCGGAAGCTGTGGCGCCGACATCCCCGTCACTGTAGCTGTTGGAAATACTGCCGGAGTACATATATCCCACAACACCGCCCGCTTCTGAAACACTGCCCCCGGAAGCAGCTATATCTCCGATGCTGCCGCAGTTGCTGATGGAAATATCAATATAAGCGTATCCTGTCATACCGCCCGCATAGGCATCTGTGTCAGAGTCTGCGCTGACAGCCCTGGTATTCATACATTTGCTGATCGTGGTACTATCATCCGCAAACCCTACGATACCTCCGGCATAGGCGTAATAAGCGTTATTTGCGGTCACTGTGCCGCTGTTATCGCTGCCGCTGATTGCGGATTCATATGTGCAGCTGGCAATGCCCCCGGCATAAGCGTACTGACCGGATGCGGTGACGCTTCCGCTGTTGGTGCTTCCGGTGATCGCGGAATCATAATCCACGCAGCCGGCGATGCCGCCCACATAAGCACAGGAGTCATCGGTATTGATATCTGCTGTACCGGAAACGGACCCGCTGTTGGTGCTATCACTGACTGTGGCTTCATACAGGCTTCCCGCAATACCTCCCATAAAGATATCACATATGGAATCTGCGCTTACATCCCCGGTATTTTTATTTTTGCTGATTTTCGAACCATAATCCGCGCCGCCGATAATGCCGCCCACGTAAGCGCAGGCGTAATCTGTCGTTCCATATACCGTTCCGCTGTTTTCGTTACCGCTGACCTCTACGTCGTATATATAAGATGCGATTCCGCCAACATAAGCGTAGTATTCCGCGTCAACACTTACAGTTCCTGTATTTTTGTTCCCACTGATTTCGTTGTCATCGCCATAAGCCAGACCGGCAACGCCGCTGGCGTAACCATATGTCCCTGTCGCGCTGACAGTCCCCTTATTCTCACAGGTACTTATATCAACGTATTCGGTATATGCCGTAATCCCGCCTGCACAGGCGTATGTCCCTTCCGCGCCGACGGTTCCATTATTCACACAGCTACTAATATCACTCGTAGTACTATACGAATATGTATCTCCCACAATTCCGCCTGCATAAGCTTCTGTTCCTGCCGCGCTGACAGTTCCACTGTTCTCACAGGCACTTATATCGGTGTACCTTGTACCTGCCGCGATCCCACCTGCATAGGCATAATAGCCTTCACAAATTACTGTCCCGGTAAATTCGCAGTTCTTAATCGTGGAGTCATAGGCGTAACTGACGATGCCTCCTGCCATTCCATATTCATTTTCATTGCGGATAAAACTGTTTGACACCGTGACTCTGCTGATTACCGCGCCATCCACATACCCAAACAGCCCCAGGTAATAGTATGTATTGCTGTCAATATAAATCCCGGAAATCGTTTTCCCGTTCCCGTCGAAACTTCCCGAATAGTACGTCCGTCCGTAATCGGAAATATAATTATTGGTTCCGATCGGCGTCCAGGTACGCGGACTGTCCCCGCCGGTATAGGTTCCGTCGGAACTAAAGGCATAGCCCGGGTTTAAATTAATGTCATTCATAAGGACCGCATCTGCATAGCGCCATCTGCTCAGATCGTCCTCTGTAAATTCCGCATTGGAACTGTCCACGTTCACCAGCGCCGCGAACCAGAAGAGCTGACCGGCGTTGCTGATTTCGTAATATTCATTGGTTTCGTTCCACTCGGCAGGCTGGTAAAAACCACACGAGGTACAAAAACCATCCTCACTGTACTCGCTGTGTTTACATCCCCAATGGACATAGAGTGTATGGTCATTAATGTCCGCTACGATTGTTTCCGCGGTTACCTCTGTATTATCCGCCGTATACCAGCCCAGAAATGGAAGGTCATCATTACTTACAGGAGTGGGCAGTTCCCCGTATGCATCATGGAATGTCACAGTTTTGGAAGCAGTGGTTACTGTGCCGCCATTTGCATCAAATGTGACAGTAACTTCCGTACTTGCAGTCACAACATACGGATAGTTACTTTTCGAGTCCTCCTCCGTATTGCTGCTGACCATATAGCCGGTTGCCACTTCTGTATCATAAACTTCCGTGTATAAACTACCGCTGCCAAAGTATCCGCCGGTGATCGTAATACTGAGGCCGGTTTCAGGTGAACCGTAATTAACATCGCCGTTACCGATGGCACTTGCGTCAGAACCAGCTGTGGCTGTGATATACCCGCCGCTGATCTGGATGGTTCCGCCGTAATACCAGTTGCTTCCGCCGATACCCGCAGCATGCGCTCCACCCGTTGCCGTGATATATCCGCTTTTGATCAGAATATTCCCGTAGCCTCCGGATCTGCCGATTCCCGGCCAGTACTGACCGCCTGCCGCTGTCAGTGAACCGGTGCCGGTGATCGTCAGCAGATAGTTTTCCGGAACATAGATGCCTGGTCCATGATCCGTTGATGCGCTGCCATCCAGAATATTAGTTGTTCCATCCTTCAGCGTGATCGTGCTTGCTCCTGCAACGCCCAGATACAGCGGACATGAAGTCCAATTTGTGTCATCGTCCTCACTTGTTACAATATTTACCCCGGCCAGGATAATGTTCGCCTCCACACCGGAAGCCACAACAATATGATTCGAAGTGGCTGTCGTACTGTCACTGTTCGCGATCGTCAGTTCCGTACTGGTCAGGATGGTAAGTGTACCGTACTTGGAATTATATGTATAATCCGTCCCGTATATACCGCCAGTCACGACAAAGTCGCCGATGCCATCAGCAGCCGTAGAGATACTGCCGCTGAAATAATCCAGCACATCCCAAAGGTCATCAATATTCGATACCTGCTTCTGCTCTTCGTCAGACAATTCGTAATAAGCATCACAGATCTCCGACGCCTCTGTATAAACCTCATTCTGTCCATCTGTATCCATTGCAGAGATTTCGTCCACAGTCGGCAGCGCGGAGATCAATGCCTCCACCCCGCAGATCGCGCAGGTCTCCGCATCATTACCGTGAGCACAGAGTGTCACCGCTGCACCGCCGAGAAGCACGGCATCTGTTTCGGCTTCTGTTTCCGCATCAGTTTCTGTAACTGTCTCCTGTGCCTTTTCGGATTCCGCCTCTCCGGAAGTCTCTTCCGTCTCCGCCGCTTCCGCAGTAGCTTCGGTTCCTGCAGTCGCTGCTTCGGTGATCGCTTCCGATTCCGACTGTGAAGTTCCTGCTATGGTTTCCGTTCCCGACTGTGATGCTTCTGCTGTGGTTTCTGATTCCGACTGTGATGTCACTACAGTGGTTTCCGCCGCAGTTTCTTCCTCGCCGGATACCACGGTGACCTCGTCCTGCGCAAAAGCCGCCTCAGGAATCCCCCCGGCCAGCAGGCAAAATGTCAGAGCCACACTTAACACTTTCCTTAATACCCGTTTCTTTCCACTCATAGCCTAAATCCTTTCTGCCTCAATAGCGATTGTATTCATACCCGTCCAATTTATGTATAAAAAAGGCGCGTCACACCCGCGGAACATCCGCGAACGAAACACGCCCTGTAATCCAATGTTAGCAATAATAAGGGACAGAATTATGCCATGTCTGTCTGCGAAAGTTTACTTTATTATAACACTTTTTCTCCTTTCTGGAATAACTATTCGTGCGATCAGACCTGGCCATTTGTGCCATAACAATAAAAAGTTCATCAATGCGAAATAGTATTTTCCTGTTGCTTTCGTGATAATATTCTGATAAAATTATGATAATCAGTGAAATAGATAGGAGGCATTGTCATGATCCAAATTCGTCCTGTATCCGACCTAAGAAATAAATTTCCAGAAATAGAAAGCATGGTTAATGAAGGCCAGCCAGTATATTTGACCAAAAACGGCTATGGTGCTATGGTTGTCCTAAGTCTTGAGCAGTACTCTGCTCTCACTGATGATGTAGAGCTAAAGCTTGATGAAGCAGATAGACAGGCTACATCCACCAGCGAACGGCTATCCCACCAAACCGTATTTGCAAACGCAAGGAAAGCTGCCCATGCAAAATGAAACATACCAGCTTCGTTACCTGCCGTTATTTGAACAGGATTTGCTCGAAACAGTCGATTACATCTCTAATGTGCTGCAAAACGAAGATGCTGCTGAACGATTAATAGACGATATTGAAGAAGCAATACTGAAACGGCTGAACAATCCGCTTGCTTTCGAACCGTACCACTCTGCAAAGAAAAGAGAACATCCATATTGTCGAATTTATGTACGGAACTACACTGTCTTTTACGTAGTGATTGGAAATGTAATGGAAGTCCGTAGACTGATTTATGCTGCAAGAAATATTGACAACGTACTTTAACAAGAAAATTACTCTAATAAGCAGGCATCTGTACACATAATAGAGTTATGGACAGATGCCTATTGCTTTGCGATCCATCACGGCGTTGGTTTTGTAATTATTTGACTAGCAGACACTTTCGTTTTATCCGTACAGCTGCCCGTTCACCACTGTAAAGATCGCCCCGTCATATTCGATTGTCCCGTTGCAGCTGCTGTCAAAAATCCCATTCTTTACAACAAACCATGCCCCGTCATACATCACGACCTGTGATACGTCGCAGACCCTGCCTTCGGCCAGGAAGTACCATTTATTGTCCCCGCCGATGGACGCGGCGTTCAGCCACAGGCCATTATGCTCGCTTACCAGCCGTCCGGCGGCGAAGAGGAAACGCTCCCCATCGTACGGGATCAGGCCATTTACCGTGGTATCCAGGATGCCGTCGGTGATGTAGAACCACGCACCGTCGTGCATCGCCAGACCGGTATACTGCAGCTGCACCTGGCCCAGGGATACGTAATACCACACGTCCTCGTACAGGCAAAGCTCATTCGCGTCGAAATCAATCAGACCGTTTTTGATGAAGAACAGACTGCCGTCATATGGTACGACGCCCACGTAGTCTTTGGCGAACACGTTGTTGATATAATAACGGAAGACGCCGTCTGCATCCGGTATCAAACCGTGTTTCCAGGGGGCAGAGGGCTTTGATTCCGATTCTGTCTCTGTTTCCGTTTCTGTCTCTGTTTCTATCTCCGTCCAGCCGATCGCGATCGGCGAAAGACCAGTCACGGTTACCTGAATGCCGCTGTCCGTCTTTGTCACTTCCGGCGATTCCACATCACCCGGCGTCTTGCCGAAAGCCGTTGATGTAAACATATGTGTCACCGTAAAATCATAGTCATCCTTGTTCGTGCCTTCCGGATACGGCAGGATGACGGTCAGGCCGTCTGCCGGGAAGTTCTCTTCCGTCGCTTTCACCCAGGTCGCACCTCCGTCGTAGCTGACCATCAAAGCTACGTCATAGACGGCAATCCCAAGATCTTCCCCCGTGTAGCTATCCTGTTTGCTGACAACCATTTTTAGTTCTTCCTTTAGTTT
Source organism: Lachnospiraceae bacterium (assembly GCA_021205305.1). GTDB lineage: Bacteria > Bacillota > Clostridia > Lachnospirales > Lachnospiraceae > Choladousia. The sequence goes on from JAJPXU010000051.1 coordinate 26,266, forward strand.
TTCCGCGATCTTATCCACAGTATTCAGTTCCTGAATGTCTTTAAACGCCTCCGGCACCTCCGTAATGCTTTCCTGTACCTCAACTTTATGCACTGCGCCGTCATCCGGGAAGTTCTGCTCGGGCAGTTCGATCAATGCGGCAACCTTCAGGGTTCCCTCAAGGACTGTCACGTCGTACTTCTGGCTGTCAGAAGTACCCGTGATAGCATAGGTTCCCGTGGCCGACTCCTTTGTGGCTGTAGTAGACAAGGTAACGCCAAGGTCATTCTCCGTGTCACCGTCAACCAATGTTCCTTCTGTAATAGTAAAGGTAAGTGTGGGGTTCGCAACTCCATAATCTCTTGTCACATCATCCGCTGTGACGGTGACTTTCGCCTTGCTGACGGTATAAGTCACACTGGCCGTCCTGCCGCCATAAGTAATTGATGCGGTATACTCGCCCGCCTGGATGGTATCGTCTGCCTGAACGCCGTCCCGTGTATAAGTAACTGACAGGATATCGCCGGAGACGCTTTCACTGCCGGATGTCGTTTCATCACTGGATGTCGTTTCACCACCGGATGTCGTTTCATTGTCGGACGATGTTTCACCACCGGATGCCGTTTCATTGTCGGACGTTGTTTCATCATCAGATGCCATTCCACTGCCGGACAGCGTTCCGCTGTAGGAAAGCACGGCTTCATGTGTACTGCCGTCGTAAATCTGCTCTCCTTCCGGTACGCTGATGGTAACGGATGCGCTCACGGCGCTACAGTATTCGCAGCTTTCGGTAATGGTCGCCCCGTCCCCGCTGCATATATAGACATAAGTATGATCTTTCTTGACGGTAACGCGTACAGACGTGCTGTTGCCCGCCTGGTCGGCAGCTTCGACCACATGGGTTTCATTATCCGCAGCGATGGTGTAGCTGCCATCTTCCTTGGCGGTCAGCGTTTCGCCGTCTACCGTCACTGCTGACAGGTTCGCATCCGCTACGGTGAAAGTCACATCACCGCAATACGTCTGCCCCTCTTCCAACCCGGTAATCACAGGAGCCGTCGCCTCCAGCACAATGCCGTCGGAGTTGATGACGGTGCTGTTGCCGGAGTTGTCTGTAATCTTCACATAGACCACACAGCAGTTTTCCGGTTCGATGTCGAAAGAGCCGGAAAACTCTGTCCACTCCGCATCCGCCAGTTCCTCTGTACTTGTCACGGCCTTGCTTGCCAGGCAGTATTCCGTCTTTGCCACATGATCATTATCGGAAGTCTCTACGGTCACCGTCTGCATCTGCTGATAGAACAAGCTGAACGTCACGCCCGCAGACCAGAACGAATCCCAGGTATTCGACCCAATGGTCAGGCTGCCCGTGGGTGCTTCCTCATCGACGATATTGAATGTATAAACCAGCGTACCCGCGTAGTTGCCCTTGCCGGTAATCGTCACTGTACCGGTGCTGCTGCCGACTGCTGTATTCGTCCCGTAAGTCACCTCATAATCACCCGCGGTCGCCAGGCTGTCCTCTGCGGCCGCTACCGTCGGCGCAATCGCGTTTCCGGTGAAATGGATATCAGCCGTCTCATCCGTAGTCAACGTCACGGTAGAATCATCACCCTGCTGCGCCGCCGCTGCGTCTTCCTGCGTAACCGTAAAATCATCCGCTGTAAGGGTGGCCGCGGCGATGCTCGCCGTCACGCCGGTCGGCTGGGTGAGCGTGTAGTTCGCCAGCACGGCTTCCGTGCCGGAAAGCGCAAAATCGGTGGTAAAAATAATCGCAATATCCGTCCCGACATTTACGCTGGCAAAGGTGGCGGTACCGTTCACCAGCGAGACACTGTCATCGTTTGCGATGTTATTCAGCGTCGCAGAGGAAATAGACGCAGTATTGGTGCCGTCATAGGCCTTGTCAGCGACCACGACCGTCACGGTCAGTTCCTTCGCGGTGATCGTATAGGTATTTGTCTCATTTACAAAGGTAATGCTGTAATTCGTATTTTCCGTCGTTCCTGTGATGTCATAGGAACCGACCGACACTGTTTCGCTCGCTGTGGTACTTAAAGAGTATACTTCCGCTTCTGTATCGACGGAAGCAATGCTGCCGTCCGTGACAGAAGCCGTAAGTGTTTCAATGGTATCGCCATAGATACTGCTCCGGCTGTCTATCGTGACGGTAATAGCTCTTGCCGTGATCCCATAAGCTCCTGTACCGTTTTCAAAAGTAATATTATAATTTTCATCCAGGGCTGTACCCGTGATATCATATGTGCCAACATTTGACGTACTGGCAGCCGCGGTACTAAGGAAGTAAACATCTTTATCGTTATTTACAATGCCTCCGTCGTCATCCGCAGTAAGTTCCACAATCGCATCGCCGTAAGCGCTGTTCTTTGCTGCAATCGTAACCGTGATTGCTTTCGGTTTCACCGTCAGCGTACCGGTTGCATAAGTGATGTTATAATTACCGCTTGTATAGCCGGACGGCGTGATGGTATAAGAGCCTTTATCACTATACTGTTTATAAGCGCAGGTAAATTCCAGCGTACCGCCCAGATTCCTTTCATCTTCCCCGGTTACAAAGCCACTGTAAGTGACCGTGTAGGTTGGAGCCGCATCACCATAAGCAATCGTCTTATCAGCGGCAGTAACCGTCAGCTTAGCCGCAGTGATATTAAGTGTCACCGCTTCGCTTGTCACTGCCGTATAATTCTCATTTGCCGCGATGGACGCTTTCACATAATACGTACCGGCATTGACCGGAGCTGCGCCTTCACTTTCCGCACCGCTGGTTGTATCTCCAGAAGAACCGGTCAAGGTCGTACAATTTTCATCCGTGTAATACGTATATGTAATTGCTCCGTTACTGGTTTCCTCATAGGTCTCGCCGTTTACCAGCGTTACCGCAGCAGCGCCAATCGCTATCGTTTTGCCGGTATAGGTCGCAGATTTCTCGGTCAGGGTGATACCTGGCGTCGCCGGATTTACCGTGACAGCGACCTTTGTACTTGCTGCGTTATAATTGTCGCTCGCCGCGACATTCAGGGTAATCGTGGCGCTGCCCACGCCTGTGATCGTTACCTTACCGTTGCTATCCACCGTAGCGACAGCTGTATTACTGCTCTCATACGTCACGGTGCCATTTTCGACACTTGCTCCCAAATCAAATGTTCCGTCTCCATAAGTTACATTGTAACTGCTCGTTGTAACCGTCAGGATATTGTCTTTCTTATCCACAGTCAGCGTAACTTCCACGCTGCCGCTGTTGTAATTCGCCGTCTCGGATACACTGACCGTGATGGTGGCAGTACCCGCACCCACGATCGTCACCGTACCACTTTCATCTACTGTCGCGACATTCGTATTACTGCTTACATAAGTCGCAGTTGCATTCACTTTGTCCGACCAGGTGGCATTCAACCCAAACGCATCGTCCTTGTAAGTCTTACTGATTGCGGTTCCCGCGCCAACGGACAGGCCGGACGCCGCCCTTGCGACGGTAAATGCCGCCGTCGTCGTTTCGGTCAGCTTATAATTGGAATTACTGATCGCAGCGGTCACAGTATAGGAACCGGCCTCTGACGGCACAGCAGTGCCGTTATATGTTGTGCTGCCATCATTCGCCGTACCGGTGTAGGTCAGTGTAACAGGCACGTTGTTCTTATCCGCTTCTATCACATCGGATAATACCGCCGTCGCCGCCGTGATCGTATCGCCATAAGTCCCGCCGTTCGGCGTAATCGTTACCGTGATCTCTTTTGCGGTGATCGTGCCGCTTATCGTCGCCGTCGTATTCGACAATGTATAATTGCTCTTATCGTCGCCGCCCAACGTAATACCCGACGCAGTGATCGTGTCTGCCGAAGCAGCATCCGCAGAATTATAAGCATATCCTGCCGCACTGGCGGTCACAGTCTCCGTTCCCACCACGCCGTCTAATGTGATCGACAGCCCCTGCTCCTGCTCTGCCGTCACAGCTGTTGTCCCGTCATAGGTCTTGCCTGTCGCGCCGTCTGTGCTATTGATCGAAGCGGTCAGTGCTTTCGCCGTGATTGAGCCAGCGACTGTAGCTGTTGTCACGCCATTCAATGTATAATTGTCTGCGTCTGCGCCATCAAGCGATATACCCGCAACGGTAATTATGTTCTCCGAAGAAACATCCTTAGACGCATAGGAATAGCCCGTCGCGCTGGCAGTCACAGTATCGCCAGTCTCCACACCCTTTAGTTCGATCGACAGATTCTGTTCTGCCGTCACATCTGTCGTGCCGTCATAGGTCTTAGTTGTCGTACCATTGATTGAGGCGGTAACCGTTTTCTGCGCAATAGTCACAGTAAAGTAACCGCTAACCGTCGTATAATTGGCTGCCGCTGCCTGATAGTAAACCGTATATTCCCCCGCCGCTGTTAACGCTGGAACCGTATCGGAATACGTTCCGCCTTCCGATGTACTATATGTAAACGTAACTTTTGAATCGTCCACCGTAGTTGCACTGGTTGTAACAACAGCGGTCTGTTCCTTCCCATTGTATGTTAGCGTTCCACTCTGTGAGACTGAAACACCAGTCAGACCTGCGGAGATGATCGTCAAGATGACCGCATCACTTGTCGCTGCCGTGTAATTGGTCTGTTCTGCGATTGATGCTTTCACATAATAGGTACCGGCATTTACCGGGGCTTCTTCCTCATCAGACGCGCCGCTGTTGTCTGCGGTTGTCGGTATTGTGCAAGCCTGATCTGTATAATAAATATAAGTAATATCACCAGAATACACTTCACTGTTGACCAGCGTTACCGTTGCCGCACCTATGCTAATGACATTTCCTGTATAGGTTGCGGTTTTTGTCTCCAGACTTACCGTCGGTGTTGCTTTTTCTACTGTAACTGTATCGGATGTCTCGGTACTATCGCTTCCATAGGTTACCTTAACAGAAATTTTTTTTCCTACATCATCTGCTGTCAGAGTATAGGTAGTAGCTGTTGCATTAGAAATTGTTTCACCATTTCGTAACCATTGATAGCCAGTTATAGACTCTAGCCCGTTCGTTATCACCGTCAGAGTCTGCCCGTAGGTTGCTGTACCGCTAATTCTCACTGGAATCAGTTCCGCCACATATACAGGATAATCGGTTACAGTTTCTTCGTCAGTATTAGAAAACACCTCATATCCACTTTCAACATCACAGCTATACACTTTTCCTGTGCCACTTACACCTAAGGTAGCACCTGTATCTGCGAAATATCCGCCGGTGATCTTGACGCTACTGGTACCACTGCCACCAATGACATAGCTGCCTGTACTGGTACTTGCAGACACATATCCTCCGCTAATCGTGATACTACAATTATTGCTCCCGATTCCAGCTCCAGAAGAACTGGTTGCCGTAACCGTGCCGTTGCTGATCACGATAGTGCTGCTGCTGCAATACCAGCCTCCGCCAATTCCCGCCCCATTTGTACCAGTCCCGACTGCCTCGACCGTACCGCCGCTGATTGTGATAGAAGCACTAAAGATCGACCAACTATTACTATAACCACCGGAACCTATGCCGGCAGCGAGAGAACCACCGGTTGCTTTTACCGCACCACCGTTTATCTCTATATCTTTGCCGCTACCGGCGCAACCTCCGCCGATTCCAGCCGCACTGTTACCACCTGTTGCTTCAACTGTACCGCCGTTGATCGTGAT
>JAJPXU010000051.1:32026-55881 GCA_021205305.1 Lachnospiraceae bacterium
TGTTACCACCTGTTGCTTCAACTGTACCGCCGTTGATCGTGATCGTTCCGCAGCTGTTCCCTTTGCTGCCGCCGATTCCCGCATAATAAGATTCCGTTGCGGTTGCTGAAACCGTACCTGTGCCGCTTGTCTGTCCGTATATGATCAGGGTGTTTCCACTGTTTACGGTTATACCGCTGCTTGCGGTAAGGGTACACCCATCCTCCAGGATCAGATTTACTGTACCGCTGACGACGATCCTGTCTGATATCTCCACGCTGCTGTTCACCACATACCAGGTCTCGGTGCTGTCAGTTCCCCATGTCGTGGAATCACTGTCTACTGCATAGTAGTCCCTGCTATAGGTTTGCGTCGTTCCTTCTGCATCTATGTAAGACACATTACCATTCTGTGTTGCCGTCAGAGATATCGCGCCGCTGAAATAATCCAGCACCTCCCACAGGTCCCCGATATTCGGCACCAGCTCCCGCTCGTCCTCTGTCAGATCATCATAATAAATATCGCAAATATCCGAAGCCTGCAGATAGACCTCATTTTGTCCATCCGTATCCATTGCGGAGATTTCATCCACACCCGGCAGTTCCGCAATCAATGCTTCCACTTCACAGACCATGCAGGTATCCGCATCATTGCTATGACCACAGATCACCGCTGCGGTACTGCCGAGGAGGCCGGCAGTTGCCTCGCTTTCTGTCTCCGTCTCTGTTTCTGTCTCCTGCACTGTCCCGGATTCTGTTTCAACGGAAATCTCATCCGTCTCTGTCACCGCCGTTTCAGTCAGCGCCTCCGTCGCAGACTGCGCTTCCGCCGCCGTCTCTGTCTCTGTTTCCGTCTCTGCAATTTCTGCCGTTCCGGCTTCTTCCGCCGTGTTTTCCGCTTCACCGGCTGCTGCTTCTGTTCCTGCTTCCGCAGTGACAGCGTTCGTCTCGTCCTCCGCAAAAACGGCGTCCGGAATCAGCCCGGCCAACAGGCAAAGCGTCAGCAGCAGGCTCAACCCCTTTCTGAAACGTTTTCCCAGTCCTGATCTTTTTTCTTTCATATCCTGCTCCCTTCCGCTGCCACAGCTGCACAGTTATTCTTATATATTTTCTCTGAATATTGATATCTGTCCGGAAGATTCCCTGCACGGATTTGCGTACTCTGCTTTGTTCCTGTCGGCGCCAGGCGGATATCCGCTGAACATCCGCCGCCCCTACGGTGCTTTTTTACATAAAACTGGTGCTTTCTGTATCGCAAAAAAAGCGCATCACACCCACGAGTCATCCGTGAGTGTAACACGCCCTGCATTTTTTCAATAATAAGAACAGCAGAAACAGACAGCGTCATGCCCTGTCTGCTGAAATATTGCCCCCCCGAGGCCATCCGAACTCATTAAAACAATACACCATAAAACAGGCACCTCCTGAAAACATCCTTATTTGCCTATGCACGCGAGCCGTGTGAAATGATCCGCTGCTTTTCATAAATCATCGCGCACAATTCAACACTTAAGTAGATTATACCACCTTTTTCCACTTTTACCACAACCATTCGTGCGTTCAAACCCTGCCATTCGTGAAATAAGCGGATAAAAATTATTGTTGTGCCAATCTCAATCAGCCATTACAGCCAGCTTCCTTTTCAATTCCGCGATCTGGCCTTTCTGCTCATCAAGCATATACTGTACAGTATTTCTGTCCATATTCCCGCACAAAAAGGTCTGCCATACGTCAAGTTCACTTTTGATGCACCTATTGTGCAGAATAGCCGGAATACTCACCTATTAATTCGCCCATTGACAAATCCATCTCTGCATCGAATCGTTGTGATTAAATATATCCTGTCTTCATCTGTCTCAAATTCCGGTTCCGGTGAGAATTGTCCCGTTATAGCTGACATTCTATCGAACCGGACGCAGCTCTATATGCAACTCCATACCTAATCCTTTTGCAATCCTTGTCAAAAACTCAAGAGAAGGATTATAATTTCCACCCTCAAATCGACTAATGTTACTCTGTCTGATACCAGTTCTCTCTGCCAGTTCCTGCTGTGTAATTCCCTGCTCATCCCGCACTTTTATAATCTGAGAGATTACCTCATACTGGGGGCGAAGCTCTTCAAACTCCTTTTCCGTTTCTGGGTCAGACAGCAGTTCACTTCTTACCTGACTCCATTTTCTCAATTCAGCCATTGCATCCAAACCTCCTTAAATAGTCTTCCTTATAACGCGAATGACAATCCCACACTATACACTCTGTACGACTTCTATTTTGCAGTGATGCTCTTTCTCTTTTTTGTCATACCCGATCCCGACCAGCAAAACCCGTCCGCTATGGCGCTTCCTCTCCGCCATCTTTCCCCTGAATTTGAGAATATAATTCCGGTCTTTGATCTGGGCAATCGCCGTCTCCGGCGTATCATCTACTTTCAGTTCGAGAATGATTCCATCCTCTCCTGCTCTTTCCGGATAAAATATAAAATCAACAAAACCTTTTCCAGCCTTATTCTCACGCTCCACGTAATAACTGTCGCGCGCCGCCAGATAGACGAGGTTCACCACCGCAGTCAGTTCCGTCTCGTCATTATAGTCCAACAATGGCGTTTCTGTATTATGTGCAAACTGTAATATCTCCTCCATCGTCTTCGTATCGCCTTTCAGCGTGGCTCTCAGCATACGGTCGGATTCCGCCGCCAGGCGGTTGATGTAGCCCAGGTTTTCCCGCTCCCGGATGGTCTTCGCAAACTCATCCATCAATTCCCGGTTCGGAATATGGACTTTGCCGTCTTCATAATTCAGGAACCCATAAACGACCATCGCAGAAAGGATCTCATTGCGCGTCGTCAGATTCATCGAAGTAGCCGCATATTCTTCAATCTTCGCAGGAACCGCCTCTCCGGCCACCATCAAAGCCACGTCTTTCTTTATATCAGCGCGGTCATTCATGATGTAAGTAGATATTTCCATATATTGCCCCGTTGACGTCCAGTAACTTGCCAGGCAATTATTAGAAAGGGCTTTTACAACTGAGCGGGGGTTATACAGTCTCGCTCCGCCCGCTGTATGATAGCCATCATACCAGATTCTCAGTTCTTCCCTTGTGACAGCCGGAGAAGCTGTCCTTTTCAGATACCGGTCATACAGCATATCAACTTCTTTTTCTGTGAAGCCAAAATACTCACTGAATTTGGGCTGCACTGCCATCGTATATTCATCAAAATTATTGATCGTAGAGCCGCTTGAATACTTTGCAATCGGAAGCACGCCCGTCATATAGCTTAATGCAACATAACCCGTGTCCTTTGTCATGACTGCAAGCCAGTTGATAAAGCTTTTTCTGTCCTCACTCGAAGTATAAGACTTATGAAAGATACAATCCCATTCATCAAAAACCAGAATGAACCGCGACCGATTCTTCTCATAAATCATCCGTAGATCCTGAATCACCGTTCCTTTTTTTCGAAAACGAACCTCCGGAAATGTCTCGCGCAAATCTTCCTGAAGCATTTCCTTTATCGAAGAAATAAATTCCTGATAACTGCTGCTTTCATTTGCTGCTTCAATGAAATTAATATAAATTACATTATACTGATTCATATAGTCCCGATAGTCAAACAGTTCACCGACGGTTGACTCCACAGCTGAACCATCCTCAGAAGCCTGCGCTATTTTCAAAGAATCAAAAATACTGCTGCTGTCGATGCCCTTGCTGAAGAAAGCCCCCACCATCGCCGCCATCACTGACTTGCCGAAGCGTCTCGGCCGGGTGATACAGATATGGTTATTTCCTTCTTCTACTAGCGGAATCAGTTCTTTCAGCATAGCTGTTTTATCTACAAAGTATGGCTTTTTCGTCTCACTTTCATAAAGTGAGTATACCTGTGCACTGTTCAGATAGTACCCCATTTCTGCACCTCCCCATTTTGTCAGCTTCATTTAACCATATACGAATTTACACTTTTTCTTTTCCTATAGATTACCACAACACCCTCTCAACTTCAATCAAAAAAAGCGTGACATTTCCCCTGACCGTCGCTATAATCATGGTAAACAGTGTTACGAAAAAAAGTTACCATTACATTCACAGGGAGGGTTTTTATGAGTCAGAAAATCACATCTTTTCCATTACCGGTGCTCCTGATCCTGGCACTCGGCCTTTTCATCGTACTTGGCTTTCTGAGTGCCGCAAGTGTGCAAGCCGAAGAAAGCGAATCAGCAGCCGAAGATACTTCCGGGGAGACCTCTGGGGATTCCGCCATCGCGGTTCCATCCACCTGCGGGGCGCTGCAGGTCATCGGCACGCAGTTATCGGATTCGGAGGGCAATCCGGTGCAGCTGAAGGGCATCAGTACGCTCGGCGTCATCTGGTATCCAGAGTATATTAATAAGGAATGCTTCGCGCAGTTCAAAAATGAATGGAATGTCAATGTCATCCGCCTGGCGATGTACACCGCGGAGTCTGGCGGCTACTGCACAGACGGGGATCAAAGTTATCTGAAGTATCTGGTAAAAAGCGGGGTAGACTACGCCACGGAACTGGATATGTATGCGATTATCGACTGGCACATTCTTTCCGACGGGAATCCGAATACCTACATTGAGGAAGCGAAAGCTTTCTTTGAAGAGATGTCTTCGACTTATGCGGACAATGTCAATGTTCTCTATGAGATTTGCAACGAGCCAAACGGCAACACGACCTGGGCCGATATCAAGGCTTACGCGGAGGTAATCATCCCGATCATCCGCGCGAATGACCCGGACGCCGTGATTCTGATCGGGACGCCGAACTGGTCTCAGTATGTCGATCAGGCCGCGGTCGATCCCATCACCGGATATGATAACCTTATGTATACCCTGCATTTTTACGCCGCTACACACACAGATTCTCTGCGCAGCACGCTGACCTCGGCGGTGAACGCGGGACTGCCCATCTTCGTCTCCGAGTACGGCATCTGTGACGCCAGCGGGAACGGCGCGCTTGACATCGATCAGGCCAACCAGTGGATTGCGCTTCTCGACAGCTATCAGATCAGCTATGTCATGTGGAATCTTTCTAACCGCAACGAAAGCTCTGCGATTCTCAAAAGTACCTGCACAAAGACCAGTGGTTTTACCGCCGACGATCTCAATGAATCCGGAAAATGGCTGTACGAAATGCTGACCGGGGAGTCGATTTCCGGAGAGGATACCGCATCCGGCAGTTCTGACTCCGCAGATGCGTCAGACGACGGTTCCGCATCCGACGGCAATTCCGGTTCCGATGACAATTCCGCCGATACGTCCAACGGCGGCATGCAGGCAGGCGCGTCCGGCAGCACCGGAACTGCCTCTGAGGGTTCCGTCGAATATACGATTGCCCTCGCGAATCAGTGGGAAAGCAACGGCCAATATTATTTCCAATATACAATGGAACTGGAAAATATCTCCGGCAGCAGTCTTTCCGGCTGGACGGTGACGCTGAATTTCAGTGACACCTTCTCGCTCTCAGATGGCTGGAACGGCGAGTATTCCATTACCGACACCTCGCTGACCATTACACCAAAAAGCTACAATCAGACGATCGAAGCAGGCGGAACGATTTCCGATATCGGTTTTATTGTTGTGACCGACGCAGTGAATTTTGCTCTTGCGCAGGAGGAACCGGAATCGCTATTCGTCAGCGCGAAATTATAATATATAATATAACTATTCAGAACAGCAGGCCGCAGGTCTACGCTCCGCTTCGGTTGTCGCTAAGCGAACGTCCACTGGATGTCCAGCGACGCCTGTGATGCAGGCTATATGCCACTGACATAATGATCCCCCATATTTCCAAGTCAAAATATGGGGGATCTGTCTTTTTATCATCTATCCAGGAACAACCTGAGCCTGTCATATCCTAGTAGCCTGTCGTTTCTGAAATCCTGCATTCGTCTCAATGCCAGGTAAAGGCTTTCCATTTACCGGCATATCAGAGATTCTCACCCTCGATTCACGCACTCCACAAATCTTAAAAACGCTGCCTGGCCTTCTTCCGTGCGCTTATAGACCCCGGCGTGCTCCAGCACCTTGCTGAACACCAGGCCGACCTCATCCTCTATGATCCGGTCAATGGCGTCCGCCGTAAAGCAAAGCGGTTCTCCCACGCCGCCCGTTGTACTGGTGCTGTTCCGGTATTTCAGCTTCAGCTCTTCTACCCATGGCGCGTGCTTAGCAAGCTCTTCATCCCCGGAAATATCGCGGCCTTCTACCATCGCTGTCTTTAGGTGTTCCAGTTCTCCTTTCAGTCTGGCTGGAAGCACCGCCAGGCCCATGACCTCAATCAGACCGATGTTTTCCTTTTTGATATGGTGCAGCTCTGCATGCGGATGGAAAACCCCGAGCGGATGCTCCTCTGTCGTAATATTGTTGCGCAGCACCAGGTCAAGCTCGAATTTGCCGCCGCGCTTCCGGGCAATCGGCGTGATCGTGTTATGCGGCTCCCCTTCGGTCTCGGCGAACACAAACGCCGCTTCATCCGTATAACCGCGCCATGCCAGCAGAATCTTATCCGCCAGATCAATCAGGCGCTCCGCCTGCTCACTGCGGATGCGGATGACGGACATCGGCCATTTGACAATCCCGGCCTCGACATCCTCATATCCGGTAAAAACAAGCTTTTTCTCGACCGGCGCTTTTGCCATCGCGAACTCATAACAGCCGCCCTGGAAGTGGTCATGGCTGAGGATAGAGCCGCCCACAATCGGCAGATCCGCATTGGAGCCGACAAAATAATGTGGGAACTGCCGCACAAAATCGAGCAGCTTCGCGAATGTCGCGCGCTCAATCTTCATCGGCACATGCTGCCTGTTGAAGACGATGCAGTGCTCATTGTAATACACATAAGGCGAATACTGAAAGCCCCACTGGCTGCCGTTGATCGTCACCGGAATGATGCGGTGGTTCTGCCGCGCCGGATGATTCAGGCGCCCCGCGTAGCCCTCATTTTCCATGCAAAGCTGGCACTTCGGGTACGCCGACTGCGCTGCATTCCGCGCCGCCGCGATTGCCTTCGGATCCTTCTCCGGCTTAGAGAGGTTAATCGTGATATCCAGATCGCCATACTCCGTCGGAGCGACCCATTTCATATCGCGCGCGATGCGGTAACGGCGGATATAATCGGTATCCTGGCTGAATTTATAATGAAGATCCGTCGCCAGCTTCGGAACCTTCTGATAGCGCTCATTGAACCTGCGGATCACATTGGAAGGGCGGTCGACCAGCAGGCTCATCACCTTCGTGTCAAACAGATCCCGGTAGCCGATCGTATTTTCCTCCAGAATCCCGTTTTCATATGCATAGTCACAGATCGCGCCGAGGATGTCCGGCAGTGCCGCGATGATATCTGCGTCATCACTCCCCGTCTTTTCGGCCGTAAAACCCAGAATTTCAGACTCCGCTGCCTCATCCAGGGCGTCAATTTTCAGCAGTTCCAGAACACGGTTGGCCGTATAAATTGCATCCTCCGCCTCAATCAGGCCGGTCGTAAGGCCATATTGTACCAATTGAACAATATTTTTCTGAATCATGTCGCTTCTCCCCCTCTTATTTGTTTTCTGTTATTTCTTCGAGCTGTTGTAATAATAATGGAAGTTCTTCAAATACGACATCCGCTATTATATTCCAATTCGTGCCGTCATAATCATGCACTAACCTATGTCGCAATCCTGCTATCATCGCCCATGGAATTTCGGTATATTTTTCCTTATATGCGGCAGATAGAAAATATACCTGCTCACCTATATTATACAATGGAGTTGTAACCAGCCATTGCAATGAGTATTCTTTCATCAACTGCGCTTTCGTTATCTTGCTTTCTTCAATATAGTCCAACAGTTTCTTCGAATACTCACATATCTTTTTTATGCGTTGTTCATCGGAGTATTTCATGCTACCAATAGCCTTTCTTTCATGATAGAATGATAAAATGCACTGTCTGCGTTAACCTCATTTATTTCAAAAACATCTACATCCTTATGAAATATTTCTCTAAGCTCCTCAGCTAGTGCAAAAATCATTGTGAGTTTAAAATTCTCTCCACCAAAAACTAAAAAATCCAGATCGCTCTCTTTTGTTGCTTCTCCTCTTGCATAAGAGCCAAATAAATAAATTGCCTCCACTTTATATTTTCGCGCAATGGGTTCCACCATACGAATAATTTTTTCTATTGATAAAATATCATCCAACATACGTACAACTCCTATTCAATACTGCATCCATGTCAGAGACAGAATTTCAAACTCAAATCCCCCGGAAGCAGAAAGTAAATTCCAGCGTCTGATCTGCCCGCAGCAGATACTCGTCATGCGGACGGGCTCCCCAGGAATTATCTCCGGCCACGCCTAGCTGCGCAAGCGCCGCACGAATCACCGTGTAGTGGACCTGCGGAAGCTCGTATGCGTGCTTCGCGTTGTCGAGCTCATGAGAGGTATAGGGCATCGCGGAAAATTCCATTCCCGATGCTGTGACTCCGGTATGGGCAGGCAAATGATTTTCCGGCGCCGCTGCGCAGTCCGCATCTGCGGTATTTGTCTGCATCTCTGATACCGCAGGTCCGTCCCAGAACAAAAGCCCCCGGTTCCGCTCATCGGTCACCTTTGCCCAGCGCACTCCGGTCTTGTTGCCGCACTCCTGCGGAACCAGATATTTCGCCATGCTCTCCCGCACAGTGCTTCTGTAAATGCCAAGCTTTGCCCCGCCCTCGCGGTCGCAGTAGGTCTCTTCCGGCCCCAGGCCGTACCACTCGATCTGATCGTAATCCGCGTCGATCTTCATCGTCACGCCAAAGAGCGGCATCTCGGTAACTCCCTTAGCAGCCACGCAATGCGCAGCATTCTTTTCATCGTGGCTGCGACCTGCCGCCGATGCGCAGCGAGGGGGCGTTTCCATAACCGGATCATAGTGAAGCCGCACTTGAATGGTGCCGTCTCCGTACACGGTATATTCCATCTCACAGGACGCCACCGGCTGCATTGGCATCCAGTAGGTATAACGAATCACCACATGATCCTTATATTCCTCCAGTCTTAGCGGAATCTGGCGCGGATCTCTTTGCTCTGTCGGATTCTTCACGCTTACATAGAGACTGGCAAGTTTCCACTGGCCATAACGGACAGCGGCGGCTGCTCCATTGTCATTGTCGGTCAGGCCGCGCCAGAAGTCCGGCTGCGGGCTGGTTTTCAACATCTCTTTGCCCCCGACACGGTAGGAGGTCAGGCCAATCTGATTTGCAAACAGGGCGTCAAAGTGTGCGCCGCGCACACCGATGTTGTCCTGGCCATGTATAACGGTAAGAGGTGTTTCCGCCGCAGCACAGTGAGGGCGACAGATGTCCAGTGGACTTCCGTTTAACGCCGACCGGAGCGGAGCTTCCATACCAGCCGCCGACAGCCGGATTGCGCCGTCTGCCATGCGGCAGCAGTCGGCCATAGAGGCCGCATACACGGAGGTATCCAGCCGCGCGGTCTCACATTTTCCATAGACATACTGTCCAAACGCCACCTCATGACCGCGTTTTGCCCACAAAGTGTCCTTTTTAAGACAGAAAGATACCGTCACGGTGTATTCGCAGCTGCGATCTGCCAGACGAGAGGACATCCCCTCAAACGGCAGATCAAAGGTCTTCTCGGAAAGCGGCGGCACCGCCAGTTCCATATGTACTTCGCAAACCGGACGCCCGTCACGCGCCAGGGACACGACACAGTCATACTCTGCCGTATCTGTGAACAGACTCAGGTTTTTCACCCGCACTTGTGTCTCGGATGGAAAAACGCGGATATCCTGATAATAGAACTTTACTGCCTGCATCTTCGGAGATGGCTTACGGTCGCCGCCATACACGATGCCGTTGCCGCTGAAGTTTGAATCGTTCGGCCGCTCGTCAAAGTCGCCGCCATACGCCTCAAACGGCATGCCATAGCGGTCTTTTTTCGTAATCGACTGATCGATGTAGTCCCAGATGAATCCGCCCTGGTACAGCGGCTCCTCCTCAGTCAGGTCGGTATATTTCTGCATCGCGCCGCAGGAATTCCCCATCGCGTGCATATATTCGCAGCAGATAAACGGCTTGCTGCGATCCTTTTTCAAAAATTCCCGGATATCTTCTGCCGGCGTGTACATCTGACTCTCCATGTCGCTCGTGCCATTGTAGCGCCGGTCATTGAATATACCTTCATAGTGCACCAGCCGCGTCGGATCCAGGCGGCGGAACAGCTGTGACATCTCGAAAATCACTTTCCCGCCAAACGCTTCATTGCCGCAGGACCAGATCAGGATCGACGGATGGTTCTTATCACGCTGAAAAATCGAATTCACCCGATCCAGCATGGCGCCCATCCACTCCTCATGATCACCCGGCACCACATAATCCAGACCGACCGTCCCCTGAAAATAAGCACACCAGGTACCATGTGACTCCAGGTTCGTCTCATCAATCAGATACAGCCCATACCGGTCACAGAGATCGTACAAAAATGAGTGGTTCGGATAGTGGCTGGTACGTATTGCGTTGATATTGTGGCGCTTCATGGTAATAATGTCCTGCTCAGTCTCCTCATATGTCACTGCGCGCCCGTATTTGGAGCTAAAGTCATGACGGTCCACACCGCGGAAAACAATCCGTTTTCCATTTATATGCATCATGCCATCCTTCATCTCAAAGCGGCGGAAGCCCACCTTCTGGCGAATCACCTCGACCACTTCGCCTTCTTCATCCAACAGTTCCAGTAAAAGCGTATAGAGATTCGGATGCTCCGCACTCCAAAGCTGCGGGGCGGCAATATGCAGCGAAAAGCGAAGCTCACTCGCAAACGTTTTTTCCCCTTCCATCTCCCCGGCACCGTTACGATGTACGTTGTACGTAGCAGCCGCGCAATGCGCAGCATTCTTCTCATCGCGGCTGCGACCTGCCCTCGCCGGGTGGCATCCTCGCCCTTCAGGCGGGATATCCGCCGACGCGCAGCGAGGGGGCGTTTCCACAGCAGCTGCGCATACCGCAGCACTCTCCTCCAACAGACTTACCCGAACGCTGCCGCTGCCCCATACCTTCAGAGCTACTTCCAGGTCTGCATCTCTATAATTGTCGTCCAACAGCGTGCGCACGCGGATATCCTGCGCGTGTACCTTCGGAACCGCGTACAGATATACCTCGCGGAAAAGCCCGGAGAATCGGAAGAAGTCCTGATCCTCACACCAACTGCTCGAAGTCCATTTAAAGACCTGAACGGCAAGCTTATTTAAACCGCCCTCTTCCATCAGCCAGGGCGTCAGTTCAAACTCCGCCGGGGTAAAGCTGTCCTCACTGTATCCAATGTATTGCCCATTCAGCCACACAGCCAGACCGCTCTCCGCTCCCTGAAAAGATACAAACACGCGCTTGCCAGCCATTGAGGACGGCAATGTAAAATATTTTACATAAGTTCCAACCGGGTTGAATTCCTCCGGGATCTCGCCGAGCGCCACCTCAGCGCCAGCCCAACGCGCAGCGTTCTCTCCCTGGCTGGCGCGTTCTGCCGCCGATGCGCAGCGAGGGGGCGCAACCTCATCACGCCCATCCCACGGATACTGCGTGTTCGCGTACTGCGGCACGCCATACCCCTCCATCTGAATATGCGCCGGTACACGGATGTCCTCCCAGCTTTCACAATTGTCAGCACTTTTCACCGCGTTCAGATAATTTCTCGCGTAAGAAAATTTCCAAAATCCATTCAGAGAATAAATCAGACGGTTTCTCCCGCTCTCCATCTCCTCTCCGGATGCAAAAAAAGCATGATCCGAATGCGCCTCCAACCGGTTCTCTTCAAAATAATTCGGATCTTTCACCTTGCTGTAATCAAACTCACTCATTCCTGTCTTTCCTCCCTGATGTCATTTCATTCGCAACTGAACTGTTACGAACATTGTACAAATCCCACCTTCTGCCGTCAAGCAGAAAAAGTCAAGATTTCTGTTTCTTTTTTCATGATTTTCTGTTATGATGAAGTAAATATGTAAAATGACTTACGTCGTTTACTATAACAATCAGCCGTTGTCGGAGCGTTCCGGACAACCTGGCACTGAGGAGTACACAAAACAATGGCACGCAAAAAGGAAGCTCTGGAATTTCGCTATTATGAAATCCCTTATGGGGAGCCGCTGCTCGCGCTGTATGGCGACGCATGGGCACATCCGTATGGTTATGATGACCATGATTGTTCGGTTCTTGATCTGCATTTTCACAACCTGATGGAGATCGGCTGCTGTCATGCGGGTACCGGGTTGCTGACCCTGAAGGACACTTCCTACAAATACGCAAACGGCACGATCAGTGTAATTCCAAAGAATTATCCACACACCACGACCGGGGACAACCCCACAGGCAACCACTGGGAATATCTGTTCATCGACGTGGAAAAATCCATCCGTACGCTCTATCCCACGGATGATACGCAGGCCGAGCTGCTGCTTTCCCGCATTAATAAGAATGCTTTTTTCACGACCACGATGGAATCTCCGGAATTGTCTGCCCTGATTCAGGCCATTCTCCGGGAAATGTCCATGCGCCGGGAGATGTATGCAGACTCCGTGAACGGGCTTTTGCGTTCCCTCTTTATTGAAATCGCGCGTCGGCAACCAGCCCCGGTGGAGGATACCGCACCGCAGTCCACAGATTCCCTTCAGATCACACGGGCGCTGGAGTACGTAGGCGACCACTTCTGGGCTCCGCTGCGGGTGGAGGATCTCGCAAGTCTCTGTAACATGAGCGAGACCAATTTCCGACGTGTATTTATCAAATGCATGAAGATTGCACCGATCGATTACATCAATCAGGTACGCGTCCACGCTGCCTGCGAACGCCTGCGCACCTCAGACGACCCCATCGCCGAAATTGCACAGAAATGCGGCTTTTCCTCTATAGCTACTTTTAACCGCAATTTCCGCCGATATGCGGGAACCACACCAAAGGAATGGCGGAAATCGCCTGACACAGAGCATTATGATAACCATTAAAACCAAATGAAATGTTAACAGCCTCGCAATGCGCAGCGAAGGGGTATTTCCATTTCTACTCTGACCACCTGGCAAACACGTGATCAGGTTGTTATCAATAACAGGGAGAACACTATGAACGATGAGATCCGTTTGTACCGGAAAAGAATCATCCCGGAGGAATGTATCCTTCTTGATGAAGACCATATTCTGTACGCTGACAGGGAAATCATCATCACAAAATGGCACACGATACGACCCAAAAAGACACTGCACCATGGCTATTCCTGCTATTTTATGGAGAGGGGCTACAAAGTCAGCAAATTTTATGACCATGAAAATAATCTGATCAGTTGGTACTGTGACATTATTGAGTACGAATACAACGAAAACGAAAACAGCTACGTCTTCACGGATCTCCTCGTAGACGTGATTGTCTATCCGGACGGCTTTGTGCGGGTAGTTGACCTCGACGAGCTCGCGGACGCCGCGCGCGATCACAAAATTACGGAGGAACAAATGCAGCACGCGCTGCGCCGCACAGACAAGCTGCTCTCCGTGATCTATAAGGGAGCGTTTGGAAAGCTCCAGCAATACATAGAGGATGCGGAGGCGCAGGATCCAGACTGTGCAATTTCTACATGAGATCATTGTTAAGCAATCTCTGCCCCTGCGATTGACCATCTGGCTTTTCGCAGGGGCAACCTGTGTTTTCTGACGCTTTCTTAAATCCTGTTTTCTTTTACCGCATCTTTCACTAAGTCACCGCGTATTTTTTAATTTCTTCCAGCGCCGGCAATGCGTTTCCGTCATAGTCAAAGAGTGCCTGGTTCGCCCACTCGTTTCCGTAGGGTCCTGCCTCCCGAATGTACTCGCAGGAAGCCGCGTTTGCCCAGCCGACGCCCGGCACCGGCAGCCACGCCGGTTCCCAGTAGATAAAGCCGCAGCCAAGTCCGTTCGGCACCTGCCGGATCACCTCAATTACATCTCTCATAAAATCCGTCTGCCCCTGCGGGCTCATCGGATACGGCACCTTTGCGGCAAGCTCCGGCTTTGTTGCCATACCCTTGCGCTCACTGGCGTCAAGCTTTTCATAAGACGCATAGTCTTCCATCGTAAAACCAGTCGACACTTCCGCCACCACCAGCTTTTTCCCATAGCGCAGGGCAATATCGTTCATATTATCGCGCAGCATATCCAGCGTCCCATGCCAGAACGGATAATACGACAAGCCAATGTATTCAAAGTCCTCCCCGCCGTTCGCAATATACTGATCAAACCATCTGCGGTAGAGCTCATTGTTGCCGCCGTTGTCAAGGTGAAGCATAATGGGAATATGATATCCCGCCTCTGCCGCTGCTCCTGCTTCAGAACTGTTTCCATCTGATTCCTCATCCGCGGCACAAATCTTCTTCTCAAAATCCCGCACTGCGCGGATCCCCGCGCTCACAAACGCGGCGACATTCCGGTAGGCCTCCGGGTTCTCTTCCACGCCTGGCGGCAGCTGCCCCAGCGGCCACAAAAGGCCATTTGATAGTTCGTTGCCGACCGCCACCATCTGCGGCAGGATATTCTCCTTCCGGCAGCGCTCCAGCACCTGCGCCGTAAAATCATACACAGCCTGTTCCAGCTGCTTTGCATCCATCCCGCGCCACGCTTTCGGCACACGCTGCTTTCCGGGATCCGCCCAAAAGTCACTGTAATGGAAATCGAGCAGCCAGCCAATGCCCAGACGCTTTGCGCGCTTCGCGAGCGCAAGCGTCGTCTCCAGGTCGCCGCCGCCCGCGCCGTAAGAATTTCCTTCCGCGTCAAACGGATCATTCCAGAGACGAAGGCGCACCAGATTCATGCCGTATCCCCGCAAAATCTCCATCGCATCCTTCGGCTGGCCCTTGTCATAAAATCTGCCGCCGTTTTTTTCCACCGCCAGAAGGGTGGACAAATCCATTCCTGTAATCCAATCGCTCATTTTGCCTCTTTCTCCAGGAAATGCGAAACAACAATCTGTCCCGCATTTCCAAAAGGTCATATCATATTTTGTCTAATCAGAACGCGCAGAGAACATTCCTTATCAGATGTAAAACAATTCAGCCCTCGGAAAAATCCTCAAAATCTTTCTCCTCAAACCGCTTCATCATCGCGCCATAGCGGAAGCGTGCCATCTGATTTTTCTCCAGGACATCGGCCTCGCTGCCGCGGTACTGACAGCGGATGCAGTAGTATTCCTCTTTTTCCTTATCATAAAACATATCAATATCCAGATCGCGCATAAAGCAGGACGGACAGCGGTAATTTAATTTGCCTTTTCCAGATTGAGCCATGTCGTGAAGACCTCCTTCTCACATAATTTTCCGGTGTAGCCGATTGTAAACATCGGGCTGAATGCATATCCCTCTTTGATATAACCCGCCTTATCGCGTCCCTCGCAGGTCATGGAAACCTTCGTTTCGATCGGCGGAACGATACAGGTCGCGCAGTCCGCGCCTTCCAGGGATGCCTCACGGCACTTATACTCATAAGGAATCTCTGTTTTTTCATCACCCTTCGTTACGCTCAGCGTCAGGCTGGACATATCCTCTGTGTACTCCGTCGTACCGTAGCAGCCCACCATATATTCATTAATTGTAATTTCAGCAGCTGACACATCCGCGCCCTCTTCCCTCGGTATGATTTCCAGCACCCTGCGGTCAATGCGGATGCTGCCCGTACCTTCTGCAAAGGTCAGCACCGTCTGCAGCTTTACAGTCAAATCCGAAAATTCAATGTCTACCGGATCCAAAGCCAGGATGCGGTTCTTTGCAACTTTCTCCGCGCTTCCATCTGCCGATGTGGTCTCTGCGGAAGCCTGCGGCTCCTCGGAAAAATGCGCTTTTGTGCGGCACAGACACAGATCAACCTCTTCGCCGTTGTGGCAGATTTTCGCGCTGCGAACCGTTCCCTCACCCGCATAATGAGTAAAGTAACCCGCGCGGTATTTTTCCTGGATCAGGAACGGATAGCTTGCGTCCTGAATATGCGGAGTGCCGATGCCAACCGGCCAGTTCAGCTTCGCGACATATGGACGCAGATCAACAATCGCGCCGCCCTGGTCCATATTGACACCCGCACGCAGATACGGATCGCAATACCAGAATACCTGCTTTTTGCTTCCATATAAAATATCTCTCCAGAGCGCGCACTCCGGTTCGGTATAGGACTTCTTCTGACGATAGTAATCCGCGAACTCACTCATTGTCATATCGGTCAGCTTGCCTTCTTTTTTCAGCTTGCCATAATATGCGCAGCCATCCTCGTAGGATTTCAGAAGCAGCTCATACGGCGCCTCCCAGCGTCCCATCTTATTCATCCAGCCTGGTCCGACAAACATCATATTGTAAGAATAGCCGTCATTGAACTTCGCCTGATAACGGTACTGGTCAATCAGGTTATATAAATACGGATACTCCCAGGTCTCGGTATCATAAATCATGCCGCGCAGCACGTTCTGCGGATGCGTTCCGAAGTTCGAGCCATTGCCATCGTAGCACGCGATCAGATCGCGGCTCAGATGCGGGATTGCCACGATACCGGAATCCTCTTCCTCGTTCGCCGCCGGCGCATGTGTGTTCTGCTTCGACGGAATCCACGGCGCCCAGGGACCGCCGTCCATAAAGGTATACCAGCTGTTGTTGCAGGTGTGGTAAGCTTTCGGGCCTTCCTCCCAGCAGGTCGCCACCGCGCATTTGACAGACGGATATTTCTCTTTGA
Source organism: Lachnospiraceae bacterium (assembly GCA_021205305.1). Classification (GTDB taxonomy): domain Bacteria; phylum Bacillota; class Clostridia; order Lachnospirales; family Lachnospiraceae; genus Choladousia. Next base: position 48,735 of record JAJPXU010000051.1, read on the forward strand.
TGTAATTCGTCAGCTCCGCATCCATATAGTAGGAACCGGTCGATTCCGGATAAAAGCCAAAGCAGTCATAAAACTTCTCAAATACATCCTGCACAATCGCCTTTTTATCTTCCATCGAAAACATCCAGATGCAGAAATCCTTTGTATTATACTTTTCACGGAATTCCTTACAAGGCAAACCGAGCAGCGTCAGCGCGATCTCATCGCCGTATTTCTCATGATGCTCCTTCGCAAGCGCAATCGCCTCCTCATTGAAAAGGCTGGCATAGGTCATCTCAATCGTCGTCTTTAACCCATTTTTATGCGCACATTCCTGCTGCGTCTTAAAAATATCCAGGCTTTCCGTCAACAAAGCCTTGCGTCCAATGTCTTCCGCCTGCCCATGGCCGGTCACCTTCTCGGCATACTCCGGCACCATCTCAGGACGGTGGATAATGTTTACAACAAATTTGTCCATACTATTTTTTCCTTTCATTTATATATCTTGTATCATCCGGTCAAGGCATATCCTGTTCCCTAAATCTCATGGGATGACACAGCCCTCCCACTTTCAAAAGAGTCGCCTTTGCCTAAAATTCTACTGGTTACATACAGCAGCAAAATTTCGTGCTTACCGCAGCACCAGAATCGACTGTGCCGGCATCACCGCCGTGTCATCCGCAAGCGCAATCTCCTCATTGTTCAACGTCAGATACCCGCTGACCTCCATCCCGGAAAGCGCTGTCCCGGAAAGTTCGATTTCCAGTTCTTCATCCGACGTGTTATACAGAATTGCGATGGTACTGTCTTCCCAGGTTTTCAGAATCGCACCCTGGTTTCCGTCACAGAGCTCTTCTACCTTTTCAATCGTCCCGCGCGCAATCTCCGGATTCTCCTTCCGCAGCGCAATCGCCCGCTTATAATAATTGAGAATGGAAGTCTCATCCGCCAGCTGCTCATCCGCCGCCGCAAAGGACGAAACAATACCTTCCTCCGCATCCGCCGGACCGTCCGTCATTCCCGTGGTGTCCGTTTCTGACCAGTACATCGGCAGGCGTTTATTTTCATCCGCAGAGCCTTTGCTCTTCATGCCAATCTCTTCGCCATAGTAGACAAACGTATTGCCGCTCATCGTCATCAGCAGACCCGCCGCCATCTTGATATCGTTCTCATCAGAGGTAAGCGCATTCGAGATACGGCCGGTATCGTGATTCGAGATGAACGCGGCATCAATATAGTCCGGATTTTCCGCGGAAAAATCCTCCTGCCATTTGATCATGGAATCGATCAGGCTCGATACCTTCAGAGTTCCCCGCGCCGCTTTGATCAGCTTGCCCTCGGCTTCCGCCATATCAAAGTTGAACATACTCGGTGTGCCGCTCGCGTAATAGTCAGCGATCGTCGCTTCGTTTGCCCAGACCTCAGAGACCATGTAAAAATCCGCATCCAGCGTCAGGCAGTACGAATACAGCCAGTTCAGCACCTCCGTATTAAAGGAAGTGTCGCTCTCTTCAAAATGCAGCGCCGCATCCATGCGGAAACCGTCAACGCCCATATCGATCCAGTATGCGGCAATCGCCTCCAGTTCTGCCCGCAGCGCTTCGTTGGAGAGATCCAGATCCGGCATCTCCGACCAGAACACACCCTCATAGTACCAGACCTGACTGCCCGTCACAGGAATCTCGTAGTAATTACTGCTCTCCTGTGTCTGTGAAAAATGGTAATACCCTACATAGGGGCAGGCACTCTCATCCGGCTCTTCCCCCTCTTCCAGGGAAGCCAGATACTCGCAGGCCGTCTGGAACCACGCATGCTGGGAGGAAGTATGGTTAATCACGAAATCAATGACCACATGAATCCCTCGCGCATGGCATTCATCCACCAGAGCCTGAAAATCTTCAAGCGTGCCGTATTCTTCGTCAATCCCGTAATAATCCGTTACATCGTACTTATGATACGTCGTTGAGGGCATGACCGGCATCAGCCAGATTCCGTCAAAGCCCATTTCCTCTATGTAGTCCAGTTTTTCCCGGACGCCGTTCAGATCGCCGATCCCGTCACCGTCCGAATCATAAAAAGAATAGACGAAGATCTCATAGTAATTGCGGTAGTTGTCGTCGATTGTTATTTCTTCATTCGACACGGATTCCGTCTCAGATCCCTGAACCATGACATCCGTGTTCGTCTCCGTCTCCGCAAATTCTGTCGCTTCTGCGATTTCCGTCCCCGAAGCAGATTCTGCTTCCGTAAGTTCTATATTCTCGGCATCTTCCGACTCTGCCATAGCCGGCATCGTCTGCCCGAAGCAGAGCGAAAATGTCAGAAACAGAACCGGCAACAGGCGCTTCGCCCCGCTGCCGGTCGCTTTCAGGTTTTTCCGGAAAACAGCAGACAAGTATGTATCAATTCTCATCCTGTTTTTCAAAGCCTCTGTCTTTCCTTCATTAGCCTTCCACATCCCGAAGCCGCGATGTGGAAGGCCGATTGATCGGGCAAGGCAATCCTTACCCCTGCAGGTTCATAGTTGTCTGTTGCCTATATCAGCCCTTCACAGCACCGCCGGTCACACCTTCTACATAATACTTCTGCAGGCACATGAAGAGGATCGTTACCGGGATAGCTACCAGTACGCCGCCCGCGCAGAACCTGGTGTAATAGCCCTGGTAGTCGTTCGTCCATACCCAGCGGGTCAAAGCCACGGCCACGTTGTAGCTGTCGCTGTAGCCAAACGCTACATAAGACGCGAATACATAATCGCACCATGGAGCCATAAAAGCAGTCAGCGCGGTGTAGATGATGATCGGCTTGGTCAGCGGCATAATAATCGTCATCATGATGCGCGCATTGGACGCACCGTCGATGCGGGCTGCCTCATCCAGCGCCTTCGGAATTGTGTCAAAATAACCCTTGCATACATAGTAACCCATACCGGAGCTCGCGCAGGTCACCAGAATCAATCCCGGAATCGCGCCCTGCTGTGTCAGGCCAAACTGCTTCAACAGGAAATACAGGCAAATCATAGTAAGGAACCCCGGGAACATACCAAGGATCAGCCACAGCTGCATCATAAACGTTCTCCCGGCGAAACGGGATCGGGAAAGCGCGTAAGCTACCGCCACGATCATAATGGTATTCAGAATCGCTACGAAAATGGCAATAATCAGGGTGTTCAGATACCATCTCGGGAAAGAGCTCTCCGAGCCAAACAGCCACATGTAGTTATCCAGTGAAAACTCTTTTGGAACCATATAAGCCACCATGCCGCCATACTCGGTCGCATAGGAGCGGAAGCTCTGCAGCACAAGCCCTACAAACGGAAACAGCCAGACTATGCTGATGAGAATCAGGACAATATAGATAACCGCATTGACCATCCGGTCATGCTTACTTTTGGATCTTAATTTCTTCTCATTCATTATTGGAATCCCTCCTCATCTCGCACAGACGGCAGGAGCCGATAAACAACCAGAGAAATAATTGCTGTTACTGCAAATACCATAATACCAATGACCGCAGCCATGCGATAGTTTGTATCGTTCACAGTCAGCTTATACAGCCAGGTAATCAGCAAGTCCGTATAGCCCGCACCACCCGACAGACTCATGGAAGTCGGATTGCCCTGTGTCAGCAGATAGATGACATTGAAGTTGTTCAGGTTGCCCGTAAAAGATGTCAGCAGATACGGTCCCAGTACAAAGAACATATACGGAAGCGTAATGCTCCGGAACATCTGCCAGGCATTTGCTCCGTCAATTCGGGCACTCTCATAGAGATCCTCCGGGATGTTCATCAAAATACCGGTCGTCATCAGCATCATGTACGGAATACCGATCCACACATTAATAAGAATAATCAGAACCCGCGCATACATCGCGTTCGACCAGAACGGGATATACGACTTGATAATCCCCAGATTGAGCAGCCAGGTATTTACCAGTCCGTCATTCGCAAACAGCTTGTACATATACAGCAGCGATACAAACTGCGGCACCGCGATGGTAACTACAAGGATGGTCCTCCAGAGTTTTTTGAACTTAATGCCCTTTTTGTTAATCATGATCGCTACGCCAAGGCCCAGGAAAAAGTTCAGGAATGTAGCGAAGAACGCCCAGACCAGTGTCCAGGCCAATACCGTGAAAAACGTAGAACCATACCCGGAAGTTCCCATTGAAAACAGATTCTTAAAGTTTTCAAATCCAACCCACCAGAACAGGTTCGTCGGGGACTGATGATTCGCGTCGTAGTTTGTAAACGCGATACAGATCATAAAGATGATCGGCAGGATTACAAACACAAATACGCCCAGATTCGGAATCGCCAGCAAGGTCGCTGCAAAATGTTCATTCAGCAGAGACTTCAGATCCTGTATGCTGGTCGGCAGCGGTCTTCCCGCTTCTTTCAGCTTCTGAATCTGCCGCTGCTGCCCCACATTCATTCTCCACATAAAGATAAAAGCAGCAATCACAAATATTGTCAGAATACCATATAACAGGATCAAGAAGCTGTTATCCCCATAGACTGTGATCGGAACAATCCCAGACTTGTCTACATAGGTCTCCACTGTGCCCAGTGTGGGAAGTTTTACCAGATAAGCGGCGCCAAATGTTGCCATATAATAAATAAACAGAATTTCCAGCCCCAGGAACAGAACACCGCGCAAAAACTGCTTATGTACAAGCTGTCCAAAGCCCATAATCACAAACGACAGCTTCGCGGTCCAATCGCCTTCTTTGAACGTCGTGCCGATCTCCGCGAGATTCCTGCCAAAACGCGTAAAGCCCCTGCTGACGCTGGAAGAAAGACCCTTTTTCTCACTCATTGCGGCCTTTGCCCTCCCTTTTTTCCTTAATATTATCCTTATATTAGTACAGACCGCCAAGCGACGGTCTGTACTTTATTGTGCACACAAACAATCGTCATCCATTACACCATCGGGCAAACCTTTTTCACATCTGCCCTAATAAGTGTAACCAATAACAACAGATATGCTATTACAGATCAGGCTGCAAACATTTCTCAGCCTGCGTAGCTCTGCAGAGTCTCCTGGAAAGTCGTCAGAGCTGCCAGCAGATCTTCGTCTGAGCTGTCATTGTAGTTTCCTGCAATGATATCATCGCCAAAGGAAGTAGAAAGTGTCCAGAAATCATCCGGATACTGTCCCTGCGGAATCGTATAAGCCAGTTGCTCAGCCAGTGCGGAAAGAGCCTCATCTGCCTGAACCGCATCGTCTGCCTGCGCTTCAACATTTGACGGACCCCAGCCTACTTCATTGTAACGCTCAAGCTGTACTTCTGCGCTTGTAAGGTACTCAGCCAGTTCCATGCATACAACAGCCTTGCCAACCTCGGTCTGCGGCTTCACACCAAGAAGCTTGAATCCGCCAAATCCGCTCATCTGGTACTCGGTATCATCTACCGTGAAGGTCGGGAGCTTCGCGCAGGCATAACCGTCACCGAACAGTTCCTTCGCTGCGGAGGAATCCCATGTACCGCTGACAACAGCCGCCGCATTCGTCGCATCACCTACGGAAGATCCATTATAGAAAGCGCTTGAACTAGCCAGTTCAATAATCTTCTTGAAAGCTACAACGCCTTCGTCTGTAGCATAGGTAATATCAGAGCTTACAAACGCACCCGTCTCATCAGACTCATACGTAGCTGTGCAGCCTGTGCCGAAGAAGAATGCCGGCTGATACCAGCCACTGTTGATCTCCATATAGAAGCCCTTGCCTGCCGCTTCGCAGTCTGCAAGGATCTGCTCCAGAGTCGTCGGATCCGTGATCACGGTGCTGTCATAGTACAGGAAATAACCGTTATCAGAAGTCAGCGGGAACGCATAGGTGGACTCACCGGACATAGCAGCAGAAGCTGCGCCAGAGTCATTATTCTCAGCAACGAATGTAGCGTAGTCACCGGTCAGCTCCATCAGAGCACCTGCGCTTACCAGACGAGCCATCTGATCCTGCGCGAATCCATAGATATCAGCACCAGCCTCTACATCCGTGATCATGTTGCTCGCCGCGTCGCCTTCACCTACGGACTCAACACTTACGGTGTAACCGGAATAGTTCTCATTGGAAGCGAGGAATTCCTCTGCCTTCGTCTTTGTAAACTCTGTAACTTCATCTGCCACCCAGATCGTAATGGTGCCTTCGCCGTACTCGATCTCATCAGCGGAAACAACCCCTGTCATAGCGCCCGTAAGCGCCAGTGTAGCAAGACTTGCGGCAGAACCGCGCAAAAACTCTCTTCTGGATATTCTGTTCATAATGATTGTCCTCCTTATAGACATAATAGGTATACGGCAAACCATGCTCTCGATCCGCCGTACCACGGACTGCCTGTGGAAACGTCCCTCTTGGCGGCAGGTCGCGCCGCATACGGAAAACGCTTCGCGTGGGAGCATCGCTCCGGAAAGCTTATCTCACTTCCTGCAATCCGCGATTTTGTTGCGCAACTGTTGCGCAACCGTTTGACCATGATAACAGTATACCTTATCTGTTTCTTCATGTCAACTATACTAATTGTACAGTATTTGATTTATTTTTTTATGCAATTTGCACATTCTTTTTTCTATTGTCTTTTTTAGTGCGCAACCGATTGCGTATCTTGATTTATCAGGGGTTTCTTACCAAAGCTACCAATATTTCCGTAGAACACACATAATTCCTGCCACACGAAATATACGAATACGAAACCATTCTGTCCGATTGATTCGCCCGCTTCATTTCGAGAGGAAAGTATGCAACCAGGTAAGTTTCAAAAAATATTTGTAAGGAAGCAAAAAGCACTTGCAAATCATTCTCTTATATGGTACAGTAAATAAGACAACGACAATATATTTGCTATTAAGGCGAAACCCCAGAGAGTGGTGTTCTCTGGGGTTTCTCCCTCTTTATCAGCGAGGTGAGCTGGTACTAAATTAACGGTCACAATTCCCATCCAGCCATTTACAGATGTAATAGGCAATTACATTTGCTGTGACGGCAATCAATAGCGACAATATATTTGCCATGCTCCTCACCTCCCTTCCGAAGCAAACCGCCAGCTATAAACTCACTGGAAAGCACGGTTTGCTCACCGGCCGAAGTGAATTCAGATGAATGATTCAGCAAACAGCCAGTTTTTAAGAGGTGACGTATTGATTTTAACACTTTTTTGCATTTATG
>JAJPXU010000150.1 GCA_021205305.1 Lachnospiraceae bacterium
TTTATTTTTCCGGAAAAGTGGCCTTTTTGGGGTCAAATAAAGTGCAGGATAACACCGAAACGGAGCGTAGACCAGAGAGAACGAATAACAACAGAACAGGGGAGAGGGCATGGAAATACAAGAACTGGATATAAAGAGTTATGGAAAATTTTCCAACCACCATATGACATTCCGCCCAGGTATCAACATTATCTATGGCGGAAATGAGACGGGCAAGACGACCATACATTCCTTTATCCGGGCAATGTTTTTCGGACTCAGCCGCGCTCGCGGGCGGGCGTCCAGGACCGATGAATACCAGCTGCGCCAGCCCTGGGACGCGCCGGGCGCTTATCTTGGAAGTATGCGGATTCTGGAAAACGGGGAAATCTATCGGATCGACCGCTGTTTTGACCGCAGTGCGAAGCCGCTTAGCCTGGTCTGTGAGACAAGGGCGGTAGAATCCGCGCATCCGCAGGAAGACCTGGAAGTGCTGCTTGGAGGAATCAGCGAAAGTGCATTTGTAAATTCCGTCTTTGTCCGGCAGGCACAGTGTGAGACAGACGAAGAACTGGCGCAGGAACTTCGCCGCTATATGCTCAACAGTGACAATTCCGGAAACAGCGAGATCGACGTGGCACAGGCACTACAGTCACTTCGGAAAAAGAAAAAGCAGCTGGAGCAGCAGAAAAAGAAAGAAAACGAGGCGCTGGAAGAAAAAATTGCCCAGAAACAGAGCAGAGCGGATGCGCTGCGCTCAGAACTGGAGCTTTTGCGGCAGCAGGCAGGATACTATCAGAACCAGAATCACGGACGCAGCCGAAGCGGCGATGATTCCCGAAACAACGGGTACAGCCGGAAAAAAGAGTACAGTCAGGACGATTCCCATGGTCAGAACGGAACATCCAGACAGACAACAGGCCATGGCGTATCTTCCTGGATACGTGTTTTGCTCTGCGTGCTGTTTTTCATCGCCGGAGCGCTGACCCTGGCACAGATCTTTTTTACACAAGAGAACCAACTGCGTATTTTCCTGGGCGTATTTACTGCACTTTTCTGGTGCATGGCGCTGGGCATATTCCTGCTCCTTCGCCCCGCCGGAGACGATTCGGAGGAAGACACCAGCCAGGAAAGCTTCCCCCAGTGTCCGCCAGAGCTGTTAAAAGAGATTCAGAACAGAGAGGAGGCCTATGACAGGCTAAAAGGGGAACTGGAGATCCTTTATCAGGCACACGCCAGAGGAGAAACGCCTGTCTCAGATTCCAGCGAAGTCCCCGGCGGTATTGACACCGAAATTGCTGCCCTGACACTCGCCATCGACCGCATCTGTGAAATATCCGACCGCATCTACCAGGCTGCGGGCGGGCAATTAAACGAAAGAGCCTCCGCTATCCTGGAAGAAATCACCTGCGGCCGCTACAACCGGATCGTCATCGACGACACCGCCGAGATCCGCATTCACACGCCCTCCCGCGTCCTCGGTTTAAACCAGCTCAGCGGCGGCACCATGCAGCAGATTTACTTCTCCCTGCGCATGGCTGCAGGAGATCTGCTCAGTGAAAACACGACCCTGCCCGTCATCCTCGACGAAACCTTTGCCATGTACGACGACCGCCGTCTCGAAGCCACCCTCCGCTGGCTTAAAAACAGCGGACGGCAGGTAATCTTGTTCACATGTCAGAATCGGGAAAGGGAGATACTGAAAAGACTATAGTTTGTGCTTGACACACCCTATTAGATAGAAAGACAGTCACGGTTGTTCCCGTAAAGGAATATAGGTCAGAGAGAGCAGAGACAGTGAAGTGAAAATAGCGCCCCCGGCGCAGGGGTGGCTGAGGACTATTAAAACAACGCCGGTCCTTAGCGAAGTCAAGCCGTAAGGCGCAGACTGAGCTTAGTACCGCTGCGTTGTTTTATAAGCGAGAGCGTGTCCGAAGCCATCCCTGCGCCGGGGGCGCCTTATATACATTTCACTCTTCATACACCTTCCGGCTGCACAGCGTCCGATATTCCGACGGCGTACACCCCTTTTTCTTCTTAAAGGTCCGGTTAAAGGTAGATAAACTGGAAAATCCGGACTGCAGCGCCACTTCTGTGACGGACAGATCCGGCGACAGCAGAAGAGATTCGGCTGCCTTGATCCGCAGCAGGCACAGATAATCGTAAAAGTTATAGCCCGAGCACTGTTTGAACAGACGCGAAAAGTGGTACTTTGAGAAACCTGCCACATCCGCGACCATTTCCAGGGAAATGCTTTCTGTGTAGTGCTGGTCCATGTAGTCGAAAACGGTGTTCAGTTTTTCGTACAGACGATTCTGACGCTCCACCGGTGTCTCCGGGCAGCGGTGTGTGCTGTCCTGTTCCATGCGGTACTCTCCATAGTTGGCAAAAAACTGCAGCAGGCTCGCATAGCAGTTCAATTCACGCATATGCCCTCCCGTGAAATATTCCCGGCAGAGCTTTAAGATCAGATCCGCTTCCTGATCATAGATAGCGGGACAGTTGTCCGGTGTGATCAGCACTGCGTGCGCGATAAAAGCGGCCAGATAAGAGTAGCCCTTGATGCTGGAGAGTGCTTCTGAGTCAAAAATATAGATCAGCCGCAGGCCGGTGGGCGGTGCAATCAGCTGATGAAGCTCTCCGGAGGGAACCATGAGGATATCTCCCGGCTCCAGATCATAATGTGTCTGCCCGACAACGACCTGATAATGATTTTCCAGCGGCATAATCACTTCTGTGGCGGGGTGCCAGTGTGTTTCGTAGGATTCTGCTTTATTATTAATGAAGAAACGAAGCGTGGTATCTGGATGAAAATCCACCTGTTCACGCGTACTGTCAATTTTCCGGTGGTAGCCGGAAGAAGCCTGTGTTCCGATTCGGAGTAATTCGGGCTCCAAAGTCAGAGGAGTTCGTTTCATAATTGCTTCACCTGTTCCTTTCTTTCCACGGCGTCCTGTGCGAAGCGTACTAAAACAGGCGTCGCAAGCTGTGTTTGAATCACTCTCTGCCATAGATGACAGATATTGCGCGACAAAAAACTGCATAAAATCGGAAAAAATGGGAAATAGTGTAAAAGCCGCGTAAAAAAATCGGCACATTTTTTGACGAAATTATAGCATATTTCCTTTGAAATAGCAATAACTGAGAAGTGAAAACGGGATGAAAATGGCCGGAAAACCGCAGAAAAGGCAACTTGACGGGGAAAATTTTAAAAAAGCAATAATTGACGGCATATTGCGCAAAATGTGGTAAGCATCGAAAAAATAATTGTGCAATAATGTGAACATCCTTAGGACGAAAAAACAAATAAGAAGGGAGAAAACAATGGCTGGGACAACAAAAAATTCCAACAACAGCGCTGTTTCTGCTAAAAAACCCCCGAGGGAGTCTTTTAGCAGGCACATACGCAAGTACTGGATGTGGTACTCGATGATGCTGATACCGCTTGTGTATTATATCGTCTTCCGCTACATTCCGATGGCGGGCAATATCATTGCCTTCCGCCGCTATCGTGCGGGCAGCAGTATTTTCGGAGATGAGTGGAGCGGACTGAAGTATTTCAAGCAGTTCGTCAGAGACTCCAATTTCTGGAGGGCATTCCGGAACACGCTGCTTTTGAACTTTGAGTATCTGATCATCAGCTTTCCGATCACGATTGCCTTTGCTCTGCTTTTGAATGAGATAAAGAACACCAGATTTAAAAAGGTTGTGCAGACGATTTCCTATCTGCCGCACTTTATCTCCATGGTTATCGTAGCCGGTATGGTGCGTGAGATTCTTTCCACCAGCGGCCCGATCAACAGCTTCATCACCTCTATGGGCGGGAGCGCAATACAGTTTATCAGCTTACCGCAATGGTTCCCGACGATTTTCGTGGTGACCGGTGTATGGCAGGGACTTGGCTGGAACACGATCCTCTATCTGGCGGCCATGGCAGGCATCAGCCCGGATATGTATGAGGCGGCTGACCTGGACGGGGCGAGCAAGTTCCAGCAGTGTATTTACATAACACTGCCGTCAATCCTTCCGACGATCGCTACTCTGCTGATTCTGAATATTGGTCAGCTGTGCGGTTCCGGCGCATTTGAGAAGGTCTTCCTTCTGTATCAGCCAACTACCTATGAGACAGCCGATATCATCGCTACTTACGTTTATCGTATGGGTCTTGGCTCCGGTAACTACAGCTACGCGACTGCGGTAGGTCTGTTCCAGGGTCTGATTAACCTGACACTTCTGACTGTGGCGAACAAGGTGTCCAAGAAGGTTGCGGGCACAGGCCTGTACTAAGGAAGGAGGAACTACGATGGCGAAAACACATAACGGCAGCGTGATCAAGGTATCGCGCGGTTACCGTATCTTTACTGTATGTAATACGATCCTGATGATCGTGATCTGTGCGGTTATGCTTTATCCGTTCCTGTACCTGATCGCGCAGTCGTTCTCTTCCTATGACGCGATTGTAGCAGGGAAGGTAGGACTGCTTCCGGTAGATTTCAGCGTGGATACGTATATCTATGTGATTACGAACGGTGTATTTATTCCGGACTACATCAATACGATTGTTTACTCCATCACCGGTACGGTGCTGGCACTGTTTTTCTCAGCTTTGCTGGCTTACCCGATGTCCAAGTCAGAGCTGTGGGGCAATAAGTTCGTCGGCCCGTTCATCATCTTCACGATGTACTTTGGCGGCGGCATGATCCCGAACTACCTGTTGATGATCAACCTGGGACTGCAGGATACCGTAGCGGCATTCCTTCTTCCGTCCCTGATCTCTACCTACTACGTAATCCTGATGCGCTCTTTCTTCGAGACGGTTCCGAAGGAACTCGAAGAGGCAGGCGAGATGGATGGATTGAATAAGTACGGCGTGTTTTTCCGGATTGCGCTTCCGCTTTCCAAGCCGATCATCGCGACCATGGTTCTGTTCTATCTGGTTATGTACTGGAACGACTGGTTTAACGCATTCCTGTATCTGGATACCCAGAGCAAGTGGCCTGTGGCTTACTATCTGCGGAACCTGATCTCCACTGCTTCCTCTTCTACTTCACAGGATGCGGGCGAGACGATTGCGATCGCGGCGAATATTAAATCCTGCGCCATGGTACTGACGGCGGCGCCGATTATCTGCGTATATCCGTTCATCCAGAAGTACTTCGTACAGGGCATGATGCTCGGCGGCGTAAAAGGTTGATGAAAAGATCGTTTGCTCATTCCATGGGCTTATGATAGAGAGTTCAGATTTTATAATAAGAATAAGGAGGAAAAAGACAATGAAAACAATTTCCAGAAGAGATTTTCTGAAGGGCTCCGCGGCAGGCATGATGGGCGTAGCGCTTGCAGGCTTTATGGGACCGATCTCCGCTTCCGCAAGCGAAGATACCGATAATGGCGACGGCAGCTTTTACAACGCAGATCTGGGTTATACCTATGGTTCGAAGTTCTATTCGGATGAGCCGGTGACCTACACCATGTTCTTTAACGACAATGATGCGTACCCGATTCAGGACAGCTGGTATACAGACGGCGGTATCTTTGATGAGATCACCAAAGCGACCAACGTTTCTCTGGACATCACGGTTGTAAACAACGCAAGCTATTCTGATAAGGTAACGCTGGCAATCTCCGGTGGCACGGCTCCGTACATTATTCCGAAGATGTACAGTGAGACCGCGTATGTAACCGGCGGCGGCATCGTTGCGGTTTCTGATTATGTAGATTATATGACGAACTACTCAGGCATGATCGAGGACTATGGTCTTCAGACAGAGGTAGATACTCTGCTCCAGGATGATGGCCGCTATTATCGTCTGCCGGGTCTGAAAGAGACGGCTCTTCAGGATTACTCTCTGCTGATCCGTTCCGATCTTTTTGAGGCGGCTGGTTACGATGTGACTACTCTTGAAGAGAACTGGACCTGGGATGAGTTCACAGATATCCTGGTGGATGTAAAGGCATACATGGTAGAGCAGGGCATGATTGATGAGTCTGCTTACATCTGGTCTGACCGCTGGTGCGGCGCTACTTCCGGATATGGCCAGGGCGGCTGCCTGCTGAACCTGATGGCTGCTACTTATGGCATCCACAGCGGCTGGAGCATTACATCGAACTCCGCTGGTCTGTATTTCGACTGGGATGCGGATGAGTTTAAGCTCAGCGCAACGAGCGACGCATACAAAGAGTATATGACCATGGTACAGCGCCTGGTAAGCGAAGGCATCCTTGATCCGGAGACCTGGAGCCAGGAGGATGATACCGCAGACGGTAAGTTCTATCGCGGCGAGACGGCTCTGATTTCCACGAACCGTTCTTCTTATACAACACAGATCGATGGTCTGACCTCTCAGCTGGGCGAGGGCAACTTCTCCGTATATGAGGTTGTTATTCCGAAGGGAACCAACAACTATCAGGCAGAGAATTCCCGTCTGGAGTGCGGCGTCTGCATTTCTTCCACCGCTCTGAATGATCTGGGCGAGGATGAGTTTATCAAGATGATGCGTTTCGTAGACTGGCTGTGGTATTCTGAGGCAGGTCTGACCCTGACGAAATGGGGCGTAGAGGGCGATACCTATACCGTGACAGATGGTACCTATGCGCTGACCGATGGCTATTACTGCGGCGGACTTTCCATTTCTCAGACTTCTGATGATCAGGTAGATCTGCGTATGGAGAAGGGCTTCGCGTGCGGCAACTTCATGTACAGCGGCAGCCAGGAGCTTCTGACCAGCAACTTCTCCGCAGAACTGAGAGATTACTATGACAGGATGTCTGCTTACAGAGAAATGTCTGAGATTGATCCGTCGATCGCGATGAGCGAGGATGATTCCGAGATGGCGAACCTGTGGGCGACTCCGCTGGTTGACACGATCAACACCTGGACGCTGAAGTTCGCGATGCTGCAGTCCGATATTGATGCTGACTGGGATACTTACGTAGCAGAGGTAGAGGCGCAGAACGCAGACAGCCTTGTAAATCTGTACAACGATTACTATCAGGCAAGCAAATAAAGAATGACGTGTGTCTGGCTCAGGTCATGAGAACATGGATTGAGCGAAAAACAGATCGCGTGAAAATGGGAGACCGGCAAAAAGGCTGGTCTCCTTTTTTGCGTTGTAAGCGTAATTCTGACTTCCATTTTCAGGCAATAGAGGTTATAATGTATTCCAGAGAAATAAAAGGCTGTTCGAGGTGCTGCCCGCGCCGGAAGGTATGCGGATATTTCATTATGGAAAACAGACATTTCAGAGAGGAACGCGATGAAAAAGTTCAATAATTATGACCTGCATTTTTCGTTTGATCGAAAGAATAAGGGAATCCGCTTTGCAAATGCAGAATACATCCATCCTCTGAAACAGGATTTGCTGCAGTCTCTCCAGATAGATTTTGAAGGGGATAGCAATGTAAAGACTGTGATCGTATTCGGAAGCGCGGTGGAGTTTCGCTGCAATAGCTACAGTGATCTGGATCTTTGTCTGGAACGATATGATCATGAAAAGCCGTTTCACTGCACTTCGGAAGAGGAGATCGATCTGCTGTATTGGGATCGGATCGGAGAGAGACTGAAAAACGAGATTTCCCAAAAAGGTATCGTGGTATATGACAGGGAGGGAAGCTATGTGTGACATTCGTCTTTTTCGGCGGGCCTGGCTGGACTACAGAACTGCGGCGAACCTGCTGGCTGTTCCGGAAAACGATGAGGCTTATATGAATAATGTGGCATATCATCTTCAGCAGGCGGTTGAAAAGACATTAAAGGCCTTTCTGGAGTGTGTGGGGGTGACGGTGCCCAATACGCATGATATTGATAAACTGGTTCGTATGTCTGAGAACAATGGTTCCTGTGTGACGATTACCGACTGGATAAAAGAAAAAACGGATATGCTGACCCGTTGGGAAACGGATACACGGTATGACATTGATTATTGCGTGGAAAAGAAGAAAGTAGTAACAGGACTCGAAGAGGTTAGACAATTTTTGGAGGTAAATGGCTTAAAAAAGGAATTGCGGGATGAATTAAAAGAGGATGGGATAAAGGATCAGCTCAGAGAATTCTTTCCGAAAAGCTATGAGCCGGAGGATGCGTTTGAGTGGAACTGTTATTATCAGATTTACCAGAAAAAACTTCTGCGGCTTCAAAAAGATGATTTGCAGCAATCCGCGGAAAGTCCATAAATTTCTGCGGAGGAGATAACAGTTATATAACATCAGTAAAGGTACGCGGGTCATGCAATCAGGGATCGGCTATCTATATAAAGAAAGGGGTATGAAAAATGGATATTCGTTATTCAGCAAATCAGCGCGATGTCAAACGCTACACGACAGAGGAGCTTCGCAGTGAGTTCCTGATTCAGAATCTGTATCAGGCTGACCAGGTAGTGGCTGTGTACAGCCACGTAGACCGTATGGTGACCCTCGGCTGTATGCCGGTAAATAAGGTGGTCCCGATTGATCAGGGAATCGATGTGTGGGCAAATTTTGGCACCACCTACTTCCTGGAGCGCCGTGAGATCGGTATTTTCAATATCGGAAACGCAGGAAAGATCACCGTGGACGGCACGGTCTATCCGATGGGAAACAAGGATTGCCTGTATATCACCAGGGGAGCAAAGACGGTGACTTTTGAGAGCAACGATCCGGACGCTCCGGCAAAGTTTTATATGGTCTCCGCACCGGCGCACTGCTCTTATGAGACACGCCTGATCAAGATCGAGGATGCGGCGAAGCGTCCGGTCGGCGCGGCTGAGACGTCGAATAAGAGAACGATCAACCAGTTCATCCATCCGGATGTCTTAAAGACCTGTCAGCTTTGCATGGGCATGACGGTTCTGGAGCCGGGTAGCGTCTGGAACACCATGCCGGCGCATACGCATGAGCGCCGTATGGAGATTTATACTTATTTTGATATTCCGGAAGGGAATGTTGTTTTCCATATGATGGGCGAAGGACAGGAGACCCGCCATATCATCATGCACAATGAAGAGGCTGTCATCTCCCCGTCCTGGTCGATCCACGCGGGCGCAGGCACCAGCAATTATACTTTCATCTGGGCGATGGGCGGCGAAAATCAGGAATTCGACGATATGGATAACATTGCAATCACAGATATGAAATAGGAGGAAAAAGATGAGCGTACTGGACACATTTTCACTGAAAGGAAAGGTGGCGCTGGTCACCGGAGCAACCTATGGAATCGGCTTTGCGATCGCTGCGGCGTATGGTGAGGCGGGAGCAAAAATTGTATTTAACGGCCACAATGAGCAGCGCCTGGCTGCGGCTGAGGAGGAGTACAAAAAGCTTGGCATTGAGGCGAAGGGCTATCTCTGCGATGTGACGGATGAGGAGCAGGTCACCGCGATGGTACAGAAGATCAATGAGGAAGTCGGCGTGATTGATATCCTGGTAAACAATGCCGGTATTATCAAGCGCATTCCGATGTGCGAGATGTCCGCGGCGGAATTCCGTCAGGTCATCGACGTGGATCTGAACGCGCCGTTCATTGTATCCAAAGCGGTGATTCCGGGCATGATCGAAAAGGGACATGGCAAGATCATCAACATCTGCTCGATGATGAGCGAGCTTGGCCGTGAGACCGTATCTGCGTACGCGGCAGCTAAGGGCGGCCTGAAGATGCTGACGAAGAATATCTGTTCGGAGTACGGCGGACAGAACATCCAGTGCAACGGCATCGGACCTGGCTACATCGCTACCCCGCAGACCGCACCGCTGCGTGAGCCGCAGGCGGACGGCAGCCGCCATCCGTTTGACCAGTTCATCTGCGCGAAGACACCGGCGAACCGCTGGGGTGAGACCGAGGATCTGGTCGGACCGGCTGTATTCCTGGCGTCAGATGCGTCCAACTTTGTCAATGGACAGGTGCTGTATGTAGATGGCGGAATCCTTGCATACATCGGTAAACAGCCGTGATGAAAAAGGCGTACATGGGTGCCTGCTCTGACAGAGGAGTGAAAAGCTCTGTGGAAAGGCAGCTGTGAGGGTGCGGAACAGTTATGTTATTTGGAAAGGGAGATGCTGCAGCGGCATCTCCCTTTCCGGGTTGTGCGCAGGACTGTTTAGCAACGCCCGAGACAGAGTGTAGATTCCACTGGTACGCAGCAACCGTGCGGATGAGTAGCAGGCAGAAGGCAGCCTCTTGTTCGATCAAAGGCCTGTTATGGATGTAATAGAATTTTAATTTGACTTTGCATAGAAAGATAACTAGTACCTCGTCTCCAAATTATCTCGACTTTATACTTGCCTGAATTTCCATCTGCTTCGTTGTCATCAGTCGACGTAGCCACCGCTACGCCTCCTTCTTCCGCCTTGCATATGAAAATTCATTCTGCGTCTAAAGTCGAGCTATTTGGAAGACGATGTACTAGAATGAAAGAGAATGTAACAATGACAGATCATTGGAAAGAAGGATTGCGGGATGCAGACAATTACTCCCTGGATTCACAAGGTTCAATATTATGAGACCGACCAGATGCAGGTCGTTCATCATTCTAATTTTGTCCGCTGGTTTGAGGAATGCCGCGTGCATATTCTTGATGAGATTGGATATGGCTATGATCAGCTGGAAGCGGCGGGGATCGCCAGCCCGGTTCTGACGATCGAGGCGAAGATCGGCAAGAGCGTTCATTTTGGCGAGACGGTAAAAATTCGGGCGGCCATTGAAAAATTTGATGGGATTCGGCTGACGCTAAAATACGAAGTGCTGCGTGAGAGCGATGACGTGGTCTGCTGCACAGGGAAGACCGGGCATTGTTTTCTGGGTGCAGAGGGGCGGCCGATTTCATTGAAACGTAAGTTTCCTGAGGTGTATGAGGCATTTCTGGCATTGCCGACGGAGTTTATCTGACTTAGACATCATGTGATAAGGAGAACTCTTTTATGACAACACAGCAAACCTTAAAGGAAGTCCGCGAGGCGATTACAGCGGCGAACCGGGCGCTGGACAGCCTGGAAAATGCCCAGCGGGAGCTGAAAGGCGCGAAAAACTGGGGACTTCTTGATTTGTTTGGCGGCGGTATGATGACTACGATGTTCAAGCATGGCCGTATGGACAAAGCCCAGCGCCAGATTGAAGACGCGAAGTATTATCTGCAGGTACTAAAGAAAGAATTGCGCGACATCGATGTGCCGATGAATTTTAATATAGAAGTCGGTGGCTTTCTGAGCTTTGCGGATCTCTTTTTTGACGGCGCGGTCGCAGATTGGATGGTGCAGTCCAGGATCAACGACGCGATCCGGCAGGTGAACAATGCAAATGCGAGGGTGATGGAAATCCTGGGGAATTTGCAGCGCTGGGAAGATGAGCTGCTGGCGGGACCGATGAAGTAAAGGTATGAACCAAACCAGAATGGAAGAGAGGAAGAGTCTTTGATATCAAAACCGATGAGAGCGATTCTTCATGCGCTTTCCTACAGCGATATGGAGCTGGAATCGTCGAGACGGCTGGCTGATTTAAAAAAACTGGATCCGGTACGGATCTTTTGCAGGAAACTGGATGCGGAGGTTTATAACGGAGATTATAAGGTGCCGCTTCGGCTGTATTTTCCGTCGGAAGAAATCCTGGAGGAGATGGAGAAAGCATGTGACCAGAGTGACGAGATGGCAGCAGAGCCTGCCGGTTTCCCTATGTCGACACTGCTTTTTTTTCACGGCGGCGGCTGGGTGACAGAGAGTGTGGAGAATTATGACCGGGTTTGCGCCCGTATGGCGCAGGCGACCGGACATTTGGTCGTATCGGTGGAATACCGGCTGGCACCGGAACATCCTTTTCCGACTGGGCTGCGGGACTGTTACGCAGCGGCGCGGGCGCTTTCCAAGGGGGAACTTTATTGGGAGCGGCCTTTCGATACGGAGGAGCAGCAGATAGAACCGATTGCTTCCAGGGCACGCCGCATTCCATTGCGCCCGGTGTCAAATGAGACTTCGCAGAAAGATTTACAGAAAAATTCAAAGAGTACAAGACCGGTCTTGCTGCGTGTACCCGCTGGCGGACTGACGGTGATCGGCGACAGCGCGGGCGGGAATCTGGCGGCGGCCCTAAGTCTGATGGCACGGGATACCGGAGAGCTTCCGATCGAGCGGCAGATTCTGATCTATCCGGCGCTGAACAACTGTTACACGGAGGAGTCGGAATTTGCGTCGGTTCAGGAAAACGGGGACGGCTATCTGCTGACCGCGAAAAAGATGGAACGTTACCTGGATTTGTATGAGAGCGCACCTGAAGACCGGCAAAACCCGTATTTTGCGCCGATTCTGGCGAATGATCTGCATAATATGCCGCGTACGCTGATATTGACGGCAGAGTATGATCCGCTGCGGGATGAGGGTGAAGCATACGGGGAACGTCTGCGGGCAGCCGGAAACGACGTTGAGATGCATCGGATCGCAGATGCGCTGCACGGTTTTTTTGCGCTTGGAATCAAGTTTTGGCATGTGCAGGAGAGTTTTGACTATATTAACAGTTTCCTGAAAGACAGGGAGAAGGAATGATATCAGCATATCATTTGGCGTTTTATTATGTGGTTTTTATCGAAACAATTCTATCGAACATAGAACGCAAACATAAGGTGAGGATATGGCAGAATTTGGATATTCCCAGTGGAGAAAACTGGATAACGCCGGGCTGGCCTTTCCGGCCGCCGCGGGCGAGAGCAACAACCGCGTTTTCCGCTTTTACTGTCAGCTGAACGAGACCGTAGACGCGGAGCTTTTGCAGCGTGCGCTGGATCAGACGATAGAAAAATATCCTCTGTTCCAGGCGGTGCTGCGCAAAGGACTTTTCTGGTTTTACCTGGAGCGGCGCGACATCCGTGCGACGGTTATTCCGGAAGAAAAACCGCCCTGCAGCAATCTTTACATTCGTGACAAAAAATCACTTCTCTTTGAGGTTTCTTATTATGAAAACCGGATTAATTTTGAAGTTTTTCATGCGCTGACGGACGGCACGGGAGCGATGTATTTCCTTCAGGAGCTTGTCAAAAATTACCTGATACTTGCGCATCCGGACGTCTGCTTTCCGGAATTGGTGCCGAAGATGGATGTGACTGGCAGGGATCAGGAGGAGGACAGCTTTTCCCAGTATTATTCCGCGCGCGGCGAGAAAGAGCGGGAGAAAAAGCATTTCGCGGTACAGATCAGAGGTGAGCGCCTGGCACAGGATGAGATGCGTATAACGGAGATCGAGGTTCCGGTGCGGGAGATGCTTGCGAAAGCGCGGGGCTATGGTGTGTCGCTCACCGTTCTGATTGCTTCAATGCTTCTTTTTGCGATTCATGAAGAAGTGCCGGTGAACCGGAGGCAGCATCGTCCCATCGTTCTGATGGTGCCGGTAAATCTGCGCAATTATTTTCCCTCCCAGTCAATGGCGAATTTCTGGGGCTGGATCGAAGTGGGGTACGAGTTCCACGAGGACACGACTCTTACGGATGTACTCGCCCACGTAAAGGGACAGTTTGAGCGGGAGCTGGATAAAAATCGGCTGGCCGCGCGGATGAATGCCTGGGTTGGCCTGGAGAAGCACCCCGTCCTGCGGGCAGTGCCGCTGGGCATCAAGCAGTTTGCCCTGGCTGCGGGAGCCACTGTGGGGTCGAGAAACGTCACCGCAGTCTGCTCCAATGTCGGCATCATCCGTATGCCGGAGGAATACGCGCCCTACATCGACACCTTCCGGCTGTTCTGCAGCACCGATACCATGCAGATCTGCTCCTGCACCTACGGGGAAAAGCTGGAGATCGGGATTTCTTCCAAGCTTCCTGCGGACAGCATCCAGAGGAACTTTATGCGGCTCCTCAAAGAAGACGGGGTACCCTACCAGGAGCTTGAGAACGATTTCCCAGGCTACAAAAAAGAACGCCCCAAAGAGAGCAAAACGCTTTTTTCCGTCTTTACCTTTCTGTGTATCGCCGTGGTGGTGATCTGCGGCATGATCGACGCGATGATGAGCCGGCAGTTTGGCTGGAGCTGGTTCGTGACAGCAGGCGTCTGTTCCGCCTGGCTGGTGGTGGTCGTCGCCTACCGGAAACGGCGCAATCTGCTGAAAAATGAGATGTGGCTGCTGGTTCTGATCTCTGTGATCGGTGTCCTCTGGGATCGCTTTACCCGATGGCGGGGCTGGTCGGTCGATTTCCTGATTCCGGTGGCGGCGTTAGTTGTGCTTGGTTCCGTACCCGTGATCGCCAAAGTCCAGCACCTGGAGAAGCAGGAATACCTGTTTTATCTGGTGCAGGCCTGTGCTTTCGGCTTCATCCCGCTGGTTCTCATGCTGGCCGGGATTGTACAGATTCCGTATGCATCGATTCTCTGCGTCGGTATCAGTTTCCTGACTCTGGTGGGGCTGTTTCTCTTCCAGAAGAGGGCGACCATGCAGGAGATGAGGAAGAAATTCCGAATATAAAAATACCCCCAGAGTTAGTTACTCTCTGGGGGTATTATGCGCACAGCTGCGTAAGAAATTTAGAGGTTTACTACTCGCTCATAGAAAACCAGACGGAGTGCTTTGACAGTAACTGTTTATATCTTTAAATTTAAGTTTGGTTTTATAGTTTCATCGCAGCTTCCGCATCATCCGGTCAATGGTGTCGCGGTGCGCGAGAACCATGAGGTGGTCGCCCTCGCGGATGAGAGTCTGGGGATCCGGCATGAAGTTCGTCTGTCCGTTCGCACTGATGATGCCGATGATATACATATTATGCTTCGCACGGATATCGGAAGAGAGAATCGTCCGGCCAACCCATTCTTTCAGGGGCGTGATTTCGTAGATGGAATAACCGTCTTTCAGGTCGATGTAATCAAAAATATGGTCATTGTTGTACTTAACTGCCGCCCGCATGGCCGCGCCGCGGTTAGGGTGGATGACCTCGTCCGCCCCGTTGCGTAGCAAGAATTTTGCGTGTACCTCGCTGCGCACCATGCTGACGACGTACTTTGCGCCCAGGTCTTTCAGAAGGCTGGTGATCTCCAGGCTGCTCTGGAAATTGCCGCTGATGCAGACGAAACAGATGTCGAAATCAGAGACGCCGATTTTCTTGAGTACATTTTCACGGGTGCAGTCCGCGATCAGGCTGTCAGAGACCAGATCCTGCAAGTCTTCGATGGCCGTCTCGTCCTGGTCAACCACCATAATATCATTTTTCAGCCCGGCCAGATCACGGCAGAGGTAGTGTCCAAAATCTCCAAGTCCGATGATTAAGATGGATTTCATAAGCGTTTTCCCCCTGTTATTTCAATATTTTACAGTCCATAGCCTCTATCGTAATTCTATATCTGTTTTGCGCCTTCGCCTTACCCCACAATAATCTCCGCCTCCGGATAGCGAATCTTTCCGGGGCGTTTTTTCTCGGTAAAGGACATGGCAAACGACAGGCTGCCGACCCTTCCGAGGAACATCAGTATCATGATAACAATGCGCGAGAGCGTATTCAGCTCGCGTGTGACGCCGGTGGACATCCCGACGGTGCCGATCGCGGAGAAAGCTTCAAAAAGAACATCCGCGAGGGGCAAATCCTGTCCGATCAGAAGAATCAGAATCGCGCCGAGCGCCAGAAAATAATTGATAAATACAACCACACAGGCTCGCTTGACCGCATCCGGGGCCAGACGGCGCCCAAAGACGGTGAGATCCTGATTATGCAGCAGATAGGCGCGGATGTGGAGCAGAATTACGACAATCGTAGTAGTCTTCGCACCGCCGGCCGTCGATCCGGGGCTGCCGCCGATAAACATCAGGCACATGGTCAGAATTTTGCTTCCGTTGGTCAGCGCCGCCGTGTCGACGGTATTAAACCCTGCCGTCCTCGGTGTGACAGCTGAAAACAGTGCGCGCCAGAACCGCTCTCCGGCGCTCATCCCCGCAAACAGATTGCTCCGTTCGGAGATGAGAAACAGTATCGTACCGCCGACCGTCAGGACGGCTGTGGCCGTGAGGACAATCTTTGTCTGAAGACTGTATTTCTTCCAGTGCCAGCGGTTCACCAGCAGATCCTCCCAGACGATGAAACCAATCCCGCCAATGAGAATCAGAGCACACAGTACAATATTAACCAGCGGGTCCGAGGCGTACGCACAGAACGAAGAATAGGGCTCCTGATATCCCATCAGGTCAAAGCCCGCGTTGCAGAACGCCGAGACCGAGTGAAAAATCCCGTAATAAATCCCCTTCGCAATCCCCATCTGCGGCACAAAACGGATCGAGAGAAGAACCGCTCCCGTCCCTTCAAAAATCAGTGTCCCGCATACAATCCGCCGCACCAGATGCACACTGCCGCGCAGCTGTAGCGTATTCAGGCTCTCATGAATCAGTTCGCGCCCGGCCAGGCCAATCTTTTTCCCAAGGAGCATCATGGCAAACGTGCCAATCGTAATAAAACCCAGCCCGCCGATCTGAATCAGGACGAGCAGAACCAGCTGCCCGAAGACCGTCCAGTGTGACCAGGTGTCATATACGATCAGTCCCGTCACACAGGTAGAAGATGTCGCCGTAAAGAGAGCGCCAAGAAACGTAGTATGCTCCCCGCTCTTCGTAGCAAACGGCAGCATCAGAAGACATGCGCCGATCAGAATAATAATCAGAAAACCGCCCATAATCAGCCGGGTCCGGGAGAGCGTTCGGGAAAGGCGCATATCGCGCAGCGCGTCAAACTTTTCGCGTAAAGATTCCATGGGAACAGCCTGCTTTCTTTCACTGTTTGTTTGATATGTGACAGATTCATTTTATGTTCATTCCAAATTCCTGTCAATAGAATCTTTGAGGCTATGACTAGTAAAATAAAGAAAGAAACAGTCAGAATAAGGAAAGCATATCGCAAAAGTGTCCGGCGAAAAACCACAAAAGTGTCCGGCGAAAAACCACAAAAGTGTCCGGCAATCCGCTCCAAAAGCGCCATACAGTCATCAGAAAAAAAAGAACTGGTAGATCCGTCTTTAGTTGTTGCGGCTCTGGGCGTAGAACCGGAATATTTTAATCTGGATTTAAAAACCTTTGGCTTTATCTTTGAAACGCTGTGCATTCGGGATCTGAAAATATATTCTAACGCTCTGGGAGGCCGGGTATCCTATTATCACGACAGGTATGGCCTGGAGGCGGATTGTGTACTGCATTTAAGGAATGGAAAGTATGCTCTGATCGAATTTAAGCTAGGCAGCAGTGATATTGAGGACGGCGCCGCGCATTTAAATGAAATTGAATCATTAGTAAGAAAATATAATGAAACAGAAACACAGGCCAAATTGCGGCTGCCTGATCTGAAAATAGTGATTACGGGTACACAGTATGGGTATCGCAGGTCGGATGGGGTTTATGTCATTCCGATCGGGTGTCTGCGCGATTGATAATACCATTACAAAGAAAGCGAGGTGCTCATGATGGAAGCAATGGATCTGGTACAGGCGAGAACTACCAAAAGCGTGAAAGTAAGCAGGGATATCTATACTCCGACTGAAGCAATTCGCGAGATAGACACTACACTGAAAATGGAGGGAATGTCTCTGACGCCAGCCGATCTGGATATGCTGAAGGAAATCGGGTTGGGAAATCTAACAACCGACGAGGCACGGCAAAAAATTTTAAACAAGGTATGATATGGCGGACAGAATATACTGCTATCCAAACTCCGATGTTTTGATAAATAAGCTGGATATCAAAGATATGGATAAATTGCACAATTTTGAACGCAGGCTAACTATGCTTCGACTGTCTGAGCTTCTTGACAGACCGGTTGCCGGTAAATTTGATTTTGAACATTTGCAGCGGATTCACAGATATATTTTTCAGGATGTTTATGAATGGGCGGGGCATATGATCTATAAATATG
Organism: Lachnospiraceae bacterium; assembly: GCA_021205305.1. Taxonomy (GTDB): domain Bacteria; phylum Bacillota; class Clostridia; order Lachnospirales; family Lachnospiraceae; genus Choladousia. The sequence continues at coordinate 17,799 of JAJPXU010000150.1, forward strand.
GAATCGCCTGCCTGATGCATTCAAAGTGATCAGGTGGGCTTTTTCATGTATGCAGATACGGAGAAATACGAAAAAGTTAGAAATAAAGCACATAGACGAAAAATAAACTGATAATTGCGAAAAGAATCAGAATATATGTTCAAAAAGGTAAACCTTTTTGCCACAAGTGAGTATTGCAATTTTTCATCATGGGATGTATAATGCTGCTATGCATGAAAGGAGATTCTATCTGGATTTTATTCTTTCAGAATTGTTGAATTGTCCTCTCCGATATGAAAAAAGCACGAGTTTTCTGTTAAAATAATGGAATTTAATTTATTTGCAGTTAACTCGTGTGATTTAAAAGGACTGTGAAAGCTCTGCAATTTAATTGAAAACACG
>JAJPXU010000054.1 GCA_021205305.1 Lachnospiraceae bacterium
TGATAGAAGAAAGAAAAGGATGAAATCGAACACATGATTGATTTTATCCTTTTTTTATGCTAGAATGAAAAATCGATGAAACGATTACGGGAGAAATCTATGAAGAAAGCGGATATAAAATTGGTTTTGATTGTAGGCGTGGTCTGCGTCATACTGCTTGCTTTTCGCTATTATGAGATGGACACGGGCGCTTCTGTTGTAGTGGAAGTGTATGGAGAGATTTACGGAACGTATTCCCTGAACAAAGACCAGACGATTGAGATTAACGATACCAATGTGCTGATCATTGAAGATGGGGAAGCCTATATGTCTGAGGCGAGCTGTCCGGACGGGCTTTGCATCAGCCAGGGGCACATTTCCGCCAGCGGCACAATGATTGTCTGTCTGCCAAACCGTGTGGTGGTTCAAGTGGTAGATGCTGAGGCAGAGGATGACGGGTTAGACGCGGTGACCGGTTGACAGACGCTTCCTGCTTCCGGAAATTTCTTATGCAGTGAGGAAGAATACTCACGCGAACCGCGGTGAGTCAGTTTTTGTGAATAATGAGGTATCCGATATGAGGACAAAGGTAGCTTACCTTGGAATGTTCACCGCTTTGGCGATGATTTTAAGCTATATTGAATCTCTGTTTCCGGTATTTTATGGAATCCCCGGAGTGAAGCTGGGACTGGCGAACAGTATGTCGCTGGTGATCCTTTATCTGATTGGCGCGCCTGGAGCTTTTTGCGTTTCTATTGTGCGGGTAGTTCTCAGTGGTTTTTTGTTTGGCAATCTTTTTTCGATTGCCTATAGCCTGGCCGGAGCGATCCTCAGTATGACTGTGATGGTGATTATGAGGAGGGTTCCATATTTTTCAATTGTCGGGATCAGTATTATGGGAGGCATTGCGCACAACATTGGCCAGCTGATTGTCGCCATTTTACTGGTCGAGAACCTGAATCTGGTGTATTATCTGCCGGTGCTGGTGCTGTCCGGGCTTGTGACGGGACTGTTGATTGGATTGCTTTCTGCGGAGATTGTGAAAAGACTGCCGCGGTCCTGGTAAAACACGGATGCCGCCTGCACGTATGAAAAGCCTTTCCGGGTGTGAAATTGCTGTAAACTCTTGAGGAGAAATTTATGATTGCGTATTTAAAAGGAACAGTAGCCGCTGTATCAGAGAGTATGTTGGTACTGGATGTGAATCAGGTCGGCTATCAGGTTTTTATTTCCGCGCGAGACGCGGCGAATATGCCGGGAACCGGCTGTGAGGCAAAAGTTTTTACCTGGATGAGTGTCAGCCAGGATGCGATTCGTTTGTATGGATTTTTGCAGGAGGAGGATCTGGAGGTTTTTCGTTTGCTGATCAATGTCAGCGGGGTCGGGCCGAAAGCCGCACTGGGGATTCTCTCGGTCTTTACTGCGGATGAATTGAAATTTGCCGTACTCGCGGACGATGCGAAGATGATCGCGAAGGCGCCAGGGATCGGAAGTAAAAGCGCGCGTAAGGTGATACTGGAGCTGAAAGACCGGTTCAGCCTGGAGGATGCGTTTGAGAGCAGACTCGCCTCATCAAATGGAGACGCTGCTTCTGGCGCAGCGCACCCGGCCGCCGGGGATGAAGCAGTGCAGGCACTTGTCGCGCTTGGCTATTCAGGCAGCGATGCACTTCGGGCAGTGAAGAACTGTGAGATTACAGACGACATGGACACAGAGACGATTTTGAAGCTGGCACTGAAGCATCTCTGATCATTGTTTACGGAGGAACGGCATGGCGAGAAGAGTGATTGCGACGGACGCGACAGAGGAAGATATCCGCCTGGATACCGGCCTTCGGCCGCGGCTTTTACAGGATTACATCGGGCAGGAAAAAGTTAAGAGTACACTGAAAATATATATCGAGGCGGCAAAATCCAGAGGAGAGTCTCTGGATCATGTCCTTTTTTATGGCCCGCCTGGTCTTGGTAAGACTACACTGGCCTGTATTATTGCGAATGAGATGGATGTAAATATCAAAATCACCTCAGGCCCTGCGATCGAAAAGCCAGGGGAGATGGCTGCCATTTTAAACAATCTCCAGGATGGGGATGTCCTTTTTGTCGATGAGATTCACCGGCTGAACCGGCAGGTAGAGGAGGTTCTCTATCCGGCGATGGAGGATTTCGCGATAGATATTATGATTGGCAAGGGAGCTGCGGCGCGTTCTGTGCGGCTGGATCTGCCGCATTACACGCTGATTGGCGCTACGACTCGGGCCGGCATGTTAAGTGCGCCCTTGCGTGATCGTTTTGGTGTGGTGAATCATCTGGATTATTATACGGAAAAAGAATTGCAGACCATTGTCCTGCGTTCCGCGGATGTTCTTCAGGTGGCGATTGACAACCGGGGTGCGCTGGAGATCGCGCGCAGGTCACGGGGCACGCCTCGTCTGGCGAACCGTATGCTTAAGCGCGTGCGCGATTATGCACAGGTGCGTTATGAAGGGCGTATTACAGCCGCGATTGCGACAGAAGCTCTGGATTTACTGGAGGTGGATCGTTATGGTCTGGATGCGATTGACCGTTCGATTTTGTCTCTGATGATTGACAAATTTGGCGGAGGACCGGTGGGGCTGGACACCCTTGCAGCCGCGATTGGAGAAGACTCCGGTACGATTGAGGATGTATATGAGCCATATCTGATAAAGAACGGCTTTTTGAACCGTACGCCGAAAGGACGGGTAGTCACCGAGTTTGCAAAAGAGCATATGGCTGGTCGGGTGTAAAACCTGTACAGCTGAAGTGAAAAAGTAAATTCCACTCCGAAAACCCCAAAAAATCGCATGGAAA
>JAJPXU010000058.1 GCA_021205305.1 Lachnospiraceae bacterium
ATGTCAATATTAATATTAAATAATGAAAACAGATTGAAAAGAATGAAATAACATATGACGGAATAATGTATTAAAATGATATGAAACGAAAGGGAAATGTTACTTTGGAAAGGTTTGGTTTTGACAATGTGCAGTTATTTGGATATACTTCAGACAGAAACAATGTGCAGCGTAATACGGAAGGAGCAATATTTCATATGGCTCAAAGAACAGTGTGTTTCTGTGACGGTAAATACATCGGTATTGAGACAATCTATACGGTTATTGGGGGACGGCAGATCAATATTCCTGAGAAGGTAAAGGCACTACGGGAAAGAAGCAGGAAGAACGAGTTGTTTTGTCCATGCGGCTGTGGATCCAATCTGATTCTGGTAGCGGGAGATAAAAATGAACGGGAGCAGCACTTCAGGATAAAAGATGGTTCATCTGCTGCAGGGTGCAGTGCGATTACGGAAGGAAAAACTTCAATCAATTCTAAAATCGTACTGAAATGCTGGCTGGATGAGAAGCTGAAAGCGGCAGATCTGGAGAGCCGTGTCCCAATTCATGCGGTGGACGATACAAACAGAAAATACGAGTTTACGTTTCTGACAAAGGAAAGAAAGCTGGCTTTGAACTATTGCCATGACAGGGCGAATCTTTCGGATGAAAAGATCGGAATTCTCGAGGGTAATAGCCAGGGTATTCATATTATTTACGTAGTTGACTGCGCAAATGGAGGCTGCAGAGGACAATATCCGGAAGGAATGATGAAAATACAGAACAGGCAAAGATACTGTCTGCTTTTGGGTGAAAATACATCATCAGGGTTTGCAGCATTGACGGATGCGGACTACGATAAAGCGATTCTGAGAGCGGTGTTTTATGCGCAGGATATTGACGGACTGTGGGAAGAGATTCCATTCGCGGAAGGACAGTTGAAACAGTTTTCTATTTATGAGGATAATTCCCTACGGTTCATGGATCAGCCGCTGACAGCTCTGATGATGAATGCAGAAGACAAATATCAACGGGAAAATGCGGCAAGGCAGCTCCAAAGGGATAAAGAAGCAATACGCCGGGAGGAAGCGCAGAGAAGGTTCCGGGAAAAAGGAGAGAAAAATCGGGAAATAGCCGAACAGAAAAGAATGCAGGAAGCGGAAAAGCACAGAGAGGAAATAGAAGCTGCCCGGAAAAAGTTGGAGAATTTAGAGAAAGAACGAAAAAACAGGGAAGAGCTAGCAAAGCGCCGCATGGCAGAGCTTGAGGAGCAACAGCAGGAAGAACGCAAAAGACAGAAGGTAGAAGCCGAAAAACGGGAAGCGGATTTTATGCGTAATATGGAAGAGAGCTTCTTTCAGCAGGTAACGCCTGTTCGTGACGCGGAAGGAAATCGATGGATCAAATGTGAGTATTGCGGAAAAATCGCAAAAGAAGGAAACTTTCTCTCCTATGGCGGAAGAGGTCATGTCAACCTTGGAACCTGTAAAGAATGTGCGACACGCAGGTAAATTGTTGAAGCTTTTCGTGTTCGCCTGTGTTATACTGTAATAAACGGGAAATCTGAGATGGAACAAACAGGACTGTAGAAGAAAAGAAACCCCGGTAATCACTGGCTGGATTCGAGCTATAATAACATTATCCGGCGCTTTATTGAACGCTGGATGTGTTTGTAAATGATAAATTTGAGACGCTGCTCTCTGGGGGAGTGATTCAGGAGCGGATTCGGGAGGATCTGACTTATGACATCGCACATTCTTCTCTGGAAACGCCCCTCACTGCGTTCGGCGGCAGGTTGCGCCGCCCAATGGAGAAATGCTTCGCATTTCGGACGGCGCTCTTGAAAGTGAATGCCAGGAGGCGCTCGACCAGATCGAGAGGATGCAGTACGCGAGGAACCTGCGGATCGAAGGGTTCCGGACGGTTCTCTGTTATGGCGTTGCATTCCTCGGAAAAAACTGTCTGATCAGGCTGGCCAAGGAAAAAACGACGGGTAATATGGTAGAATCTGTGCTGTAATCCCTATTGTTTGGTATTGAAATCCTATGTGGTTTGATAACATTCAGTACGAACACGCTTGTGAAGTAGGAAGGAGTATTATGGTTAACAAATTTTCGTGTCATAATTTTAGAAATATTCAGGCAGATGGACTTGAATTTGAAAAAATAAATTTATTGATTGGCCCGAATAATTCAGGGAAAAGTAATTTTATAAAGGCACTTACTTTCTTCTCGGAGATGCTTAAGAATGCAGATGACGGCATTTTGAAATCTGCGTTCTTAAATGCAGTGGCTCGTAATGGATGGGATCATTCTCTTTGCAGATATGTAAAAGAAACAGAGCCAATTGAGTTTACCTGGGAAATAATGATAAATGAGGAACCATTTGAGTATAAGCTGTCATTTGGAGTAGGAAAGACTGTGGAGCAGTGCAATATTGTGTTGGAGGAATTAAATTCTGCGAAAACAATAGAGAAATATGAACAGAATTTTAACTATTTTCGCTGCCATTCTGATAAAGTAGGGAAAGGAAAAGTATCTACGGCTATTCAGAGAGGTCAAAAAAATCAACGCCTGACTTTTGAAGTTGATAGTAAAGAGACGATTGTTATGCAGTTCAAGGATATTCTATTGAATAATACGAAAATATACGGAAGTGAAAGAATTCGTGTTGATATTGCTCAGATTTTGTATCAGCTACAGAAATATTTTGAAGGATTTCACGTTTATGCCAGTGCGCAACTCGAAATGGGTAAGATGCGGGAACCGGCGGAAATAAACAGTACAGATGAATTTTTAAATGCCAATGCCACTAATT
>JAJPXU010000042.1:0-4469 GCA_021205305.1 Lachnospiraceae bacterium
GATATAGACTTTGATGATCATATAACGCTGATTGTAGGTAAAAATGGAGCTGGTAAAACAGCTATCTTGGATGCAGTGGCGGTTTCAATCAGTACATTTCTGCTTGGTATCGATGGTGGAGTCAGCAGGAGTATATTAAAAGAAGATGCAAGATATGAATTTTATGATTTGAATGGAACAGTTGATCCTCAGCATCAGTTTCCGGTAACTATTGAGAGCAAGGGAGATTGCTGTGGTAAGCGTGATATAAAATGGCTTCGTGCTTTGAATTCTGCAAACAGTAAGACGACTATCAAAGATGCGGGTGAATTAACGGAGATTGCCATATACGTTCAAAATCAGATTATGACTGGAGATAAGACCCTGGTTCTTCCGCTTCTCTCTTATTATGGTACTGGACGGTTATATGCTCAGAAAAAGGAAAGCGTAATATGCAGTCATTGACGGAGTTTAAGCGTCAGGTTGGATATGTTGATTGTATGGCTGCAGAGTCAAATGAAAAATTAATGCTGAGCTGGTTTCAGAAGCAGACATTGAAGAGCTTGCAGGAACAGCAGAAAACGGGTGTTTTGGCTACATCATTGCTTTTAAAGACGGTGGAAAAAGCGATATGTAAAAGTTATGAGAAAATTAGTGGGGCAAGTAATGCATCCCTTGTTTTTGATTTGGATACACATAAACTGATTTTGGAGTTCCAATCATCAGATGGCAGCATCCAAAAGTTCGCGATGGACGAGATGAGCGATGGCTACAAGAATACCTTAAGTATGATTGGAGATATTGCATATCGTATGGCGGTTTTGAATCCCACTTTGGGAGAACGGGTACTGGAAGAAACGCCGGGGATTGTATTGATTGATGAAGTAGATCTTCATTTGCACCCGCAATGGCAGCAGACGATTCTGAAAGACTTGCACGAAGTATTCCCGAATATCCAGTTTGTCGTCACTTCACATGCACCGGCGGTTATCAATTCAGTTCCAAGAGAGCAGATTCGAATTCTGGACAATGGAGAAATTTATATGCCGGCAGCTGAAACCTATGGACGGGATGCGAATTCTATTATCATTGCCTCAGACAAGGAGAAAGGTGCTGATGGCAGAGAAAGCCAGAATTGCAAAGAAGTGTAAAGGAAAAACACGGGATGCTTATATGCAGGAACTGAGACGTACATATGTAAGTTTGGTACACGAACGAAATTTGACACCATATTGTGGAATTATTATCTCCTGGTTAGAGGATAAACTAAAAATTTCATAGAAATAAGAATTGTTTTAATGCGCCTAGATTTTTATGATCCATTGGCGATTATTGAGGAAACGCAGGGGAGAATGGCAGAGAATCATCAGTGGATTCGGATCTGGTATTTTTGCCCTGAAGTGAAATATGCATAAAAATGTCAAAGTAAGCCGCCATGAAAAAGGAAGTATGCGATGAGGAAGAGCAGGCAAAAAAAGCAAACATCCACGGGCAATGGAAGAACCCCAGCGCTGATCCTGCTGTTTGCGGTGGGCTTTCTGATGGTGCTGTATCCGGTGGTTGGCAACCTGTGGAATGCGTATCGGCAGCAGCGGCTGTCCAATACCTATGAGGCAGAGGTGGAGAACCTGACGCAGGATGAGTACGTGGAGGAATGGGCGGCGGCGGAAGATTACAATGCCGCGAATTCCCCGACCTGGGTGCCGGACGCGTTTACTGAGGAGGAGGAAGCGGCGGATGAGGAGTACAGCAGCCTTTTGAATGTGGCCGGGGACGGCATCATGGGCTACCTGGAGATTCCGAAGATTGATATAAAGATCGCGATTTACCACGGTACGAGCGATGAGGTGCTGACGAAGGGGGCGGGGCATCTGCATGGCTCTTCTTTGCCGATTGGCGGCGAGGGGACGCACGCGGTCATCGCGGCGCACCGGGGTCTGCCGTCGGCGCCGCTGTTTACGGATCTGGATCTTCTGGAGATCGGCGACCAGTTTTATCTGTATGTGCTGGATGAGGTACTGGCCTATGAGGTGGATCAGATCCTGATTGTGGAGCCGGATGAGACGGAATCATTGGTGCAGACGCCGGGCGAGGATTATGTGACGCTCGTGACCTGCACGCCCTACGGGGTCAATACCCAGAGGCTCCTGGTGCGGGGGCACCGGGTCGCGTACACGGAGGAGCGGTACGAGGAAGAGGCGGAGAAAAGCGCTTCCTCCATGGCGACCAATTATGTGCTAGTCGCGCTGCTTGGGCTACTTACGGTCGCGGTGGCGTATGTGCTGATTCGGATGTATTACCGCAGGAAAGCGGCAAATGAGGACGAACTTTGATGATTGCAGGTATTATGGATTATGAGAAAACAAGTGCTGTCTTACAGCTGGCAAGCGAGCTTACGAGAGGGGAAAGGGCAGGAGAGAAGGAAGGATGGCTCTCGGCTGATAAAGTGAGAGATCATTTCAGAGAAAAGACAAAATTGCGGAAGGAGCCGGATAATGCCCTCGGGGAAAAAACATAATAATCGCCAGGAAAAGAAATCAAAAGGGAGAATGAACCTGCGGACTTTCCTTGGCACACTGATTTTTCTTTTTGGACTGTGTGTGGTGCTTTACCCGGCGGTGAGCGATCTCTGGAACCAGTGGAGGCAGTCGCGCCTGACACAGAATTACGAGCAGACGGTGGAGCAGCTGCAAGAGGAAGATTTATCGGAATTGTGGGAGGCGGCGTGGGAATATAACGCGAACCTCACCGGGAATTCGATAGGCGACGCGTTTGAAGGGATTGTACTTACCGAGACGGAAGGGCTGACTGCTTCTGAAACGGAGACGGAGAATCTTTCCGAAGCAGCCGCGGAGACAGAAGATAGTACCGGAACAGTTTTTGCGATAGGAGATACGTCGGATGCGGCTGTGGAGACTGACGCGGAATATGAAACAGAGTCGGAGACAGAAGCACTCTCTGCTTCAAAGGCGGATACACTTTATCAATCTCTGCTGAATCCCGCGGGCGATGGTATCATGGGTTACCTTTCTATCCCCAAGATTGATGTGTATCTTCCGATTTACCATGGTACGGATGCGGAAGAGCTGCAAAAAGGCGTCGGGCATCTTTACGGGACTTCGCTGTCGGTCGGCGGGGAGGGAACCCATACGGTGCTTGCAGGGCACAGAGGGCTGCCGTCGGCGGCGCTTTTGACGGATTTGGATTATCTGGAGGAAGGAGACCTCCTTTATCTGTATATATTGGATGATGTGCTGGCGTATGAGGTGACCGGCGTCGATGCGGTAGAGCCGGATGAGACGGACAGCCTTGCGGTTCAGGCGGGAGAAGATCGGATCACGCTCGTGACCTGTACGCCTTATGGGATCAACACGCACCGCCTGCTGGTTCATGGTTCCCGTGTGGAATATGTTCCGGAAGAGGAGCAGGAGACGGTTACGCAGGTGTTGGATATGCACGGGTTTGCCTGGATGGCGTACGGCCTTCCGGCAATCGGAATTGCTTTCGTGCTTCTGCTGGCCTTGATAATGCGGGTCAGAAGAAAGCGCCGGGAGCGCACAGAGCAGGAATAAAAACCCCTTTCGCTATTCACTGCAAGTCATATTTTCCGATGCAAGTATTTGGGTATTTGTCTCTTGCTGTAGTTGTCAAACATCCGTGCAAGCGCGGCTGCCCGGATCGCTGTTTCGCTGGAATGCTGCAATAGATTACGTGAAAACCAGAAGGGAGAACCGGGGATGAGGAGAAACGTGTGTATGAACAGATACAAAGGAATGACGGCAGGCTTCCTTTGTCTGATGCTGCTTTGCGGGTTAAGGCTGTAGGCAGGCGCCATGGAGACAGGAATTGATACCAACAAAACAGGAACTCTGACGGTCGGCTATTTCTATGGAACCGATTCGGACACGGAAAAGAACACCCCCATTTCCGGCGTGTATTTTCGCCTTTACCGCATCGCGGCTGTATCCGCAAACGGCGTGTACACGCTGGAATCCGGGTTTGCGGAAAGTGGGATAACAGATGAGCAGCTAAACAATCTGGCGCACGCGAAGGACACAACCGCCGTGATCGAAGCACTGGTGAATTTTCTGGAGAAAGTGCAGACAGAACAAACAGGACAGACAGAACAGACGGAAGAAACAAAACCGGAACAGACGGAAGCGGAACAGACAGAACCGGTACAGCGCAGAACGGCCGTGTCCGCGGAATATCAGCAGGCGAAGGCGGTTACGGATAAGAGCGGTGTCGCCCGATTCGAAAATCTGGAGGTTGGCCTGTATCTTTTGACTGCGGATGAATGGATACAGGATGAACTGATTTACAGCAGCAATCCGTCACTGGTAAGCATACCGGCGGCTGACGATGGCGGAAACGGGTGGGAATATGATGTGGAGGTTAACGTAAAGGCGGAGGCTGTGACGGCGAGTCAGGACAATGATGCCCCATCAGACGACCCAACGGATGATCCGACGGCCGATCCGACAGACGAT
>JAJPXU010000042.1:4569-17659 GCA_021205305.1 Lachnospiraceae bacterium
GATGATCCGACGGCCGATCCGACAGACGATTCGACAGATGATCCAACGGATGATCCGACGGACGACCCGATAAATGATCCAACGGATGACCCGTCAGAACCAGCGACCGGTGCAACAGAACCGGAGAGTGAATTGCCCAAAGAGACGGACCCGGAATCGGAAAGTACATCCTCTGAGGAGACGGAAACAGAAGTGACTACGGAATCGGAGCAGATGGCCGAGAGCGAAACTGCGGCGGTGACAGAGCCAATAACGGAAGGCGAAACCGCGGCAGCGACAGAATCGGTGACGGAGCCGGTAACAGAGAGTGAAACAGCAAAAACGATCGAGAGCGAAACCCAAAAAGCGACAGAAAGCGAGACAACGAAGATGACAGCGCCGGAGACGGAGAGCGAAACCAGTACAGAGACGGCGGTACAGACGGGCGATACGACACCGCTTGGAACATGGATGCTTGTACTTGCGTTTTCTGCCGGAACGATGATAGTGCTGGCTTCCTGGCGGAAGCGTCTGGCGAGATAAATGGCGGAAACAGATAGGGGATAGTTATTATTAATTTATTCCAAGTAGGTATAAAGAAAAGGCTGCATGGAGAAAAAGCTCCATACAGCCTTTTTGGGAAAGTGAGCAGGCCAACAGCTTTGTCTTTTCACAGCCCAAAATCAAATCGGGTTTAAAAATCTCAAATCGCATCCGCGACCGCTTCTTCGATCGTCTCTTCCAGGTCTTCCGCTTCTCCTGCGGCAATTGCGTCGAGTGCTTCCTGCGGAACCGTAATCTCTTCTGCATTATCATAAGACATGGTATAATCCATGGAAAGATCATTGAGAATGATTTCGATGGTGGACGAATCTTCTTCGGAAGCGAGGTAATCAGCGAGGTAGGCAGCCAGGTAATTATTGAGTGCGGTCAGGTCGCTGTCGTTCAGGTCAATGTGCATAGCTACCGGCAGATAAGTCGCAGTATCTACATAATATTCGATCTTGACCTGCAGTCCGTCCAGAAGCTCCAGTACAGCGTCGAGGTCGGCGTCTCCCGTGAGATCGGAGACATCCGCTCCTGATTCAGCAGCCAGTTCTTCGGCTTTTTCAAGGATGGTGGATACGGTGGAGACATCCATAACTGTAGTTAAAAGGTAGCATTCCGTGCCTTCGTAATCTGCCGCCTCTGAGGCAAGGGTGAAGTCAATACCCCATTCACTCATCTGACTGTAATCCAGTGATTCGGACAGTTCCATCAGCGACTGGATATCGTAATCTTCTGCGGATACGGAAGAATACTCCCAGGTGCCGGCGCCTTCTTCGTCTGAAGCAGAATCTTCTGTATAAACGTAGGTGTCCACCGTGTCATCACTGCTGATCATGTACATCTGCATATCGATGGTTTCACCGTTGCCGAATGTGGAGATCGTCATGGTGCCTGTCAGTGCAGTAGCAAGCGGATCCAGTGTTGCCTGAATATCGTAATCAGCGCCGACGGAGATGCCGATCGATGATGTAGTCGTTTCGTCACTGATATTGATCGCGATGTCACAGTTCAGGTCAAACGCAGATGTCATACTTTCAACCGAAGCGGTATTTTCCTGTACTTGTGTCAGGATGCTTTCTGCTGTCTCGGCACTGTCGAATCCGCAGAGCATGGAAACGCTCCCCAGAGCCAGAAGCCCGACTATCCATTTGTTTTTCATGATTGTTAATCCTTTCTTGTTTGTATTTGTAATGCGCGAATCTTTCATGCGTCATTATACCATTCTGATTTTCAGGTGTCCACAGAAGATATTGGAAATCCTCAAAATTAAGAAAAAGTTTTGCGCTTTTCTGGCGGAATTTGCGGTAAAAACAGCTTGAATAAATATTACCCGGAGTGTACAATTGGGTTACTGTCCACACCTGCCGTGGCTGAAAGGACGGAACGGTTCAGAGCCTTGTTATCTGGCGTGGAGTGGCACAAAACAAAAACAGAATGACAGCTGTATACCAGGGAAGGCGGCGTGCGTTTGCATTCGAAAACAGGATCATGTGACGGCGCCGGAGTGTACGTATTATGAATTATAAAGAAGCGGTGGATTACATAGAAAGTACACCGAAATTTACGAAGAAAAATAAACCGGAAAATACGCGCGAACTGCTTTGCCGGATTGGGCGGCCGGAGAGGAAGATGAAGGTCATTCATGTGGCCGGAACGAACGGAAAGGGCAGTGTCTGTGCGTTTTTGTCGTCGATTCTGACAGGAGCGGGGCATCGGACGGGGCTGTTTACTTCGCCGCATCTGGTGGAGATCACAGAGCGGTTTGAGGTGGACGGGGAGCAGGCTTCCCGCGAGGATTTTACCCGCGCATTTACACGGGTAAAGCAAGTGATTGATGAGATGGTCGCGGACGGCTTTGCGCATCCGGCGTATTTTGAAACGCTGTTTGCGGTCGGCCTGCTGATTTTTGAGGAAAAAGAGGTCGAATACCTGGTTCTGGAGACGGGACTGGGCGGGCGGCTGGATGCGACGAATCTGGTGGAGCGGCCGATCGCCTGTGTGATCACGAGCATCAGCCTGGATCATATGGAATACCTGGGAGATACGGTGGCGAAGATTGCGGGCGAGAAAGCGGGGATTATCAAAGAAGGCGTTCCCGTGATCTACGATGGGCGCGATCCGGAGGCAGCCGCTGTGATTGCCGTGCAGGCGGAGAAAATGCACGCGAAGGCGTACCGATATGACGCTTCGATGTGCCAAATACTGGGAAAAACCGATAAAAGCATTGATTTTCTGCTGGATTCCGGTTATGATGAAAAAATGAATGTGACAGTGCCGTACCTGGCTCCTTATCAGGTCGTTAACAGCTCGCTGGCGCTGATTGCTTTGCGTGTCATCGACCCGGAGCGTACGATCGGCACGGCGCAGGCAGTGGCCGGGATAGCCCGGACACGCTGGCCCGGACGGATGGAGACGGTGATGCCTGGCGTGGTGTTGGATGGAGCGCACAATGCGGATGGGATCAAAGAATTTATCCGCACGATTCAGGGGGTGTCCGGGAAGACATCGATCTTATTTTCCGCGGTAGCGGACAAAGAATACGAAAGAATGATTCAGGAGATCTGCGAAGGCGTGTGTCTTTCTTCCGTGATAGTGACGCAGGTCGGCGGTTCGCGCATTGTGCCTGCCGAGGAGCTGGCGGAGGTTTTTCGAAAATATACGTCCGCGCCGGTCACCGCTAAAGCAAATGTGCGGGAAGCGTTTGAGACGGCCTTGGCGCAGCGGGGAGATGGGATGCTGTTCTGCGCCGGGTCGTTGTACCTGGTGGGGGAACTGAAGGCGCTCCTGGCGGAGCGTTATTGAAATAAGTCGACCACAATCTCATTGGCTTTAGACGATGGGTAGGTTTTACTGCCTGTTTCAGAAGCGTAAAAGCGGCGCAGCGCTATATGCGGGCGGCTGCGGTCGGGAAGTATGATTTTGCGGATTTACAGGGGATTGCGCGAAAGCCTGCGATGGATTCTTAGCATAAGGGGAATACACTGCGGGCAAAAGGAGAGTACATATGATTAATTACGAGGAAGAACTGAAAAAATTTCACACCAGCATGGATGTCAACGAGGCGGAAGACGCGATTTACAGCCGCGATCTGACGGACATGAGTGATATTCTGAAAGAGATGCTCAGGGAAGAAAAGAAGAACAGAAAGCAGGGCAGCCGATGAAATGTATTTATTGCAATACTCCTCTCGGCGCGACGGATTACTGTACGGGCTGCGGGGCTGATGTCACGATACTGAAGCGGATTGTCCGCATTTCCAATCTTCTTTACAATGAAGGGCTGGAAAAAGCGCGGGTCAGGGATATGGAGGGAGCGATCACCTGTCTGAAGCGCAGTCTGAAATTCAGCAAAGAAAATACCGACGCGCGCAACCTGCTGGGGCTTTGCTATTACGAAACGGGTGAGGCGGTTTCCGCGCTCTGCGAGTGGGTCATCAGCAAAAATCTTCAGGCGGAGGACAACCTCGCTGATTATTATATTGACCAGCTGCAGAATAACAAAAACCGGCTGGATACGATCAACCAGACGATTCGCAAATACAACCAGTCTGTCCTTTATTGTCGGGAGGACAACGAGGATATGGCGATCATCCAGCTGAAAAAGGTCATCAGCCACAATCCCAAGCTGGTGAAGGCCTATCAGCTGCTGGCACTTTTATATATGAAGCGTCAGGAGTACGAACGGTCGCGAAGGCTGCTCAAAAAGGCAGTTCAGATTGACGCGACGAACACGACGACACTGCGCTACCTGCAGGAGATTGAGATTGCGACCGGCAAGAGTACCAGTCTGGGCCGCCGTCATAAAAAATACGAGAGAGAGACGGAGGATGGCGAAGAGCAGGTGTCTGGCACGCTGCGCTATCTGAGCGGCAATGAAATGATTATCCAGCCGACCACGTTCCGCGACAGTTCGACGATTGCGACCTTTATCAATATTACGCTGGGGATTTTGCTGGGAGGCGCGATTGTCTGGTTCCTTGTTGTGCCGGCGAACCGCCAGTCTGTCAACGATTCTGCAAACAAACAGGTCACTGAGGCGAACACGAAGCTGGCGGCGGTTCAGGTACAGGCGGAGGAGCTCCAGGAGGAGATCGACGGCTATGAGGAGCAGATTGCGGACGCCGAGGATGAGCGCGACGCTGCGCTTGCCAAGGCGGACAGCTACGACGAGCTGCTTGCGGTTGCAAATCTTTACATCAGCGGCAATGAATCCAGTGCTGCCGACCAGATTCTGACCCTGAATGCGGACGAGTACGAGGACAATGCACTGGCTCTTTACGAAAGTATTCGCAGCGCGGTATCCGCAAGTCTGTTTACAGAATACTACAACGCGGGTACGACGGCTTATGTCCAGAAAGACTATCAGACGGCCGCGGACAACCTTGCCCTGGCGGTAGAGGCCGATTCGGAGCGCACACAGACGAACCACTACAATGCTTTGCTTTATCTTGGAATGGCATATTACTACCTGGGAGATCAGGACAGCGCGGACGAGGTCTTTAATCAGATTGTGGAATACTATCCGGAATACGCTTCGGTGGTGGAGGGCTATATTTCATCCTCTTCCTCCGCAAGTGACGGAACGAGCACCAATACGCTGGATTTAAGCGGGCTCGGAGACGCAGCTACTGATGTCACAGCTGAGACCGACGCCGGTACGACAACTGTAGATACGGGAACTTCGACGACCACTGATACCGGAGATGATATCGTTATCTACGATAATGACAGCACGGCCACATCCGCTGAGGTCGTATGGACGGATCCGACCACCGGCCTGCAGTACGACGCCAACGGAAACGTGATAAACTAGTACATCGTCTTCCAAATAGCTCGACTTTAGACGCAGAATGAATTTTCATATGCAAGGCGGAAGAAGGAGGCGTAGCGGTGGCTACGTCGACTGATGACAACGAAGCAGATGAAAATTCAGGCAAGTATAAAGTCGAGATAATTTGGAGACGAGGTACTAGTTCCGAGCAGCAGCAAAACAGAAGAGAAGCCCAGGAGTATGGGAGAGCGCGAATGCGCTCTCCTTTTTGATTAAGGAGGTGTATCATTATGGATTCTGTATTTACAATCGCAGGTACGATCATGCGGATTCATCTGCCTGCGGAAATTGATCATCACGTATCGGAACAGCTCTGTGGTCAGATTGACCGGCTCGTACAGAGAAAACATATCCGCTGTATCCTGTTTGACTTTGCAGATACGGTTTTTATGGACAGCGCGGGCGCGGGCCTGCTGATTGGCCGCTATAAAACCATGCGGTTCATGGGGGGAAATGTGATGGCAGTCAATGTCAGCCGACGTATGGAGCGGGTTCTGGCTCTGGCCGGAATCAATAAAATTATGGATATTTATGAAACGGTGCCGTCGGGATTATAGGGGGAAATCGCAATGCATCAAAATGAAATGAAACTGGAATTTGACAGCCGTTCCTGTAACGAGAGCTTTGCACGGGTCACGGTAGCGGCGTTTATGACACAGCTGAATCCGACGCTGGAAGAGGTGGCGGATGTCAAAACCGCGGTATCCGAAGCGGTGACAAACGCGATTATTCACGCATATGGGGAGTCCTGGAAAGGAATGCGGATAAATGACTTTCGGGATGCGGCACCAAGTCTTGTGGCTGACACAGACAGGACGTTTCTGCCGGAAGCGGAAACGGAGGAGAAGAAGGAAAGAGGGGGCTCTTTGCCATTTATAGAAAGAAAATGTGTGAAAAAGAAAGAGAAAATAGAGATTGTCTGCCGCATATGTGAAAATGTGCTCGAAGTGGAAGTGCGCGATACCGGCTGCGGAATCGCGGATGTGAAGCGTGCGATGGAACCGATGTTTACGACAAAGGCGGAATGTGACCGCGCGGGCATGGGTTTTGCTTTCATGGAGGCGTTTATGGATACGCTGGAGGTGGAATCGGAAGTAGGGAAAGGAACAACGGTGCGCATGAGCAAGCGGATTGCGCGGGAAAATACACTGCATATGGCGGGTGCTTTTTCACATATAGAGGAATATGAACGAGCCGCGGGTGGCGCTGATCAGGGCGTTGCGACACCGAGTGGCTGGAAATCGGCAAATAACGTTTCAATTTCGACGGATGGATACCTGGAAAAAAATTGACAGAAAGGCGGAGTACGGACGAATGGAACACACCCTTGCGTTGATCGAGAGAGTACACGAGGGGGATAAGGAAGCCAGGGAACAGCTGGCGGAAGAAAATATGGGGCTGGTTTTTACCGTAGCGCGCCGTTTTCTCGGGCGAAACTGTGAGTATGAGGATCTTGTGCAGATCGGTAGTATCGGCCTGTTGAAAGCCATCGATCATTTTGACCATTCCTTTGAAGTACGGTTTTCGACTTACGCAGTACCGATGATTGTCGGTGAAATTCGCCGTTTTCTGCGTGATGATGGCATGATCAAGGTGAGCCGTTTGCTCAAGGAATCTGCCGCCAAAGCATGGCAGGCCAGGGATGCGTTGGAAAAACAGACGGGAACGGAACCGACTCTGGATGAAATATCGCAGAAAGCCGGTATCAGCCCGGAGGAGCTGGTGCTGGCGATGGATGCCGCAGCCGATGTGCAGTCGCTGAACCAGACAATTTATCAGGGGGACGGGACGCCCGTGCTGCTCGGCGACCATCTGCCTGATGAAAAGGATTATAACGAAGCTTTGCTCAATCGCATGCTTCTGACGCAGCTGTTGCAGATGCTGGAACCGGACGAGGAGAGGCTTATCCGGATGCGCTATTTTGACGAAATGACACAGGTGCAGGTTGCTGCGGCACTTGATATGACACAGGTGCAGGTCTCCCGCGCGGAAAAGCGAATATTGCGGCGGATGCGGGAAGCGGGGACATAGTCGAAGGTATGGTTATTTCCATGAAGCACAGATGAATGTGAACGCCGGATGCCACGAGCGCCGAAGGCCGTGTGATTGCACCGGGGAGTGACATGATTGGTAATCGGACCTTCAGGTATTTTGAAAAATGGAAGTGAACAGATATGGATTGATGTTGGATTAAAAATGGATAAAATTTGGATAAAAAACGCTTGACATGAAGACATTTTTGTTTTATTATGGCAAGCAGAGAGACCGATCAGAACCGTTAAGTAAGACGGTGCTGCAGAATATGCGGCTACAGGTTTAAGTGGTTACGAAACAGGTGCGGTACGGAAAAGGCGGTTTTATTATGACGATAGAAGAAATGAGAGCAAAAAAGAAGGAATTCGGCTATTCCTATGAACAGATCGCCGATTTGGCAGGCCTTCCGGTCGGGACGGTTCAGAAGGTTCTGGGCGGTATTACGAAATCACCCCGCTATGCTACGATACAGGCACTGCAGAAAGTATTTGAGGAGGAGACGGGGCGGAAGCTCGTGCCGCAGGAAATTGTCTGGACAACGCTCCCCCTAAAGGATTCGCAGGCTGACAGTATACGTGAAACGGCAACGTTTGGTTATGGATATGATTATGATAAGAAAACGTCTGTGGATGATGTGGTTTCGGAAGCGTTGCCGGAATACGTGGTATCGAAGCGCCAGGGTGAGTATACACTGGAGGATTATCTGGCTTTGCCGGAGGACCGGCGGTTTGAATTGATCGACGGCGTGATTTATGACATGGCGTCTCCGACCTTAATCCATCAGGCAGTGTGCGTGAAGCTGGTTCGGAAGTTTGACAATTATATTGCTGAAAATCATGGTTCCTGTATGGCTTTTATCTCGCCGGTAGATGTGCAGCTGGACTGTGATGACCGGACAATTGTAGAGCCGGATGTGCTCGTCGTCTGTGACCCGTCGAAGCTGCGCCGGGAGCGTGTTTATGGCGCACCGGATCTCGTGGTGGAGGTACTTTCTCCCTCTACATCAAAGAAAGACCGCAGTCTGAAACTGACCAAATACAGAAGGGCCGGAGTGCGGGAGTACTGGATCGTAGACCCGGATCAGAAGAGGGTATTCGTTTACGAGTTTGAAAAGGGAGATTCCTATGTGATTTACGGTTTTGATGATTCTGTTCCGGTGGGAATTTATGATGGGAAATGCAGAGTTGATTTCGCTCAGATATATGGGGAAATTCGAATCTTATATGACAGGTAATCTCTTTCTGAAAACCGTTTTTCTGATTATGGTCAGGTTACCTGTTTGAACGGCAGCTATTGGCTGGCAGAAGAGATTGTGAAAGTGAAAAGGAAAGAGATATTTATGGAAGAAAAAGGAAGAAAAGGCACGTACGTATATTCAGATAATAATGGCGAAGCATCTATGGTGAAAGAAGCGGCGGCAGAATATAAGGTAGTAAAACGACAGGGTGACTATTCGCTGGAAGATTATTTTGCTCTGCCGGAGGGGCGGAGAGCAGAGTTGATCGATGGTGTGATCTATGACATGGCTTCTCCGACCTATATTCATCAGGCGATCGGAGACAGCCTTCAGGCATTGTTTAACACTTATATACGGGAGAATCACGGCACTTGCAGAGCCTTTACTGCACCGATGGATGTGCAGCTAGACTGTGATGATAAGACCATGATACAGCCAGATGTGCTGATTATTTGTGATTATGGGAAGCTGCGAGGCGGACGCGTTTATGGTGCTCCTGATCTGGTGGTGGAGATATTGTCGCCCGCTACATCCAAAAAGGACCGCAGCCTGAAACTGACCAAATACAGAAGAGCCGGGGCGCGGGAGTACTGGATTGTAGACCCGGATCAGAAGAGGGTATTCGTTTACGCGTTTGAAAAGGGAGATTCCTATGTGATTTACAGTTTTGAAGATTCCGTGCCGGTGGGGCTCTATGATGGGAAATGTCGGATTGATTTCAGGCAGATTTACGAAGAAATTCAGTTCCTGTATGATACGATGTAAATTATGAAGTTTTTGCTACGAAAGGTCAGTTTTTGTACTACTTGCTCTGCGAGGCTAAAAGCGCTCAGCAGAACATTTCATAATTTCCCGCATCTTCTCATAAGATAGCTTATCGGAAAACGCACAGGCGAATTCCGGGAGCTGTGAGAGGGAGGACGGGGTATGAATGACAGATCTTTGCGGGTATTGGAGCAGTATGAACTGGAAATCATCAGTACCAGGAGGGGACGTGGTTCCTGGATTTTTGAAACGTCTCAGGGACTAAGGATTTTAAGTGATTATTCCGGCTCGGAGAATCGGGCTCTGTTTCAGAATTGTGTGATGGACAGGGTTCGTGAGGGCGGATACGCGAATGTGGACAGAATCCTCCCGAATAAGGAAGGGCTTCTGGTCTCAAAAGACTGGGAGGAGCATCGCTATGTGGTAAAAGAATGGTATACCGGCCATGAGTGCGATACATCAAACGAGGTGGAGATTCTGGCTGCGGTTCAGAATCTGGCGCGCCTGCATCGGCTGATGAGATTGAGAGAGGACTCGTTTTTTCCGGAAGACTCCATTGCAGGGAGCAGTGATGACCGGAAAGAAAAGGGCGATAAGGCAGAGACAGCAGCCGAATCTGGTGTTGTGACGGCGAATGGGGAAGATGCCAGTGGCACGATAGCAGAGACGATTTCGGATGGTGTGAGGGCGAATGAAGTATCTTTTGGCGGTATATCTGACAGAAAAACCGGAGTGGGTGTTACGGATGTAAGTGAGGCAGATATCGGCAGTATGTTCACGAGAGAAGTTGTTTCGCACAGCGTGCCGTCCGTGGATACTTTTCGAAGAAATTATACGGCACAACCGCCTCTTATGGAGCTTCATGCCTGGAACGCACAGCTTCGCAAGATTCGTTCTTTCGTACGTGCGCGCCCGCGAAAAAATGTGTTTGAACGGTCGTTTCTGGATTGTTTTGAGCGGTATTTCACGCAGGCGCTGGAGGCGGAGCGTCAGCTGACGGATATTTCGGAGCGCCTGGAGACTTTGCGCACGGCTCAAAGTGGTATGGTATGCCATGGCGATTACAGTCACCATCATATTCTGATGCGAGGATATGAAGTTGCCACAACGAACTTTGACAATTGCCGATTTGATTTTCAGATAAACGACCTGTATCGTTTCATGCGTAAAATACTGGAAAAGCATGACTGGAATACGCGTCTGGGAATGCGGATGGTGGAGACTTACGACCGAACCCGGACGTTATCCGGTGTTGAGCGGCGTCTGCTGTTCGTGCGGATGCTGTATCCGGAGAAATTTCGCAAACTTGCAGCCAGCTATTACAGCAGCAATAAGGCCTGGATATCCCGCCAGTACATGGAGAAGCTGGAGAAAATAAATCGCCAGGAGACGGCGCGGCAAGCATTCATGAAGCGGCTGTAAAGGTATGTGAATATACAGCTGTTATAGGTCACACTTGTAAGGGAAAAATAACATAAATCTGGTCAAGGTGTGACTTGCAGCAAACAGGTTGAAAAACAATTAGAAAGACTTTGAAACCGATTGACAAAATGATTTTAATTTATTATAGTAAACGGCAGGCAGCAATGCAAAGCAGCTGCAACAGCATAAGATAAATAAGCGCCTGCGAAGCAGGTAAAAAAGAAATTTGTGCGTAGAAGAAGATTAGTAATCCAAAAGCGCCATGCAGAGAGAGACCGGCTGGTGAGAGGTCTTTGGCAGCGTGGGTGAACCGGCTTCGGAGCATCCATGAGAAATCGCGGCGTATCCCGGCGTTAGCGGGAAAAGAGGTGAGCGGCGCAATTGCCGCTAAGAAGGGTGGTACCGCCGGTATTCCGGTCCCTGAATGGGATTGAGAGACCGGCGTTTTTTCTTTCTTATGAGTACAGACAGGAAAATCTGAGACTGGCATTCCGTTTTATAAGAAAGAGTGCGGTAACGAGGAAGAGATTGCGTCGTTACAGTTTGTGAAGGAAGGAGAACGATTATGGCAAAGGAAAAGAAACTGGTGGAGTCCATTACCTCGATGGAAGAGGACTTCGCGCAATGGTACACGGATGTGGTGAAGAAAGCGGAGCTGACGGACTATACGAGCGTGAAGGGCTGTATGGTAATCAAACCTGCGGGCTACGCGATCTGGGAAAATATTCAGCGTGAGCTGGATCGGCGTTTTAAGGAAGTCGGCGTGGAGAATGTGTATCTGCCAATGTTTATTCCGGAGAGTTTGCTGCAGAAGGAAAAGGATCATGTGGAAGGCTTTGCGCCGGAAGTGGCGTGGGTAACGCATGGCGGGCTGGAGCCGCTGCAGGAGCGTATGTGTGTGCGGCCGACCTCGGAGACGCTGTTTTGCGATTTTTATAAGAATGATATTCATTCCTACCGTGACCTGCCGAAGGTGTACAATCAGTGGTGCTCTGTAGTGCGCTGGGAAAAGACAACTCGTCCGTTCCTGCGTTCGAGGGAGTTTTTGTGGCAAGAGGGCCATACAGCGCACGCAACAGCGGAAGAGGCCGAGGAGCGCACAATTCAAATGCTGAATGTGTATGCGGATTTCTGCGAGGAGGTTCTGGCTATTCCGGTTATCAAAGGCCGTAAGACAGACAAAGAAAAGTTCGCCGGCGCAGAAGCGACCTATACCATCGAGTCGCTGATGCATGATGGCAAAGCTCTGCAGTCCGGTACAAGCCATAATTTCGGCGATGGCTTTGCGAAGGCCTTTGAGATTCAGTACGCAGATAAGGATAATACCCTGAAGTACGTTCATCAGACCTCCTGGGGCATGACGACGCGTATGATTGGCGCGATTATCATGGTACACGGGGATAACAGCGGTCTGGTACTGCCGCCGCGCATTGCGCCGACGCAGGTGATGGTGATCCCGATCCGCCAGCAGCAGGAGGGCGTCCTGGACAAAGCGAATGAGGTGAAGGCAGCGTTGGCCGCGAGCGGTCTGCGCGTGAAGCTGGACGATTCCGAAAAGAGCCCGGGCTGGAAATTCTCGGAGCAGGAGATGCGCGGCATCCCGGTGCGTGTGGAATTAGGACCGAAGGACATCGAGGCGGGCAACGCCGTGATCGTTCGCCGCGACACGAGAGAAAAGATTACCTGCGAGATCGATACGCTTCCGGAGAAAATCGCAGAAGTGCTTGATACCATGCAGAAGGATATGCTGGAGCGGGCGCGGGTACACCGCGACACGCACACCTACACGGCTGCGACCAAAGAAGAATTCAAACAGATCGCGGACGAAAAGCCGGGCTTTATCAAGGCTATGTGGTGCGGCTGCCAGGAATGCGAGGATGCGATTAAGGATGAGATCGGAGTAACCTCCCGCTGCATGCCGTTCGAACAGGAAAAGCTGGCGGATACCTGTATCTGGTGCGGCAAGCCGGCAAAGCACATGGTCTACTGGGGGAAGGCTTATTAAAATTGTCGTAACTATTCAGAACAGCAGGCCACAGACCGCCTGCTACGCAGGCTATATGCCGCTAACGCGTCATATATCTGTGGCTGATGGGCGTTCCGCCCATCCCAAAATGAAAATCCAGCCTTTAGCAGATAAATCTGCACAGTCTGTCTTTTCATTTTGATGCTGTTCTGAACTGTGTCCAAAGTGGTAAGTCTTTCCTGTGCGGACAAATGTGCTGAAGTGAAAAAGTAAATTCCACTCCGAAAACCCCAAAAAATCGCATGGAA
>JAJPXU010000124.1 GCA_021205305.1 Lachnospiraceae bacterium
TCCTTGTCCCTCCTGATTTTCTCTGCATAATTCCCGCTGCCTGATTCTCACTTTTACTGCTTAATCCTCACCGCCCAATTTTTACCTGACTGCGAATTGCAGTATGCTCCGCAGCTGTGGGTCGATTATCCACTAAAAGTATATTTAATATATCAAAAAAATACTCTTTTGTCATCCAGGTTCTCCTTGGATGTTCCAGAATGAAGTTCCATCCCGAAGTCTTTTTCGTATCATATCACATTTTCTTTATATATGTCAATGCTTTTGATGTTTTATTTTTAATTGTGTGTTGTTTTAGTGAAATATGTGGCGCCTTTCTGAGCAGTACGAGTTATATAGTGAGTGTATCAGCGGCATATAGTCTTCCCTCCCTTTTTGCCCCTTTTTGTTGACTCGAAGTGTTGATTTACCTGCAAATTTATGTATAATGGTCGTAGGGGAGAGACAAATGCAGCCTGCTTCGGAATGGATATAGTTGCTGATACAGATTCAGGTGAATCTGTGGTTTCCACAGGAAAGGAGCATTTTAATCATGGTTGATAATTGTGTGAAAAAAAAGCTTCCGATTGGGATTGAGGATTTTGAGGAAATTCGAACAGAAAATTTCTATTATGTAGACAAGACGGCGATGATTAGAGATTTGTTAAACGCGTGGGGAAAAGTGAATCTTTTTACGCGCCCACGACGCTTTGGAAAATCCCTGAATATGAGTATGCTGAAAACATTCCTGGAAATAGGATGCGACAGCAAACTTTTTGATGGGCTTGAGATTTCCAAAGAGGTACAGCTTTGCGAAAAATACATGGGACATTTTCCTGTGATTTCCATTAGCTTAAAAACAGTTCATGGAATCAATTATGAATTTGCAAAAAATGAACTCTGTACCGTTATTGCTAATGAAGCGCTAAGATTTCGTTTCCTCCTTGACAGTGACAAACTTTACGATGAAGATAAAGACTTATATCGCCAGCTTATTAAAGTGGATGAAACGTTAAAAAGCGCTTTTGCTATGTCTGAAGCTACAATCACCAGCAGCTTGAATACACTATCCCGGCTCCTGGAAAAATACTACGAGCGTAAAGTGATTATCCTGATTGATGAGTACGATGTGCCGCTGGCAAAAGCAAATGAACGAAATTACTATGATGAAATGATCAACCTGATCCGGAATATGCTGGATGCTGCGCTAAAGTCAAACCAGAGCCTGTATTTTGCGGTCATGACTGGTTGCCTGAGGGTTTCAAAGGAAAGTATTTTTACTGGTTTGAACAATCCAAAAATATATTCGCTCCTGGATGCAGAATGTGATGAACGCTTTGGCTTTACCGACGTCGAAGTCAGCCAGATGCTGGATTATTATGGAGTTTCCGAGTACTACGATATCACGAAAGAATGGTATGATGGGTACAGAATTGCCAATACTTATGTTTATAACCCCTGGGATGTAATCAACTGGTGTAGCCGGCTTATTACAAACCCGGACAAAAAGCCGAAGAGCTATTGGAAAAACTCAAGCGGCAATGAGGAAGTAAAAAGGTTCATCCGAAAGATGGGCAATGGTGTGACGAAAGCCCAGATTGAGCGTCTGATTTCCGGGGAGACAGTTCAGAAAAAAATCGAAGAACAGCTGACCTATAATACCATATATGATAGCGTAGAGAATATGTGGAGCCTGCTGTTTGCGACCGGTTACCTGACTCCGAGTGAGATGCCCGAGGGCAACTTGGTTCGTCTAAAGATTCCGAATAATGAAGTCCGCGATATCTTCAGTGATTTTATTCTGGAATTATTTGAAGAAAAAGTGGCAGAAGATGGTGCACTGGTTACAGAGTTCTGTACCGCGCTGAAAAATGGTGACACTGTCAATGTTGAGCGTGTGTTCACAAAGGGTATGGGAAAGACAATCAGCATCCGCGATACAGCTGTAAGAAAAGAGTTTAAGGAAAACTTTTATCATGGCCTGATCCTGGGGATAATGTTCTATAAAAGCGATTGGGGAATCGCTTCAAACAGAGAAGCTGGCGATGGATATTATGATATCCAGATTGAAATCGAAGATGAGGGGATCGGTATTGTCATCGAAGTGAAATATGCAGAAGGCGGGGATCTTGATTCGGCATGCAAGGAAGCCCTGGATCAAATCAATAAAAATAATTATACCGCCGAGTTAAAAGAGGATGATATGAATAAAATCCTCAAATATGGTATTGCCTGCTACAAAAAGCAATGCAAGGTTGTTTTAGAGCGGGAATTTATTGATGCCGGTTAATGATATATTATGGCATACTTTTTTCATGTGCACACCGGCACACCTGTATTTGGAGAGTTTCAAGGCAAATGCGTGGCATCTGCCTTGATGCGCAGCAGTGTAATTATTTAAGATCGTCAGAATCCAGGCGGCGCCGACGCCCTGATGGATTTAATTTGCTGAATATAAGGCATTGCCAGAAGCCTCCCTACGCCGTTTCCCCCTCATACTGGCTCTGGTACAGTCTCCAGTAATATCCCTTTTTCGCCATCAGTTCCTCGTGGCTGCCCGCCTCCAGGATATGATTCCCGTCTACGTAAAAGATACGGTCCGCGTTTCGAATCGTGGAGAGGCGATGCGCAATGGTGAAGGATGTCCGCGCTCGCTGATCACGGTGTCGTAGCCGTTTTCCAGTGCCATAATAAAATCATGCGCGTTGACCGCTTTCGCTGCCGCAATCATCTCTTCATCCGATATATCATTCGCAAAACGAGAGGGCGTTTCCAGAGATACCTCATTCGCAGAACCATCTTTCACAGAACCAGTTTCCCCAGGCAAAGCACCCTGCCGCCCATAACAGAGATTTTCGCGTATCGTCCCTGTAAACAGGAATGTGTCCTGTGTCATCATACCGACCTGTGAACGCAGGCTTTTCAGCTTCACATCCCGGACGTCCTGAACCTCAGCATAAGCAAAACTCACATTTTCAAAGCATACTTCTCCCCGAACCGGCGGCAGCTCTTTCGCGCCATCGCAATCGGTGATATCCGCAGGTGTGTCCAGGATATCGAAAATCCGCTCCGCCGCGGAGATGTTCGTGACGATTTTATTGTAAAAGCTGGCAAGGTTCCGAATCGGATTCCAGAACATTCCTAAGTAGGTCGAAAAGGCAATGAATGTCCCGACCCCGATGCGATCGCCGCCCACCACGCGCAGCCCGATAAAATACAGCAGAAAGCTCCCCGCGCCCCAGGCGATCTCTACAAACGGGCCAAACAGATCACCGATCCGCACCGCGGCGATCCAGCTGTCTGTAAACTCCGCTGCGCCGCTGTCAAACTCCTCCTGTTTTTCCCGCTCCGCGTCAAAACTCTGGATCAGCCGGATACCGGAGATGCTCTCATGAATCAGCGCGTTGAGGTTTGAGTTCTTTTTCCGATGAATTTGCCAGCGCTTGTGCTCAACCGTCTGAATCGCAAACATACAGCCAAACAGCACCGGCAGCATCACCAGCGCCGCCATTGCCAGCATCCAGTTTTTGACCAGCATGATCGCAGCCACGCCAATCAGCGTCAACAGATCCGGAAAAAGCTTCGTGACGCTGTCACTCAGTACCTCTTTGAGTGAATTAACATCTCCGACCACTCTGGAAAGGATTTTCCCGGTCGGCCGACTGTCAAAGAAACGCAGACTCAGCGTCTGCAGGTGTTCGTAAAGGCTGGCCCGAATCGTCAGCAGGATACGGTTCGTGATATCCTCCATTCTCACCATCCAGCGCCTCGTGCAAACCAGATACACGATATACGCCGACAGCGCGGCAACTGCCAGGCGCAGCAGCCCCGGCACATCCGAATTTGCCACGCAGGTGTCCACCGCGTACTCGATCAGCAGCGGGGAGCCGAGCGTCACCGCCAGTGTGATCAGCAGCAAAAACATTATTTCAATCAGTTCTTTTTTATAGGAAAAAAGATAACGGTACAGGCGCAGCAGAGTATCCTTTTTTGAACCCTCGCGGACCGTCTCATCCTCTCTCGCAGTATTAACAGCCATTTTTTCCTTCTTTCTTCTGCCAAAACATAGCACAGCTATAATGATGACAGATACCAAATCTCTTTACAATTTATCCAGCATCAGCCGCCGCTCATCGCGCAGCGATTTCCATCGCCGGTGACGTTCTGGCAGGTGCGTCGCCAGCCGCGTGTACCGTTTCCTCATACTGCACGTTCCACGTCTCATAGTAGCGTCTTACCCTTGCCCGTTCCAGGCTTTCCCGGACCGGCACGTTCCACGTCTCATAGTAGCGTCCCTTTGCCCGCATAAGTTCTTCATGCGTTCCACGCTCCGCGATTCGCCCATTCTCTAAAACAATAATCTCATCTGCGTGGCGAACTGCTGAGATGCGGTGCGCAATAATAATTTTCGAAGACGGTCTCTCTTGCACAGGTTCTCCTCCATTTTCGCCATGCCTGCTCTTCCTGTGATTCTCGTAATCCTGATGATGGAAGGCAGCGGAAGTCTCTCGATTTTTCTTCCTCAGATTCTGCCACACCAGGCGCTCAGTCTCCATATCCAGCGCAGAGGTCGCATCGTCCAGCACCAGCACCGGCGCCTTCCGCGCGAGTGCCCGCGCAATGCAGATGCGCTGCTTCTGCCCGCCAGAGAGGCCGACACCGCGCTCTCCGATTACCGTATCTGCCCTTTGGCTCAGGTGCTCTACAAATTCCGCCGCACCAGAACACTCCAATGCCCATGCAACGGTGCCGTCCGCGATCTCCTCTCGCCGTCCGATCCGAACATTTTCCTTCACGGAATCAGAAAACAGAAAAATTTCCTGCGGAACCACTGCCATCGAAGCGCGCAGCTGGGAAAGCGGAAGCGTTCGGATATCTGCCCCGTCCAGGAGAATTCTTCCTTCCGTCACGTCATAAAAACGCTGAAGCAGATTCACCAGCGTGGTCTTTCCGGTGCCGGTCATTCCCATAATACCGAGCGTCTGACCTGGTTTGAGGCTCAGATTGATATCCTGAAGGATTGCATTTGATGCAGCTTTTTCCTGTGTGCCATCGATTTCATCCCAATTCTCATCAGCAGACGCTTTCTTTATCGAAAAACCAACATGCTCAAACGTAATCTCCCCTTTTACCTCTGGCAGAGGCTGCGCGTCCGGCGCTTCGTTCAGGCTGGGCTGCGCGTCCGCTACCTTCCGCATCTTTTTCCAGGAAGCCACCGCAGCCGCAATGTCATTGCTCAGCCAGCCGACACACTCCATCGGCCAGATGATTTCATTCGCATACTCCAGAAAGGCACCCAGGCCGCCAAGCGTCAGCCGTCCTCCGATCACCATCAGGCCGCCGACCACCACGATTGCAAACAGCATCACCTTTCCAAGGAAGGTTACTGCCGGTTCATATTTCGCGCGAAGCTTCGCCTGGTTCATATTCAGCTCGTAAAAGCGCTGGTTGTGCCCGTTGAATTTCTCAATCTCATACTCTTCCTTCGCAAAAGCCTTCACGGTGCGCACGCCGGTGATGCACTCCTGCGCGACCGTATTCAATTCCGCAGTCTCCTCGCTGATCTTATCGTAAACGCCGCCCAATTCGTTTTCCATGTGCAGCGCAAATAACCAATCAGAGGAACTACACAGACCGGCACAAGCGTCAGCAGTGGATTGATGCGCACCATGCAGACAATCGACAGAACCGTCACGACGATCGCTTCAAGCGCCAGCGAACCAATAAATCCCGCTACCATCCAGACCTTGTCCACATCATCCTTAATACGAGTCATCAGCTCTCCCGTATTATGTCTGTCGAAAAAATCAATCGAAAGTCCCTGGACATGATGATACAGATCCTTTCGAATCCGGCAGCCAAGCCGGCAGCCGATACTGTCAAAGCCATATTCCTTTCACGTATTGGAAAATAGCCCGTCCCAGCCCGATCGCGAGAATACCGCCCAGAAGCGGCATCAGCCGTTCTTCCTGTCCGCCGACAATCACATCGTCAATCACACTCTGCGTCAACTGCGGCGCAAGCATGGATAACGCCGTACTGATCAACATGGCGGCCAGACACAAAAGATACGCTGGCAAATAATGTTTCATGTAGTGCAAAATTGATTTCATACAAAGATACTCCCTTCCAAGTGCAAAGCTGCGCTTTTAAGGAGTCCAGAAAATCAGATGAGCCGGAAAATTTCCCGCTTATAGATATACGATCTGGATAAACCAGGTAAGAGACGGCCTTTTTGGCTCTTACCTGTCCGCGCGGAGCATGTGTGGTATAAACCACAAAATACACTCCTGCGCACTTAAAAAGCTGCAGCCCGTACAGACTGCAGCCTACTATCTCTTAATCACCGATAGCCAAAATTTTCCTCTCAAAAAGCAGAGAAAAACCTATATTCTATCGGTAAATACTCCGGAGGCAAACAATCTGCGAATGATATGATACTCGTCTGCGATAAATGCGTAGCCCGCAAAAAACTCTGCATTTCTAAACTTCACATTCCGATCTGCGTATTTATCAAGATAAGCTTTCATCAACATCGCACTGCCTCCTTTCTTTTCTATGCTCGTGCCATTGTAAAACGAATTATGTGTCTTGTCAAGTGGTTTTTCTCAAAGCCAAATCACTTTTCCCGAATTTATTTCAATTACGCATTTATTTACAATAATTTTGTAGACTTTTCTACGTTTATGTGATGCATTAACATTGCTGTCGACTCTTTCCAGCAGGAGGGAGGTGATGTCCCATGGGTGATCTCATCATCACTTTTCTTATTGCTGTCGGAGCAAATGTAATTAGCGCCTACATATTATGTGATAAGGATTGCCCGCTTGCGGGAGGATCCCTTATCATATAGCAAATGGCTGGACAGTAATAAATAGACAGCAACAGCCTAAACGGAGCAGCTCACCGTAACGAGCAAGAACGCCTTAGAGGGCAGCACCCCTCTAAGGCGTTCGCTTTTTGCGCCCACGGAATCATCACTTTCCTTAGCTGACCTTATCTTATGCCATATCATCCGAATTGTCAATTAAAAATTTTTATAACCCTATAGCTTTCCGGCACATCCTACTTTCCAACTGTTTGCCGGTTGATTCGCGCCGCCAGCACGCCCGCGCCAAATCCGTTATCAATATTGACAACACTGACGCCGCTTGCGCAGGAGTTCAGCATGGATAAGAGCGCCGCCAGACCGCCGAAGTTCGCGCCATAGCCGACGCTCGTCGGCACACCAATGACCGGGCAGGCGACCAGGCCGCCAATCACGCTCACTAGCGCGCCTTCCATTCCCGCGACCGCAATGATCACGTTCGCGTCCTCCAACACCGGGAGGCGGTGCAGCAGACGATGCAGCCCTGCTACGCCAACGTCATATACGCGTTCTACATGACTGCCATACAGCTCCGCCGTAATCGCGGCCTCCTCCGCAACCGGGAGATCACTCGTCCCCGCCGCGACCACGACCACTTTGCCCGTCTTTTCCGTTTCCTCCGGATTCGCAATCGCAATGCGCGAGGTCGGATCGTAGCGCAGCGAAATCTGCTGGTCTGCAGCATTGTTTTTCGCAGCACTGTTTTCTACGGCGCCATCCATCGCGCAGCGGTTCTCTATTGCGACGCGTTCTGCCCTCGTCGGGTTGCATCCTTGTCCTTCGGGCAGGACAGCCGGTGAAGAAATTTTCACTCTCTGAGCCTTCAGCGCCGCTCTCACCTGCTCTTCTTTCTCCTCGGACAGGCGCGTTACCATAATGTTTTTTACGCCGCGCCCCGTCATAGCCCGCAGAATACCGACGATCTGCTCCGCAGTCTTTCCTTCGCCGTAAATTACCTCCGGCATCCCCTGCCGGACACTTCGATGCAAGTCGATATCCGCGTAATTGCCCACCAACATATCCGGCTGCATTCGAATATCGTTCAGCGCCTGCTCCGGCGTACGGGTGCCGTCGCTCACCTGCCGCAATAATTCATAAATGTCCTGATTGTCCATAAATTCACGTCCTGTATTTCTGTCATTGCCGCGCTGGTGTAAATCCACGTTTTACTGCTTCCACCACTTTACCCGGCCAAAAACAGATAACACTCAGATCGCCTCTACCGCCGCTTTCTCAATCGCGATACCTGCCTTGTAGCTCTCAATGTAAGCATCAAATCCTGCCACATCCGCCGGATCCGGCTTGATCTCCACGCCTTCGCTGCCCGCGAATACGCTCTCGTTCAGGAATGTATCCAGTGATTCTCCCTCTTTTTTGTTCACCAGATAGGAAGCCAGAATCGCCATTCCCCAGGGGCCGCCCTCTCCCGCGGTCTCCATCACGGATACCGGAGAATCCATCGCCGCCGCGAGAATGCTCTGACCAACGCCCTTGGTCTTAAACAGGCCGCCGTGTCCCATGATGCGGTCAACCTGCACATCCTCGTTTTTAAGAAGAAGGTCAAGGCCGATTTTCAGG
The DNA here is from genome assembly GCA_021205305.1 of Lachnospiraceae bacterium. GTDB lineage: Bacteria > Bacillota > Clostridia > Lachnospirales > Lachnospiraceae > Choladousia. The sequence continues at coordinate 8,426 of JAJPXU010000124.1, forward strand.
GTCGCAAGCGACGCGTACAGGTTCGCGCGCATGAAATTTGCAAGATTAAATTTCGCGTCCGGGGTGCGAACCATAAGCGGACGTCCTTCATTAAGACCAGTCACCGGCTCACCCGCGAAATAATTGTACGCAACAACGCCGCCGCAGTCCTTATCCCCTTCGAGCGCCTTATTGTAAAGCGTTCCAAACAGCCGGTCCATATCGACTTCCACGCCAAATGCCTCTGAAAACTCGCGGAACAGGCCAACCCACGCATTCAGATCGGAAGTGCAGTTGTTGCAGTGAACCATCGCCACCGCGTCGCCGGTCGGAGTCGTGACCATATCAATCTCCGGATAAGCCCTGGAAAGCTCTTTTTCCAGAACGATCATCGCGAATACGGAAGTTCCTGCCGACACATTGCCCGTACGAACCGCCACACTGTTCGTCGCCGCCATACCGGTGCCCGCGTCGCCTTCCGGTGGAGCGATCGGAATGCCAGGTTTCAGCATACCGGACACATCCAGCTTCTTTGCGCCTTCCTCAGTCAGGACGCCAGCATCCTCTCCCGCGAGAAGAGCCTTCGGCAGAATATCCCGCAGCTTCCACGGATACCCCTTCGGCGCTACCAACGCATCAAACTGGTCAATCATTTTCTGGTTATAATCTCTGCTCTCACTGTCAATCGGGAACATACCGGACGCGTCGCCGATACCGATCACCTTTTGACCGGTCATCTGCCAGTGAATATAGCCCGCCAGCGTCGTAAAGAAAGCCACGTCCTTTACATGCTCTTCACCGTTCAGAATTGCCTGATAAAGATGGGAAATGCTCCATCTCTGCGGGATATTAAACTGGAACAGGTCAAACAATTCCTTCGAAGCCTGCTCGGTAATCGTATTTCTCCAGGTGCGGAACGGTACCAGAAGCTCATCATTTTTATCAAACGCGAGATAACCGTGCATCATCGCGCTGAAACCGATCGCCGCGAGGTTCTCAATCACTATACCGTATTTCTTCCTCACATCCGCCGCCAGATCACTGTAGCAATCCTGAAGTCCGCCCCAGATCGCGTCCATGCTGTACGTCCAGACTCCGTTTACGAGCTGATTCTCCCACTCGTGACTGCCGGAAGCAATCGGCTGATTCGCCTCATCCACCAGCACCGCCTTAATCCTGGTCGAGCCGAATTCTATGCCGAGTACAGCTTTCCCGCTCTCGATCGTATTCTTTGCTTTTGCCGCGTCAAAGCTCATTGAAATATCCTCCTGTTTTCCTGATTAAAAGTGCAACGATTCAGAACAGCAGGCCACAGACTGCTTTTTCCGAAAGCTATATGCCGCTTATGCGTCATATGTCTGAGGCTTGTTCTGAACTGTTAAAAACTCTGCAAATCGCTATAGCTATCATACAAAATTCAAAGGCATATTGCAAGCAAATTTACGCGATTTTTGTATGACCACTTCACCACAGTTCAAAAGGTTACGTTTCCTCTATCTGCCCCAGAATCTCGTCCTGCCCCTCCAGCAAGTACGCTTTTCCGCCTTTCTGCGGCGCGTTCAGATAATTCTCATGCAAATCCTTCTGCATCAGCCGCAGCTCCTCCAGCAATCCCTTCGAAGAAAGCCGGGAAGCCCCCGCGCCAAAGATAATGACCTGCTCCAGCGCATCCGAGGTGGCCACGGTCACGTGATATTTCTTGTTCATCGTGCGCACTGTTTTCTCAATATACTGATCTGCCGTCTCCGCCTCTTTCGTGTAGACAACATAAATGTTGTGGTATTTAAGCACCTCTGTATTGTGATTCGCAACCCGGTAAGCGTCAAACACCACAATCAGGCGATTGTTTTTGTATCCCTGGTAGTTGCACATCAGGTCCAACAGCCGTCCGCGGGCGCTCTCCAGGCTGGTTTTGGCCAGTTCCTTCAGCTCGTCCCACGCAAAAATGATGTTGTAGCCATCTACCAGCAGGCATTCTTCAGCGCCGTCCTCCTGATTTGCTTTTTTCCTGCGCGTCGCCTGCGCCGCTTCATATCCCGCCCAGCCGGAGTCCTGCCGGGAGCGCCCATTCTTTCCATAGGAAAAACGTTTGCGCTCACGATCCGACGTGCCATAGGTGCGCTCAAAAATCGCGCGAAGCTCGTCATCCTCAGCCGTGTTGATCGCCGGCTGTTTCTCCGCAGCGTTGCAAGTCAACCGACGGTTTCCCGTTGCAGCGTGTTCTGCCGCCGCATTTCCATCTCGAAATGCTCCATTCACCCCTGCGAGCCCTTTTCCATCCGGCATTCCGAAACAACTCGCAGTTCCCACATTTTCGGTAGCTTCCGAAAACGCTCCTCCGATGCTTTCCCCATCAGAAAAGATCGCCGCCCCGGAATGCATTGCGCCCCCGCCCTGCGATCTGGCTAACGCCGCCTCAGCATAAGCATCCGTCCCCTGGATATGAATGTAGCCCGGCACATCCTCCCAATTCACGACAAATCCTGCTCCATGCGCGCAGAAAACCGAGCCGCACGGATTCTCCGGATCCGCCTGCGCATCATAAGCGCGCGCCTCGATCACTTCCTGGGCATTATGACATTCCTCATAACCTTTCAAACTACAGAACAGTCTTCCGCGGCCCTTTGTATAGGCCAGGACCTCGCTTTGATAGCCGCGCATGGTCACAACCGGCGCCGTACCCGTGATCAAAGCCATCTCCGAAGCTTTTTCCATAGTACCGGCAGCCTCCATCAAAACCGGCGCATCCGCGTTCCCATACATACGCTGAATGTCAGAGAGCGCCCGGCCGACCGTTTCCATCGGAACCTCGAGCCGAAAGCGGTAAACCGGTTCGAGCAGGATGGATTGTGCACGGCAAAGTCCCTGCCGCACCGCGCGGTAGGTCGCCTGCCGGAAGTCGCCGCCCTCCGTATGCTTCTGATGCGCCCGCCCCGCGACCAGCGTGATCTTCATATCCGTAATCTCAGAGCCGGTCAGCACTCCCAGGTGGCTCTTTTCTTCCAGATGAGTCAAAATCAACCGCTGCCAGTTCAGCGCCAGTTCATCCACACTGTAGGTGCTCGCGAACTGCAAGCCGCTGCCCCGTTCGCCCGGTTCCAGTAAAAGATGCACCTCCGCGTAATGGCGGAGCGGCTCAAAATGCCCCATCCCGACCACCGGCTCCGCAATCGTCTCGCGGTACACAATACTGCCCTCGCCAAACGTCACCGCCAGTCCGAAGCGATCCCGTATCACATTCTGTAAAATCTCCGTCTGCACCTCGCCCATCAGCTGCGCATGAATCTCACCATTATCCGTCTCGCCCGCAGCAAAGGGATTCTCCGCTGCGCCACGTTCCGTCCTCGCCGGGCGGACTCCTCTCCCGTCAGACGAAGCATCCAACGAAAGCTGACGAGGAGACGCTCCCGCTGCCCATGTGATATGCAGCTCCGGCTCTTCCTCTTCCAACTGTTTTAACTGCCGAAACGCGCGATGCACATCCGCCCCTTCCGGAAGCGCAATCCGGTAAGACAGCACCGGCTCCAGAACCGGCAGCTCTGCCTCCGGTTCCACCCCGAGTCCTTCACCCGCATAGGTATGCTCCAGCCCCGTAACCGCGCAGAGCATCCCTGCTGAAACCTCAGACACTGTCTCGTAATTTTCTCCCGACAAAATGCGAATCTGGTTGACCTTCTCCGCCCAAATTTCACGCCCTGCCGCAGCTTCCTTTTCCATTCCCTTTGATGGTAACGACTGTTCTCCTGCATATGCGCTGCCAGACACAGACACGCCTCCGGCAGCCGACGGCTCCCCTGACGCCGACATCTTTTGATTTGTCAGAATGTCCTTCACTCGCAGCGTACCGCCCGTGATTTTCATATGCGTCAGCCGATTTCCCTGCGCATCTCTCGTAATTTTATACACCCGCGCGCCAAATTCAGCCGAATATTCTCTGGACAGGGAATACGTCGGAATCCCTTCCAGCAGCTCCTCCACACCCTTCAGCCGAAGCGCCGAGCCAAAAAAGCACGGGAAAATCCTCCGTTCCGCCACCATGCGCTGAATCCGTTCGGTTCCAATCCTCTCGCCCGCCGCATACAGCTCCAAAAGCTCATCATCACACATCGCCAGGTTTTCCTGAAACTCTTCCGTATCCGTATAGCATATCGCGCCAAAACCATCTCCCGCATCCACAGTCTTCGCATCGGAACCATATCCCGCATTCACAGCCTTCGCACCGGAATCGTCTCCCGCATTCACGGTCTCTCCGCCGAGGCCCATTCGCTTCATTCCCTCCGTTCCGGTAAAATCCACACATCGCTCATCCAGCCGGCTTTTCAGCTCCGCCAGCAAAGTCTCCCGATCCGTACCCGGCTGATCCATCTTATTGACAAACAAAAAAACCGGAATCTTATATCGCGCCAACAGCCGCCAGAGCGTTTCCACATGACTCTGCACTCCGTCCGCTCCGCTGATCACCAGCACCGCGTAATCCAGCACCTGGAGTGTCCGCTCCATCTCTGCCGAAAAATCCACATGCCCCGGCGTATCCAGAAGCGTCATCGTCATCTCCGGAAGCTCCACTTGCGTCTGCTTCGAAAAAATCGTAATTCCCCGGGCCCGCTCCAGCTCAAAATTGTCAAAAAACGCATCCTTGTGATCCACACGCCCCAGACTGCGGATTCTGCCCGTCAAATATAAAATACCCTCCGCCAGAGTCGTTTTTCCGGCATCCACATGAGCCAGCAGACCCGTACAACAGGTTCGTTTTTTTTGACTGCCTTTGCCAGCTGTTCCAGGCAGATGTGCGTGCTGCTGCTCCTCCTCTGTATGCATAAAAAGCCTCCTCCGCTAAAAATAAACTGCGTTTATTGTATCATATGTCCATGCTTGCGCAACGTTTTTCCAATGCGCGGCTTTCATTGTATCACAGGAGAAAGCCATCGTCGAGAGGCCATTCGAAAAAGGCTCTCAAACACTGCATTTTGAGAGCCTTTTTCAACTATAACATTCTGTTTGCCCAAATGAGACTTTCCCCTTATTTCACCGCAGTAAATCAGTTTTCCAGATCAGCGATAATATCATCAATATGCTCTGTTCCGATGGAAAGCCGGATTGTGTTTGGTTTAATCCCCCTGATCCAGCAGCTCCGTCTCGGAGAGCTGGGATTGTGGTAGCCGGATCGGCCTGTTCCTGTCCAACGTGAAGCTGTAAAGTTTCAAATTTGTATTCACTCATAGTAATCTCCTTTTCTGATGCGCCTGCATCTGCTGCCTTTTTCCGTTTCAATTACTCTGTTACGGCTTCCGTCTCCGCTTCTTCCGATGCCACGACTCCGCCTTCTACAACAAGCTCTTCCTCATAGTCGCTGCCATAGGTTTCCAGTAAAGTTGCCTCATAATCTGCGTGGAAGAATTCTTCCTCTCCAAGAGCTGCGATCTCTTCATTCAGCCAGTCAAGCAGGGTCGTATTTCCTTTTGACACAGCCGGAGCGATCGTATCCTGGCTTCCGAGTGACGGAATGCCAACGGTATAGCCTTCGTTCTGGTTCGCAAAGGCGATGACCTCTGTATTATCATTTGCCCATGCCACACCATTTCCATTCTCCAGTGCTTCCTTTGCGGCCGCATATGTATCATATTTCTGGAGCGTAAGATCCGGATAATTTTCCGTCAGATAGGTCTCCGCTGTCGTGCCGGAAATGACGATCACCGCATCATCCTCACCCAGATCATCCAGATCCGTGATTACGTTGGAATCCGGTGATACAACTCCCAGAGCCACATTCATATAAGGCAAGGCAAAATCGACTTCCTCCGCGCGCTCCTCTGTCACAGTAAAGTTTGCAAGGATAATATCTACCTTGCCAGTCTGAAGATACTCAATCCGGCTCGCGGCCTCCGTAGAAACATATTCCACTTCCACACCGAGATCCTCTCCGATCCGCTCGGCAAAATAAATATCATAGCCCTGATAGTCGCCATTTTCATCCACATAACCGAACGGATTCTTATCGGAAAATACGCCGATCTTTACCGTACCGCTCTCCTGAATTTCCTCAAGGGTACGATAAATCACATCCTCATCCGCAAGCGCCGTCATCGAACCTGCCGCCAGTGCTGCTGTCATAATTACTGCCGCTGCCAGTCTTCCTGTTTTTCTTCTCATAATAAACTCCTCACTTTCCGGCTTTCGCCAAACTCGCTCCATCGCAAAACCTTTTTTTGACGACACGCTCTGCAGCCAATCCGTCTTTACGATGGGCATTCCTATATGGAATATCTATAGAAAACGAATCTCCTCGTTTTGCTATCCTGTAGTTACACGCAAAACCAGCTTTAGCGAAACCCGAAATCAAGTGTCTGGTTCGTCATAAATATTTCATTCAGTCACGGTCTCCTGGGATGGTTTCTTTTTGAGACAGTCAAACACAAAAGTGTTTAAAAAGCTTTTTGCCCGCTCTGTCTTCGGATGTTCAAAAAATTCTTCCGCCGTCCCCTCCTCCACAATTTCACCATGCTCCAGAAAAATCACCCGGTCCGCCACCGCTTTTGCGAACTGCATCTCATGTGTTACAATGACCATGGTGCTTCCGCTTTCGGCCAGTTCCAGCATGACATCGAGTACCTCCCGCACCATCTCCGGGTCAAGAGCCGCTGTCACTTCATCAAAAAGGATCAGTTCCGGATGCATACAGAGTGCCCGGACAATCGCCGCCCGCTGCTTTTGTCACATGCTCCAGCTTCAACAATTCTTTCATGTCAGACTCCCCACCGTTTCTCCAGATATCCGGCAAACAGGCTGATCGGCCAACAGATGATAAAATACAGGAAAAACACCGTCCCATAGATTCCAAACGCAGCATTTGGCGAGGACATCCGGTTCGCCTCGATGATCTGCTGCGCCACCTTTAATACCTCAACGACTCCAATCATCATCACCAGGCTGGTCGTCTTGATCATCCTTGTGATCAGATTGATTGACAGGGGTACCAGCCTGCGCAGAGTCTGCGGGATGATAATATGCAAAAAAGTCTGGTTTCCTGTCATTCCAAGCGCCGCGCTACTTTCATACTGATGCTTTGGGATGCTCACAAGCGCCACAAGCGGAATATGATAATACCGGATGAAAGCACAGGCCAGACCCACCACAGTCGCCAGTACAATCCCCATCCAGCCAATGCGCAGGGTCAGCAGCATCGCCTCACAGTATGCAGGAATATAATCAATTATCACTGTCCAGTTCATAGATTCTTCCCCACCATTGTTGTTTCTTGTATTTCCTATAATCCTATCTTATTAATAGGTTTTTATGCTTACGGTGGTAATCATACAACCAAATTAACAATCCATCAATTCCAAAATTCCGATAACAGGTTATCATTTTTTTTCAATAACCAGATTACGAAGCGACGCCGGACGTCCAGTGGACGTCCGGCTTGTAAAATCCTTACGCAGCCCTGCGCATAAAAAAAGCCTCCTCCGGTAAAAGATAAACATCGTTTATTCTATCACAGGAGAAGGCCATCAATGGGATGCACTTCCAAAATCATCCATATTTTTCTGTAATTTCCAATCCCGCGACCAGCACACTCGTACTGTTTTTCGCAAAATCTCTGGGCGCACGATCCGAAAACTTCAGCCAGGCCAGCCGTTTATGGCGGTCAATTCGCACAATCCGATGATCATGCCCAATAAGCGGTCCCTCCGTAACATGAGCCAGGCCATTTATAATAATACCCTTCGACATAGAAATATGATGCCGTTCGTCACAGAGATCGTATAAAAGATCTGAAAGCTCCCCAGGCACTGAAATCAACGGCACCTGCTGCTTCACCGTCCGATCCCGGTTCAGCGCTCCCTCCAGTCTCGCCCTCACCTCATCCGCCCGTTCATTCTCGCACTCAAAAAAGACATACTCCGGAAAAAGAGTCGCCGTCAGCGAACGCCATTCCCCCTGCACATGCCGCATACGCTCAATGGTAAACTGAAACGGTTCAAACGGGAACATCTCTTTCTTTCGTTCCAATGTCCGCTGCTCTGTTATCTGCGGTTCCGTTGTCCGTTGTTCTGTTGCCTGCGGTTTTGTTGCCTGCGGTTTTGTTGCCTGCGGGTTATAAACTGCATATAACACACAATCCTCTCCTTCCTTATTTAAATGATTCCATTCTTTCGTGCTTATATTACCTATTTATATCCGGCGTTATATTCCTTATTTAACATTATCAAAAATCGTTTCCAATCAGGATAGCTGATTTTCCTTTATCCATTTGCGAAACGTAGCCCTGTTGATATTCAAACGGGCCGCCGCCTCCGTGACAGAAATCGCCCCGCGTTCATAAGCATCCCTGACCTTCTCAAATTCCGCCAGATTCATCTTCGTCGGGCGGCCAAACTTCACACCCCTCTGATGCGCAGCCGATATTCCCTCACTTTGTTTCTGGCGTTTAAAATCCTGCCGGGTCTGGGCGACATAGCTCATGACATCATACACCAGTTCCGAGAGAAACTGTCCATTCAGCGCCCCCGCCATATCCGGCAGCTCCATATCCAGAACAACAATCGCCGCCTCATGCTCCTTCGTAATCCGCTGCCATTCAGACAAAATGTTCTCATAAGTGTAACCCAATCGATCCAGGCTCTTCAAAACAATCGTATCTCCCGGACATACCTTACTGAGAAGCAGATGATATGCAGCCAAATCATCCGGCTTATCCTTATAGATACAGCTGTCCTCCACTCCATATTCCCGTATCGCGAGAATCTGCTTCTCCTCGCTCTGATTTTCCGATTCCCTTACGTAACCATAAATATTATTCATAATCATTCCTCACCCAAGGTCATCCTCAAAATTCTTACCGGTTACACCATAGCCGTATTTGCCCCTATCATAATCCCTACAAGTGCGGCCAATCAAATACTCCGGCACAGGCACGGCTGCCCGGCTCGTTCCTTCGCGGAATAAGCAGAATGCACATACCAGCACCACATGAAAACATCAGCACTTCTTACTGCCATTGAATGCTTCCACTACTTTATCATTTGTAAAAGGGTGCAAAACCGTATCTCTTAGCAGAAGCATCAATGGCATTAAGAAACGCTGATGGGATAAATAATAT
>JAJPXU010000113.1 GCA_021205305.1 Lachnospiraceae bacterium
CAATTATATCCTTTATTCAACCATTTTATCAGATAATAAAACAGACATTTCAGCCAACGCATAAATATATTTATATTTCGCGTCAGAACAAAATGTCTGCTTTCTCATTCGTGAAACCAGGTGATTTACACCCAAATTATAAGCGATTTACTTCGCACTCAGGAATTCATGAATTCCTTTCGCCGCCGCTTTACCGGCCCCCATAGCCAGGATAACTGTCGCCGCGCCTGTCACCGCGTCGCCGCCGGCGAATACCGCTTCTTTGGAGGTCTTTCCGGTCTCTTCGTCCGCGATGATGCATTTTCTGCGGTTCACATCGAGTCCGATGGTTGTTGAGGAGATCAGCGGGTTCGGTGAGGTACCAAGTGACATAATCACGGTATCAACATCAAGATCGAACTCAGAGCCAGGAATCGCTACCGGACGTCTCCTGCCTGATGCATCCGGCTCGCCAAGCTCCATGCGGATGCAGCGCATGCCGCAGACCGCATCGTTCTCGTCCACCAGAATCTCAGTCGGGTTGGTCAGAAGGTCAAAGATGATACCTTCTTCTTTCGCGTGATGTACTTCTTCTGCACGCGCCGGAAGCTCCGCCTCAGAACGACGATATACGATATGTACCTCTGCGCCCAGACGAAGTGCGGTTCTCGCAGCATCCATCGCTACGTTGCCGCCGCCGACGACTGCTACCTTTTTGCCCTTTACGATCGGGGTATCATAGTCCTCGCGGAATGCTTTCATGAGGTTATTTCTGGTCAGGTATTCATTCGCGGAGAACACGCCCTTCGCGGTCTCACCCGGAATACCCATGAACATCGGAAGTCCTGCACCGGAACCGATGAAGACTGCCTCAAAGCCTTCTTCGTCAAGCAGCTCGTCAATCGTCACGGATTTGCCGATGATGACATTCGTCTCAATCTTTACGCCGAGAGACTTGACATTCTCTACTTCCTTTGCCACTACATCGAGCTTCGGAAGACGGAATTCCGGAATACCATAGACAAGCACTCCGCCCGGCTCATGCAGCGCTTCAAAAATCGTTACATCATAGCCAAGCTTCGCCAGATCGCCGGCACAGGTCAGTCCGGACGGGCCGGAACCGATCACTGCTACCTTACGGCCATTCTTTGTCTCCGGAGCAGGCGGCTTGATACCGTTTTCTCTGGCCCAGTCTGCAACAAAGCGCTCCAGCTTACCAATGGAGACAGAGTCGCCCTTAACGCCGCGCACGCATTTACCCTCGCACTGGCTCTCCTGCGGACATACACGGCCGCAGATGGCCGGCAGGGCGCTGGATTTGGAGATTACTTTGTATGCTTCCTCGATGTTGCCCTCTTTTACCTCCGCGATAAAGTCCGGAATATTGATATTTACCGGGCAGCCCTCGATACATTTTGCATTTTTGCAGTGAAGACAGCGGGATGCTTCCTCCATCGCTTCTTCCTGATTGTAGCCAAGACATACTTCTTTAAAGTTTGTCGCTCTTACCTTTGGCTCCTGCTCTCTGACCGGAACCTTTACCATACCCTTCGCAGCCATTATTTGTCACCTCCGCAATTTCCGCATCCGCCGTGATGCGTTTTTCCTTCGCGATACGCAAGAAGCGCACGGCCTTCCTCTGTCTTATACAGAGTCTGGCGTTTCATTGCCGCGTCAAAGTCTACCAGATGACCGTCAAATTCCGGCCCATCTACGCAGGCAAATTTCACTTCATCACCGACAAGGATACGACAGGCGCCACACATGCCGGTACCGTCTACCATGATCGGGTTCATGCTGACAATGGTCTTCAGATTGTACTTCTTCGTCGTCAGGCAGCAGAACTTCATCATAATCATCGGTCCAATGGAAACACAGTGATCATAAGTCTTCCCCTCATGCTCGATCAGATCCTCGATTACCTTGGTGACCATACCGCTTCTGCCGTAGGAACCATCGTCCGTCGTTATGTAAAGATTATCACAGACAGATTTAAACTTATCTTCCATGATAACAAGCTCTTTGGTCTTCGCACCGATAATAACATCACAGCCTACGCCGTGCTCATGCAGCCATTTTGCCTGCGGATATACCGGAGCCGTGCCGACGCCGCCTGCAACAAACAGGATCTTCTTTTTCTTTGTCTCTTCCAGCTCGCTCTCCAGGCACAGCTCAGACGGCTGACCCAGAGGACCTACAAAGTCACAGAACGAGTCGCCGGCCTGTAGCTCGGCAAATTTCTCTGTGGATACACCGATCGGCATAAAGACAATCGTGATCGTCCCCGCCTCTCTGTCAAAATCGCAGATCGTCAGCGGAATGCGCTCCCCCGTCTCATCTGCCTTCGCGATGATGAACTGTCCCGGCAGGCAGCGCCTTGCAACGCGCGGCGCGTCTACAACCATCTCGTAGATGTTGTTCGCAAGCTTTCCGGCTTTTAAAATTTTGTACATATCCTACCTCCTGAGGTTTCTTATGAAAGTAGCTATGAGATTTCATAGCTATGAAAACACATTGCCAATAGTATAAAACAATCCCGGCGATAATTCAACGGTAAATTTTCGGGATTCAGTATTTTCTTATGAACCGTGAAAGTATCTATTCCATTCCGATGTTTTGCCAAAAAGTAACCCGATACATCGCGAATATTCATTCCGACGATTAGCGCAAATTCATTCCGGCTGAAGTGAAAAAGTAAATTCCACTCCGAAAACCCCAAAAAATCGCATGGAAAT
>JAJPXU010000001.1 GCA_021205305.1 Lachnospiraceae bacterium
ATACGATCTAAAGGAGGACAATGAAATGGACAATGGACTTTCAAGAAGAGATTTTCTGAAAAGTGCGGCAGCGGGAGCGGCGACTCTGGCGGCGTCTGGTATGTTAAGCGGACTTGTACACGCGGAAGAAGCAGCCAGCGCGGCGGAGGGTGCGCTTTATACGCCGGGTACTTATACGGCGACCGCGCAGGGCATGGAGAGCGAAGTCACGGTAACGATGACGTTTGACGAAACCAACATCACGGATGTAGTGATTGACGTTTCCGGGGAGACGGAAGGCATCGGCGCCGCGACGGGCGACACACTGGCGGAGGCGATTCTGAACGCGCAGTCTTCCGAGATTGACGGCGTCAGCGGTGCGTCCGTGACATCCAATGCGGTGAAAGAAGCGGCGGCAAACTGTATCGCACAGGCTTCGGGCGGAGCGATTGACGCGACCGGAGCGGCGGAAGACTCTTCCTCATCGGAGGATTGTACCCGTGTATGGGGTTATTCCGGACCTGGCGACTGGCTGGGGACGGCTCCTGAGATTACGGATATTTCGAGTGAGATCGATGTGGATGTGGTCGTAGTCGGCGGCGGACACGCTGGTGTTCAGGCGGCTCTGGCGGCAGCGGAGCTTGGCGCGAAGGTAGCGGTTGTAGAGAAACAGTCAGAGGATGTATTTGCGTGGTATGGCGAAGATGTCGGTGTTTTCAACTCAAAGCTTCAGCTGGAAGCTGGTTTCCCGGAGTATAATCTTGGTGAGATTGTGAATGAATTCATCACCAGAGGCGGCGGCAGAGCGTTCCCGGAGATCGTGCGCCAGTATGTAGCGAATTCTGGCGCGACACTGGATCATATGCTGGAAGTAGCGGAAGAGATGGGGATTGACTCCAGGTGCTATACCTATGACAATACGGAAGATGGCTGGCTGATCATTCAGGCGAATATGGATTATGACAAGATCATGGCCGGCAACGATATCTATGACTGCATCAATTATGACAATTATCCGCTGTGTCCGGGCACCAAGACCTGGGCGGCGACCGCGCAGTTCATGGGTGTTTATAATGATGAGCCGATCCAGGGCGTGGCGGCGAACTCTGTTCTGCCGGATGTGCAGCAGGCCTGTGTGGATAAGGCGATCGAGCTTGGCGCGGACTGGTATTACGGCACATCGGCACAGGTGCTCGTGCAGAATGACGACGGCGATGTGACGGGTGTGATTGTTCAGAATGAGGATGGCACTTATACGCAGTTCAATACCGCAAAGGGCGTCGTGATGTGTGGCGGTGACTATGCCGGGAATGCGGATATGTGCTGGGCACTTCTGAATGAGTACATGGAGAGAAACGAGCGCAAAGGCGGCGTAAAGGATGACTTCTATTCCTTTATGGGCGGCAGAAACGGCGAGAGTGTAAAGATGATGTGCTGGGCGGGCGGCCTGATTGAGCCGGCTCCCCGTGGCTCCATGCTCCTTGGCGGCGGCCCGAGCGGTCCGTGGGGCGCCAATGCGATGCTCTGGCTGAACAGCGATGGTGAGCGTTTCACCAATGAGGGCAACCTCTCTGCGGCACAGACAGCGTGCGCGCGTCAGCCGGAGGGTGTGATCTGCCTGGTGACGGACCAGAAGTGGCTGAAATCCGTATGCGCTTCCGGCGTAGAGCACAGCGGCCCGAACGGCGGACGTCCGCAGTATTATCAGGATATGATTGATGATATGGCGGCGATCGAGGCAGGTCCGGACGGCGGGCAGGTCATGAACTGCACCATCGCAGAGCGCGGCTACAGCACAGTAATTGCGGCTGACACGCTGGAAGAGCTGGCGGAGTACCTGGGCTATGACGAGGATGCGATTCCAACCTTTGTTGCTTCTATTGAGCACTACAACGAACTGTGCGAGGCAGGCATGGATACTGATTTCGGTAAGGACGCTTCCGCAATGATTCCGGTTGATGAAGGCCCGTTCTACGGTATTGCTACGCAGCAGAGCGACAACCCGACGCCATCCATGGTAACGATGTCCGGTATGATGACAGACAAGAGACTGAATGTCATCGACAAGGACTGCAAGCCGATCAAAGGTCTCTACTGTGCGGGCAACTCCCTTGGCGGCAGATATGGACTGGGATATTCCACACCATGCGCAGGCAACTCCATTGGTATGGCAGTGACACATGGACGTCTTGCAGGGCAGTATGTGTGTGAAGAAGAGTAAGTGTAACTGTTCCGGATAGTTACGAGGTAAATTAGTAAATTAGTAAGCGGATTCGCCCATGAGAAGGGTGAATCCGCTTTTTTGCGCACGGCCGCGTAAGGAATATTTCTGGCTAACGCCAGACGCGGCCAGCGCAGACGAGCAGGAGGCAGAAAACCGCCTCCTACTCGATCAATTGCTCAGGAAGTGTGATTTTCGGATATCCTCAGGTGGTAGTCGCAAAAAATGCGGCTACCACCTCTCATGGGGTGAAAGAGGAGGAAATATTCAATGCTTTCTGCAACAGGACATCCTCCGTACACTCCTGTGGCGTCCAGGGTATATAGAGGTCGACGGGCAGACCGGTGTCATTGTATCGTGTGTCATTCAATACATATCCGCGTTTGCTCATTGGATAGGATAACACGAAGATCTGATCCAGCAGCATGGTGACGGAATTCGTATAGTCGATGGTTCCCATCGTCGGCCGACCGATAATACTTACTTTTGAAAAGCCGGAACAGAGTTTTACGAAGATTTCTCCTGCGTCGCGGCACCAGGTATCTGTGATTAGTACTATTTTTTGTATATTTTCATAAGGACGGATCAGGGATTGCTCCTTGTTACTGTTTTCAGATTCGCAGGAGGCACCGGCTGCGGTTGTATGAGACTTTGACTGGAGTTCATCATCCGCCGCCTCCGCACATAACCCGCTTCCCGCTTTTTTCTGATATTCCTGAATCAGGTCATCACACAACCTGGCGGCGTCTTCCTGGCTTTCTTTTGCGTATAGATTTTTCAGAACCTGAAATTCCCGAATCCGGCGTTCGCAGTTTTCATTTGTGTAATTTGTATAGACCGGATCCTGAAATAAATCCGTCAGGCTGACCGGGTGATCAATGACCAGCGGAAGCAAAGGTACAAAGCCTGATTCCGCTCCGCCTTCATTTTTCCGCAGATCAAGAATCAGACGGCTGCATGTGCGCAGTTCCATTTCGTGTTTTTGCAAAAGGGTCTCCAGGGCTGTGGTATCCGGGGAGAACTCTTCTATACAGAGGTAGCAGACATCTTCCGTCAGGCTGCGGAATTCGGTTTTATATTCTGGCTGTAAGAGCTCAAAGTGTTCAAATGACAGGTCCTCTTTTGTACCGTCAGAGTGCTCGACCTCAAAGTGGTCTGCCATTTTCAGGAACCCGCTCCACTGTTCCCGCTCCGCAGTATTTCCAATCAGAATGTTTTTGCGGAACTTTGCACGGTGTCCTCCCGGCGGAAGCTGATTGATTGCAGTAATTTTGTCGCCGACTTTCAGGCGCTGATCCTGCGCACATTCTGTGACATACAGGTCATTTCCATACCGCCGTGCACGGAATCCGACACAGTAATTTTTATAATCTTCATGATCTGCCATCGAAAACTTCAGATTCGGATCGCCCAGTGAAGCCAGGTATTGGCTGACAATTCGCAGGAACAGAAGCTCGTCCAGATTTCCCTGCTTAAAGGCAGTGCCTGTGGTGTTTACATAATATCTGGAATCATGCCGTTCCATTTTTTCCGGAAATCCGGCATAATCATTTTTGATTGTTCGGATGATGGTACGCAATAAATCGTCGTATTTGTGTTTCAAAGATATTTCCCTCCTCAATATTTTTCAGGCATGCAGCTTCGTCAGTGAAGTGCAAAGACGCTTCCGTACATTTGTAAAAAGTATAACATATGGGTATTTGAACCGCAATCAATATTTTGATGCTGCTTAGAACAGCAGGTCACAGACCATCTGCTGTTTTAAACGATTGCCAAAATGGTTTGCCAAAATTCGGTCGCTATGTTATGATGACCTGCAAAAGGTAATGATTCAGTACTACGGTCATATGTCTGCGATTTTGCTTCGCTTTGAACTGTTATCAAAAAGAGTACAGATAGATCAGGGAGGCTTCGGATGACAAACGAGACGATTATCCGGAGATCATTTATAGAATGGATTTTAAAAGATTCGTGGATTTAAAACAGATTGAATGCCTTGTGGCCTGCGCGCAGACCGGTTCGGTTACCAAAGCGGCTGAAGTATTGCATATGTCGCAGCCGAGTGTAAGCAAGGCGATTAAAACGATGGAGGAAGCACTTGGCATACAGCTGTTTAGCCGATATGCGAAGGGGATGTCCCTGACGAGGGAAGGGGAGTCTGCTTACCGCTATGCGAAAGACATACTGGAGAATCTGGACAAAATACAGGATATCCATGCAAAACAGACGACAGAAACGCTGCGTATGTCGAATAATCCGAGTTCCTGGTTTGCAGATGCTTTTCTGGAGTTTTATACAGAACATCAGGAGGAAGATTTGCATTATCAGATTTATACGACGGGAACACGCGAGATCGTGCAGAGAGTGGAAGACAGAAAAGATGACGCAGGATTCGTGTATGTGATCAAAAATCAGAAGGCAGCTTTTGAGTATTATCTGAGCCGGAATTATCTGGAGTTTACGCCTCTGGCGGAAACGTACGTGGCTCTTTTTTCAGGGGAAAAGAATAACTCTGAAAATAGACAAAAACAGGATGCGGGATTGTCTGCTTTGCGTCTGGTCCAGAGGTTCCCGGATGAGTTCTCCCCGGACAATTATTGGGATATTATAGATGCAAGCGGACATTCCACGGAGAATGCGGAAACCGTAGTGACAACGAACAGCGAATATATCATGACAAGGCTATTGCAGCAAAGTGATTTGTCAAATATCAGTGCTGCCTGGCTGACGCAGGAAAAACCGTCGGAGCTGACTGCGAGCCGGATGACGGGGTTAAAGGAAGATCAGATTATATTTGGTTTTGTAAAACGCCGGGGGGAGGCGCTTCCGGAAGGTGTGGCAATGTTTGTGGATTACGTGAAGATGATTCTGGATGCGGGAATAGAAAAACCAGTCTGAGACGGGCTGGTTTTTCTATTCCTACAAAACATAGATCTCTATATCAAATTCGAATAGCCGGATAACCCCCGGTGGGGCTTGCTTCAAAGAAAATGGGGTTTATAATCATTTATTATAAAAGTGTCATCAGTCGTTTGGGCTCATGCCTTGTCTGCACGGCTGAGAGCATGAAGTTTAGTAAGAATAAATGAACAGTACAAACCCTTCAGGAGGCAAGAATGAAAAAGAGATTGTTTACTAAGCTGCTTATAACGAGTGCGCTAATTACAGCGCTTACTGCGGGAGCGACACTGGTATCGCAGGCGTCCGGGCATATGGTATTCGGACAGACGCAGACATACAGCTCCCTCGACCCGAGTAATGAATATGACGGTTGGATGATTGAGCGCGCAGGTGTTGGCGAGACGCTGACGAAACTGGATTCCTCTATGAATACCGTCGGCTGTCTGGTCGAGGACGATTATTCTGTTTCGGAGGATGGCCTGACGTGGACCTTCACGATTAAGGATGAGGTTTGTTTCTCAAACGGAACGAAGCTGACAGCAGAGCTGGCGATGGCGTCGATCCAGTATGATTTTGACAATTCCGCGCGTGCGGCGGACTTTTTCTCACTGGATTCTATGACGGCGGACGGACAGACACTGACAATCACGACGGCAGAACCCGCGCCGACGCTTCCAGGTATGCTTGCGGATCCGTTTTTTGTGATTTTTGACACGACCGGGGATCTGACCAATCTGGCGGATGAAGGCCCGATCTGCACCGGACCGTACGTGATTGAGAGCAATGACCAGATTTCCATGACATTGAACGTAGTGAAAAATGAGAACTACTGGGATGGAGAGCCGCAGCTGGATTCCATTGAATTCCTGCAGTTCCAGGATCCGTCGGTTATGAATCTTTCCTTCCAGGCGGGGGAGCTGGACGCCTGCTATGGCCTTAGCACATCGGACGCGGCCGCTTATATGGAGGATGACAATTACATTTTGGAGATGTGTAACGGACTTCGCACGGACTGGGGGCTGATGAATCAGAACGGGCTGCTTAGCGACAAATCGCTGCGCATAGCTCTGCTGGAATGCCTGGACATGGAGACGATCTGCGAGGTACAGCTGAATGGAATGTTCCAGGCAGGCAATACACCGTTTGCTTCGGAAGCGCTTGGTGTAAACGATCTGGAAAATCCGTATTCTTATGATATCGAAGACGCGGCCGCAGTTCTTGCGGAGGCGGGCTATGCGGATACCGATGGAGACGGGATCATTGAAAATGCGGACGGTACGCCGGTGATACTGGAGGCTTATTCCTACACGACCAGGGCAGAGCTGCCGATTATCTGTGAGGCGCTCCAGTATGCGGCGAGTACGCTTGGTATAAAGATCAACATCAATTATGTGCAGGATCTTTGGGCGGGAACCATCCAGGACGGCAGCTATGACATCTGCATTTTTAACAGCAGCGGCTTCCATTCCGGCGATGCGGCCGTATTCCTTCAGCAGTTTTTCAAGAGTGATGCGGTTTACAATGCGTATGGTTATGCAAACGAGGAAGTGGACGCGCTGATTACGTCCCTTGAGAACGTATTTGATACGGAAGAACGTGTGGAAATCGAGCGGGAGATTTCCCAGATCCTGATGGATGACGCCTGCTGCGCGTTCTACAGCTACCCGACCATTTACATAGCAGCGAAGAATACGGTAAGCGGCTTGGAATGCACACCGGCGGATTACTACTGGATCACGGCGGATGTGGCAATGACGGAGTGACAGGGGGTACGACCTTCCCTGGTCGATTTGCAGTGCTATTTTGTTACTGGTCACACCTGTAGGGGTGAAAATAACGTAAATTCTGTCAAGGTGTGACACTGTACGTCATTTTGCCGCAGGAGGAAGCTATGAGTGCAAGACAAAGGAATGAGCCGTGCCATGAAAAATCGTGGTACCGTCCTCGATTTGCCGTGCAAATCAGGGCATTTGGGAAACGGCTCCTTCAGATGGGAATTGTTCTGTTTGGAATCAGTTTCTTTACATTTATTCTGACCTATCTGTCGCCGGGCGATCCGGTTACCGCGATGTATTCCGCCAGCGGCTCTATGCCCAGTGAAGCGGTGCTGGAGGCGACAAGGGAAGAGCTGGGGCTGAACGAACCATTTCTCGTTCAGTACTGGAATTGGCTGACTGGATGTCTGCATGGGGATTTTGGCACTTCCTACTCCATGCATAAGCCGGTGCTGCAGCTGCTGTCCTCGCGGCTCTGGCCGACGCTGAAGCTTGCGCTTACTTCCCTGGTGATCATGCTGGCGATAGCGGTGCCGTTTGGAATGCTTTCCGCTGTATACCATGGCAAAGCGATTGATTATCTGGTGAGGCTGTTTACCTTTTTGGGCGTGTCCATGCCGAATTTCTGGGTGGGCATGCTTTTGCTGTATTTTTTTGCCATTCAGCTGAAAATTCTGCCGGTTGTATCCTCCGGAGGGGGATGGAAACAAATCATTCTTCCGGCTCTGACGCTGGCGTTTGCCATGGTGGGAAAATATACCAGGCAGGTGCGCACTGCCGTACTGGAAGAGCTGAATCAGGATTACGTCATCGGCGCGCGGGCGCGAGGCATCAAAGAAAGCACGATATTATGGAGACACGTGTTTCCAAATGCGCTGCTGCCGCTGGTGACCATGCTTGGGCTTTCCCTGGGCTCCCTGCTCGGGGGAACCGCTGTGGTGGAAGTGATTTTTTCCTATCCGGGTCTGGGCAATCTGGCGGTGACTTCGATCAGTGCCAGAGATTATCCGATGATTCAGGGGTATGTCCTCTGGATCGCGTTGATTTATATGGCGGTGAATCTGGTTGTGGATATTTCTTATGATGTTCTGGATCCGCGTATCCGGGAAAATGATAAGACAGCAGCGATTCGAAGCGGCGACACACGAGCCAACAGAAGTGAGGATGGTTCCGGAAATGAGGCGTTGTCGCTTTAGTTTGGGATAATGGGGGCTTACGGAGAAAGACAGAAAAAAAGGTTTCAATAACCCCCGGGGAGGCTTATCAAATGCGCGGATGCCTGTTATAATCGACCGAAACGAGTGCAGGCAGCAGCGTCCGGCGATAGCTGGAAAAGTCATTACGCTGCTCTGCGCATAAAGAAGGATGGACGAATTTGGATGGATAAGGCAAAGAGCATAAAAGAAGACGTGGTTTCTTATTGGGGTGTGAGATCGCAGGACTTTGCGGCACAGCGAAAAAGAGAACTGGAAAGCAGCAAGGCGGAACGATGGAAAAAAGAGATCCTGCCCTTTCTTCCGAAAGACCGCAAAGAAACGAGGATTCTTGACGTTGGCACCGGAAGCGGTTTTTCCCGATTTTGCTGGCGGAGGAAGGATATGAGAAGGTAACCGGTATCGATCTGACGCCGGAAATGATTGAGAGGGCGAAAGACTTGTCCCAGGGACTTGTGCCGGCGCCTTCCTTTTTTGTCATGGACGCGGAAAAGCCGGATTTTGAAAAGGAAGCTTTTGACGTGATCCTGACGAGAAACCTGACCTGGACGCTGCCGCACCCGGATCTGGCGTATCGTGAGTGGTATCGGCTGCTGAAAACGGGCGGGCTTCTGCTGAATTTTGACGCGGATTACGGGGAAGAGGAGGAGTCGTCTGTGGAGCTTCCGGAAAACCACGCGCATAAAGGGATTGCTTCAGAATTGATGCGAAAACACGGCCAGATCATGGCCGCGCTTCCGAACAGCTACCTGAAGCGGCCGGGCACGGATGTGGAATTGTTGAAGCTGGCGGGCTTCTCCACTGTCACGGTAGACTTTCAGGTGAGCGACCGGGTATATAGAGAGATTGATGAGTTTTATAACCCGGTGCGGATGTTCAAATTGTGCGCGAAGAGATGAAGAAGACGGCAGAGAATCTGAATACGTGAAGGATGGAATTTGCTACCTGAATGCGGGAACTTATACAGTTAGATATGAAACCTTCAAACAGCATTGACTATTGGGGAACATTATGATATAAAAATATCCATAATTGTTCCCCAAAGGAGGTAAAGCAATGGCAGCACAATACAATGAAATACAGGAATTGCTCAGAACCCGTGCCGATCTGTATGCAAGACTGAATTTGATGTCCTATGACGGTACACCCGAAATCAAGGAGCGGGGTGACGGGAAATATCTTTATGTCAGAAAGCGTGTGGCAGGTAAGCTTACCTCCACTTATGTTGGAGCATATACGGATGAACTTTATAACCTTCTCCTGCGCAATGCCAGGGAAGCCCGTGAGATTCGCAAAGAACTACGCAGTGTTGAAAAACAGCTTGCTGCTGCAGGATATTCGGAAGATGAACTTCCTGCCGCGGTTACAACCAACATTTCATTTGCGCGGGCAAATATGAAAATGAATATCTATGACCAGGCCGTTCTGGAGGGCGTTGCAACTTCTTTTCCACAAACGGAAGAAATTATAGAAAACGGAAAAGTATCCGGCATGACTGCTACCGATGTTCAGAAGATATTGAATTTGAAACACGCATGGGAATTTATCCTTGATCGTGATGTGATTGCCAGCCGTAGTGATTATTATATGCTAAGCCATATAGCAAGGATCGTCAATGAGGGCTTTTTTGCGGAAGGTGGCCGCATTCGTGGTGTCCCTGTTACCACCGGCGGTTCATCCTATATTCCGCCTCTGCCCATAGAGATAGATGTAAAGGAGCAGATTCGGGAAATCACCGAAGAAAATGACGATGCCATCAATATTGCCATTAAACTGTGTCTGTACTGCATGAAGACTCAGATCTTTTTGGATGGAAACAAACGGGCAGCTGTCATTTTTGCTAATCATTATCTTATTGCTCATGGCGGAGGATTTTTGGTGATTCCCGAAAGTCATGTGCCGGAGTTCAAACAGTTGCTTGTTAAATACTATGAGGGTGAAGATATCTCGTTTATCGCCACTTTTATGAAAAAGAATTGTTGGAGAACGATGCAGACCTGAATAATTATCATTTCGGGGAACAAGTTCATTTACAGAAGAATGAATTTGTTCCCCAAAACCAGAGAAGAAAAATCAGGAACAGCAATATTCGAAAAGAACCGGTATCGTTTGACAAAGGCGGAAGCTTTCGTTTTGCTTTAAGCCTGCGCGAGGAAGAATGCCTGTATGGGCTGGGAGAAGACAATGATGTAAGCGGCGGAAGTCTGAACCGAAGAGGAAGCCGCCGTGATATGGTTACCGGGCAGCGCATCAACCGGAATCATGTGACCGCGGATTTTCCGGTGCCGTTTTTGCTGAGCCTGGGCAGAAAGCAGCCCTACGCGATCTATGTGGATAATACGTATCGCCTGGATGTGGATCTGGGAAAAACAAAACACGATTACCTGCGGGCATTACAGCGGGGAGCTGATCGATTTTACGAATCCGGATACGGAAAAATGGATTGAGCCGCAGCTGACCGGCATAGTGAATTCTTCTGCTGTTAATATACTCAGTAGGCGTGAGCCCCAGAAAACGGCGGAACTCCCTGTTTAAATGCTCCTGACTGATGTTGGACAGCTGAAGCATCCGTTTAAGGCCGACCGTATAATTTTCCGGCTTATCCATTTCCAGAAGCAGATTCTTGAGCCACACGGGAAGTAACTTAGGCGTGGCCTTTTTCGTAGAGTAAAAAAGGTAGATCAGTTTCGGCAGAATAGTCAGGGCTTCATAGGAAACGATAGCGTAGAGCACTTTACTTAAGATTGGCATTCGGTTCATCAGAAGCGGGTGCCTTTTATCTTATTTTAGAGGTGGCAAAATACAGAGTCATGTGGTATTATGAATGATAATATTTGAGGATGCCATTTGGCTATGAAAGAAATAAGAGAACAGGCAGACGGTAGTTTCATATGTACTTTGTGATATGCGAAGACAATTCGGAAGAAGGATTGTGGCTTCAGGATAAACTGAAAAAATGGGCGTATAAAAGGAACGTGGTGGTAGAGACAGCCAGATACGAAAGTGCGGAGCAGTTCTGGTTTTCCTATGAGGAAAAGCAAAAAATAGATGCGATTTTTCTGGATATTCAGCTGCCGGATGAGGATGGCATGACGCTGGCGAGAAAGCTGCGCGCGCGAAAGAATCCGGTTCCGATTCTTTTTGTGACGGGAATAGATGATTATATGGCAGAAGGCTATGACGTTCAGGCCATTCATTATCTGCTAAAACCCGTCTCCGAAGAAAAGCTGGAAGCATGCCTGGAGCGCATTATGCGGGCTGCTGATACAGAAGAGCCGTTTGTGATATTGCAGACAGATGCGGACGCGGTTCGGGTTTTACAGAGAGACATCGTTACGGTAGAGGTGTTTGCGCACCAGTGTGTTTATACAACGAAGGAGCGTTCATACACGGTTTTGGAATCCCTGAAAGAAGCACAGGAAAAGCTGCAAAGCGGATGGTTTGTCTTGGCCTACCGCGGAATCCTGGTAAATCTTTTTCATGTAAGATCCATTAGTCGGGAGAAGGTTTGTCTGACAGATGGCAGGGAGGTGCCGGTCAGCCGACGAATGTATGGAGAGCTGAACCAGGCATTTATCCGTTTTTACAGGGAAGGAAGAGCGTGATGTTGGGGTATATTATTCTGACTGTTTTGCTTTTGATAGTATTTGCAATATTGCTTTTTGGGCTTGGCCCGAGAATGGTGGAGAAACGTCTCGCACAGGTTCAAAACCAGCTGGCAGAGCGGCAGATGGAGGAATTGCAGAGCAATTACAGGGAACTGCGCGGCTGGCGGCATGACTGGCGGAATCATATGCAGGCTTTGAAGGTCTATGTGGATGGCGGCGATCTGGACAAGGCGGCGGATTATATTGTGCAGATGGGCGAGGCATTTGAACGTGTGGCGCAGACCGTGAAGTCCGGTAATGCCATGGCGGATGCGATTATTAACAGTAAATTATTTCTGGCGCGTGAAAAGGGGATCGCAATGGACGCGACATTCCGTGTCCCGGAGATACTGCCCATATCGGATGTAGAATTCTGTGTTTTATTTGGAAATCTGATGGACAATGCAATCGAAAGCTGTTTGACGATTCCCGAAAAAGAGAAACGCTTTATCCGGATCTATATAAGTACCTTTCAGGAGCAGTTTTATCTGTCAATTTCTAACGCGACGGCGAAAATGACACGAACAGCGACTTATTTTTCCTGGAAAGGGAAGGGCCATGGATTCGGGATGATGAATATTGATTCCGTGGTAAAACATCACAAGGGCTATTTAAACCGCAGCAACGAGCCAGGAGTCTTTCAAACAGAGCTGATGATTCCGTATTATAGTGAACGACAAAATTCTTTTGTCATTCACTATAAATGATGCACACAGACGCGCGAGGAATGGCTGCTTGCGCAACCCCGCGTCTGGCGCAAAGTAAAACGACTTACGTCGTTTACTATAATAACCGCTTATGTCTGGAAAATAACCGCTTGTGAAAAAAACAAAAAAATATGTTTTGAATGTGATATCCTCTCTTTATGGACAATAAGCAGAGGATATTTTTTTCTATTTGGAGCAGCTACATTCATTACATGATGATGGAAATGCCACCTCGCTGCGCTCGGAGGATATCCCGCCCGGAGGGCGAGGATGCCACCCGGCGAGGGAATATCCTGCACGAAGTGCAGGATGCCACCCGGCGAGGGCAGAACGCCTCGTCCATGAAAATTCGCTTCGCGAAGGGCGAGGCTCCGGAGGTCTTACAGCTATGAAGAGAAAATCATTATTGCAATATCAATGGAAAAGGAACCGGACAGTTTTCTTTTGCGGATTTTTCTATGTGCCGACGGGAATCCTGGCAGGTTTGCTGCGGGTTTATCTTCCCAAGGCGGTGCTTTCGGAACTGGAAACCGCACAGACCGTGGCGCACATGGGAATGACGCTTCTTGTAATTTCAGTGGCGCTGCTGTTACTTCTGCTGGTGCAGACAAGGCTTGAGGTGTCAATTTCACGTTACGGGTATTTACTTCTTCAGGAAATGCGAGGAGAGTATGCCAAAAGACTTCTTACCGCAAATTATGAAGAAATGGAAACGCAGGATTTTCGTTCGGCGCGTGATCAGGCAAAACAGGCAATTTACGGTGAACGGATGGATGGAAAAAACATTACTCCGGTCAATGATTTTATGAAAAATCTGTTGTCTGTACTTACCAATATAGGCTCTGTGGTGCTGTATACGGTGATGATTGCCCGGGTTTCACCGATTTTGATTCCTGTGCTTCTTCTGCCGCCGATGCTGATTTTTTATCTGGATGGAAAGGTCGGTGTTCGGGAAGAGAAAAAAATTTGGATCCGCTAGCGGACGCGTATCAGAAGGAGGACTATACGAGAGAACGCGCCGGAGATTTTACTTACGCAAAAGATATTCGCCTCTACAACATGAAACCGTGGCTGCTTGGCATGAATCAGAAATATGCCGGGATAAGGCTTGGCTTAAAAAAAGAGGATCTTATATTTACCGGAGGCCTTGCGGTAATCAACAATGTAATTAATTATCTGCAAATTGCCTGTATCTGCGGATTCTTTTTGTACCAGGCATGGATTGGACGAATAACGATATCCGATGTAGTACTTTATTTCGGAGCGGCTACTTCTTTAACGTCAGCATTGCTTACAGCCTCTCAAACAATGGTTGTCCTACGCCTTATGGGGATCAATTATCAGAAATACGCGGATTTCGTGGATATACCGGAAGGTAAATTAGATGAGGGTGAAATACTCCCTTCAAAAGATGAGTTGCCTGAGCCCGATAATCTAAACTCTGAAGCGGTTACATTGGAGCTACAGTCAGTTTCCTATCGTTTTCCGGATACAGATACAGATTTACTACATAATCTGAATCTCACTGTAAAAAGCGGCGATCG
This sequence comes from Lachnospiraceae bacterium, assembly GCA_021205305.1. GTDB lineage: Bacteria > Bacillota > Clostridia > Lachnospirales > Lachnospiraceae > Choladousia. The sequence continues at coordinate 13,989 of JAJPXU010000001.1, forward strand.
AATTGCAGTTGTGGGGTTAAACGGCGCCGGTAAAACTACACTAATGAAGCTGCTTTGCGGTCTTTTGACTCCTACAGGCGGGAGAATTCTTTTAAATGGAGTGGATATGAGTACCCTGCCGCCCGAAAAGCGGTATGAATGGTTTTCCTGTGCGTTTCAGGATATCGGGTTCCTTCCGGTATCTGTGCAGGAAAATATATGTGGCTATGGAAAAGCTGACAGATTTAAACTTTTTGATTGTCTGGAAAAAGCCGGTATCATAGATAAGATACTTTCCCTTCCAGATAGCGTGAATACTTTGATGGAAAAGGACATAAACGAGGACGCGGTTGATTTCTCCGGAGGGGAGAAGCAGAAGCTTGCGCTGGCGCGTGCCCTGTATCAGGATCGACCGGTACTGATATTGGATGAGCCGACAGCGGCGCTTGATCCGCTGGCGGAATATGAGATGTATCAGCGTTACGCGGATTTTGCAAAAGACAAATTGTCTTTCTTCGTATCGCACCGTTTATCCAGTACAAGATTTTGCACACGTATCCTGCTTTTGCAGGACGGCTGCTTTGCGGAGCAAGGGACGCATGAGGAACTGCTGGAGAAAAATGGCGTGTATGCGGAACTGTTTCGGCTGCAGAGCTACTATTATAATGATACAAGGGACAAAAGGTCAGGAATGGAACGCTCGCGTTCCTATTCCTGACCTTGGGGACCGCAACAATATGAGGAAGTAGCCATTTTGGCTAATATGTTAGCCAAAATGAGCGGATTCCGAATATTGTTAGGATTGCGAGAGTGCGGAGCACGAAGCAATCCGTGGTATCATTACCCTTTTGTTGCTCGAATCATTATAATGGAGAGAAAGAAGGTATGGTATGAAAATAGAAAATATGCGTTTGAAGGAAATGCTGCGTATCAATTTCAGAGGACTTACGTTTATTGCTCAGGATAAAATCCGGGGAATCCTTCTGATGCTTTTCATCGGGATCATCAACGCCGTTTATACATTCTGGAATGTGTGGCTGCTCGCCGTGCTGGCGGACGCTTTACAGGCACATGCCTCTGCACAGACTCTGATTCGGGATCTTGCTTTGATGGCAGGAGGCGGCTTGCTCGTAGGTGCAGTGAATTTCACCTCCTATTACATCCTGTTTTATATTGGCTCGAATGTATGGGAGCAGGCGGATCTGGCGCTGAACAGTAAAATGATGGACATGGATTATGAGTATATGGAATCTGAGAAGGTTCAGAATCAGAGGCGCGACCTTGATGAAATAACGCGCAGTTATGGGGGCGGCGGTATTAATTTCCTGTTCTGGAGAGTGGAGGTCGTTGCCCGTACAACAACAGAGGTTCTGATTGCTGTTTTTTATCTGGCTCAGATGATTTATAAAAGTGCCACCCTTCCGGGAACACATTCCCGGGAAATGGGATTTATGACCGCCTTATTTATGTTGATGCTCGCGGCGGCGCTGATTTTTTCCTACAGGCAAAATATTCGCTGGCAGGAGGATCGATTTTCTCTGGAAAATAAAATGATTCCTGTGAATCGCTCCTTTACCTGGTATGTGGAAAATTATCTGGAGAAGACAGAGGCTTCAAAAAATATTCGGCTTTTTAAGCAGCAGTCGGTCTTAATGGAACGAATTCAGAATATTTTCGAATCCATTACCGATAAGGTTGGGCGAATAACGGAGATTGAAGAGAAAATACAGCTTTTTCTGGGCGCACTGCGGGCTGTGCTTCTGGGACTTGTCTATTTCCTGCTTGGAGCGATTGCCCTGCAGGGTGGAATGACCGCCGGAAATGTGGTGCTCTACGCGGGAGCAATCGGGATTCTCATCGAATATTTCAGCGAATGGGTGTTTGTTTTGACAGAGCTTGCTACAAACAGCAAATATCTGAAAGCATTTTTTGATTTTCTCGATATTCCGAATCAAAAGTACGAAGGGACACTGCATACAGAGAAGCGGGACGATGACCGTTTCGAGGTTGAATTTCGGCATGTTTCCTTTCACTATCCGGGCAGCAAGCAGGACGTACTTAAGGATTTCTCTATCCGTTTTAGGATTGGCGAGCGGCTGGCTGTCGTGGGAGAAAATGGGTGCGGTAAGACCACGTTAATTAAGCTTCTTTGCCGTCTCTATGACCCGACCGAGGGAGAAATTTTATTGAATGGTATTGACATTCACAAGTATGACTATCAGGAATATATGAATTTGTTTGGAGTCGTCTTTCAGGATTTTAAGCTTCTGTCCATGCCGCTCGGACAGAACATTGCCGCGAGTGAAAGCTATTCCCCAGAGCGTGTGTATGATGCGCTCGCGCGGATGGGAATGTCGGATTACACGAAAAAGCTGGAGAAAGGACTGGATACAGTATTATATAAGGATTTTGACAGCTCCGGAATCGAAGTGTCCGGCGGCGAGGCGCAGAAGCTGGCGATGGCGCGGGCTCTGTACCGGGATGCACCGTTTCTGATCTTAGACGAGCCAACCGCTGCACTTGACCCAATTGCGGAATACGAGGTTTACTCTAAATTTGACGAGCTGGTAGGGACAAAGACTGCGGTATATATTTCCCACCGCCTATCCAGCTGCCGCTTCTGCAACGACATTCTCGTGATTGCGGACGGCCGGGCGGTGCAGCGCGGAAGCCATGAGGAACTGCTTGCGGATGAGAAAGGGCTATATTACCGGCTTTGGATGGCACAGGCACAGTATTATGTGCATGGGAAGTAAAGGTTATGCTAGTACCTCGTCTCCAAATTATCTCGACTTTATACTTGCCTGAATTTCCATCTGCTTCGTTGTCATCAGTCGACGTAGCCACCGCTACGCCTCCTTCTTCCGCCTTGCATATGAAAATTCATTCTGCGTCTAAAGTCGAGCTATTTGGAAGACGATGTACTAGAATCAAGATGCGGTCTGTTGTGCAGCGAATGTGAATACAGGAGCACAGAAAAGGAGACGTAGAGTTATGAGATATTTGTGGCTTGACGATTTTTTGATGAATAAACCGTTTGTGACAAAAGATATCCAAAAGGACTGGAACTGGATTCGGTATCAGATTGGGGGAAAAATGTTTGCGGCGGTCTGCCTGGAAAGAGGAACAAACAAGCCGTATTATATTACGCTGAAGCTGGAGCCGTCAGAAGGAGATTTCCTGCGGCAGCAGTACGAGGACATTATTCCTGGATACTACATGAATAAAACACATTGGAATTCTGTAAAACCGGACGGAAATGTTCCGGATGACCTG
>JAJPXU010000122.1 GCA_021205305.1 Lachnospiraceae bacterium
AAGCTCATGAGGAAACGATGTCTATCCCGTGAGATAGCGCGATGGAGTTTTTTGTCAATCTCCCGGTGGCGGGCGTAAAGTCCGCCATACCGGATCATTTTATAATGCTTTTCCGGGATATGGCGGATGAGACGTTGTATGAAATCCATTACGGGAATCGTTTCTTCCACGTATTTATTGTCTTCATGCCGGTTGTAATGGAAGGTGACAAATTCACCGTCGTATTTATCAATCCTTGATGTAGCGATCACAGGGCGACCGAGATAGCGGCCGATATATTTTACGACAGTATTGGGATTGCACTTATTGGGTTTCGCATACACATAAAAGCCTTCTTTGTGATTGCGGTAGCAAAGAGCTTTCACTTTTTTGAAAGAAGGACCGATTTTAGCTTCCATTTCGTTAAGGAGAACCGTGCGGAATGCATTGCGCAGGTAGGTGTAATTAAAATAATTGATATTACGCCAAAAACCGTTATCGCTGTAGCCGCCTTCAGAAATGAGACAGTGGATATGAGGGTTCCATTTCAAATCTCTGCCAAAAGTATGGAGAACCATGATGAAACCAGGGGTAAAATTCATGGACTTATTCTGCTTAAAGAACATGTGGGCCACTACCTGGTTAACAGCGTGGAAGAGACAATCAAGGAGAGAGCGATCTTCCAGAAAGAAATCACGAAGATTTTCATCAATGGTGAAGACACAGTGTCTGTGGACAACATGAATGAGTTTAAAGGACATAGAAGTAGTGCGGCGCATAGCGTACAGGTTTCCGCAGGTGGGGCAGAAGCGGCTGTGGCATCGGAAAGGGACAAACTTAAGTTTGCCACAGCGGGGACAGCCGTACATGGCACCACCATAGGAAGGATCGCCGCAGTTGATCATTTTTTCCACGTTTTCGATAACCGAATCACGTGGATGCAATGTATAAACTATAGTTCCGCATAAATTTTCTACTTACACTTCAATGGTAGTAAGTGGGATTTTATAAGGCACCTGTACCTTGAAAATATCATATATGGCATTGACTTCCTTGCGAGGCTCCTGCGGTATGGCATAGTCCTCATATACTTTGCACTTTTGATTGCGCAGATACATAAAGATACTTTCGGCATTTAGCGATTTCGCTTTCTTTGATCGGCGTTTAAGCAGTTCCTGTTGAAGCTTCTGCATAATGGCTGTCGCCATAAAACATACTAACAGATGGCCTGCGAATGCTTGCTCACTTTGCACCCTGATAGGCAGCAGATCGGCATAGTTTTTACTTATATCAAATACCTGCTCCACTTGCTGTCTTGTGTAATACATTGGCAGAAGCTTGTCTTCAGATAGTTCTTCTGATGTCAGGATAGCAAAGACACCAAGTTGTTTGACCTCAGCGTCTGTCTCGTTGAAATCTTTTTTATTGTCCAAAGCATTTAGGATCGCTTTCTTATGTTGCATAAGATACATGTCCTCATCAATACAGAGATAAACGTATGCCTCATACCCACATACATTGACTGGAACCTTCTTGATGAATACAAGCCTCTCCCCATAGCGGTGGGCATATTTTTGTGACATGAGATCGTCCAGATTTCCTGGGGCTGCATCTTTGAACGCCGTTTTATTTGGAGCCAGTCTTGTCATGAATGGGATACCGCTTTCAAACAGCTCAGATGCATTCTTCTCCGAAAAATATCCCGCATCAAGGATAGCATGGCTGACAGATACCCCATACTGTTCGAGTTCACTTACAGTAGTTATCAAGGTGGAAACATCAATGATGTTTCCGGCAACATACCTGAAATATATGGGCATTCCGTTTTCACGGTCTATGACATAAATGAGCCTGACTTCACGGTTGATATCGCCGTTATGGTTGCTGATCTGTGTAATGTCCATCTTAGTGGCATTTGGCACCCCGGTACTGTCAACAAGGATTCCGACAGTCCCATCGTTTCCATAGATAGAGGACATGTATTCCTCAAAAAAACGACGTTGTGTTTCCTCCCTGCCAAGTTCTTTTAGAACCCTGCTGATGTTCTGACCTGTAAGATTTGCATGTGGGAATGCGAGGTACGAATAATTTCCTTCGTACCATACTTTGGCATGACAGTTTGCCCCTTTGTTCGTCAGTAGCCGATAAAAAATCAAGGCAAGAAGCGTATCACTTTCGTCAGGGAGAGCTTTTAAGATACTACCGTAAAACGGCTGCTTTGACAGGTATTCCTGCAAAAACCATGCATCGCCAAAGTCTAATATCAGTCTCTCGATTTCAGGGACAACTGGCTCTGACGGAAGATCGGAAGGCGGAACTTCCTTGCGTCCTTCGCCCAAAACATACTGGTAGACAATCCCCTTTTGACGAAAGATGTTGTTTTCCTTATCAATAACCCTGCCAAGATTTTCCATGCGTCTGGTTTTTACCTTACCTTTGTCGCGAAATGATTCGTACAAGGACGCGTAAATTACACCATTAGGCTTCTGATCGTAATGAATGTAAGACACAGCAGAACACCTCCTACATGTAAGTCTAATATATTCTACTTACATTGTACAAAATTCTATCTACAAAAGAAAGAGAAAAATGCCATTATTTACAATATTATTTATGCGGTTTTCAATGTGCCAGATCAAAATGTAAGTCTAA
>JAJPXU010000012.1 GCA_021205305.1 Lachnospiraceae bacterium
GGTAGTGAAAGCGTAACCCAAATGTATTTGCTTTCCTGTAAATCACCTCCCATATAATAACAGGTTTTTTGCCATCTTTCAGCGTATAATCTTTTGTTTTTTTTGTAATTTATTTGTGCAAATGAATAAAATGAAAAATTCCGTATTTGTAAAAAATGACAGAAAGAGTGTTAAGCTATACTGGACGCACCAGAATATTTGTGCTATACTGGTCAAAAATTACGCGAAAAATGGAAAATTTTTCGAAATAAGGAGGACACTATGGCAAAGGATTATGAAATGGAAAATGGAAGAGGGCTCTCGCGCCGCGATTTTCTCAAAGGCACAGCGACCGGTGCGGTTGGCGTAGCGGCGGTTGGACTTTTTGGTGCAGGAACAACCCTTACCTCGATGGCGGAGGAGACGGTGGCGGAGCCGCAGACTGAGATTGAGAGAACGGAGCAGGGCATTTCCGGCAGCTATGAGATCAGTGAGATCATTGAGACAGACGCAGTCGTAGTCGGCTGCGGCGCGGCCGGGATCCAGGCGGCGCTTACGCTGCAGGCGGGCGGCGTCAATACCTATTTATTAGAGAAAGGACTCAGCTGCGGCGTTTCGAATGGCTGTCAGGCAGGCGGACCAGCGCTGGCGGAGACGAGAGTGCAGGAGGCGGAAGACGCGACGGTTTCGGTTCAGACACTTTATGAATGTGAATATGGATTCAGCAATGGAACGGTCAATGGCGCTCTGCTGAAAAAATGCATTGAGCAGGGCGAGCGGGTTGTTTCTAATTTTATGGATAACGGCGTTAATATGGGGCTGCGCCGCGATGCATACGGTATGGGCTTCCGGGCACGGCACAATTTCGCGAATACCGAAGGAACACAGGTCAGCGGCACAGATCGTTTCCAGCCATTGATTGATAAGTTCGAAGAAGACGGCGGCGTTTTTGAAACATTGCGGGAAGGCATTGCCCTGGTAAAAACCGGTGATACGGTAACAGGTATTATTGTTCAGAATCTGGAAGACAATACTTATATCCAGTACAACGCAAAAGCAGTTCTGGTCGCGACGGGCGGTTATGCGGGGAATGACACGCGCCTGCGCGAGCATTTTGGTGATATGGAAATCTATCCGTTATGCAATACGCTTTCCGATGGCAAGGGCTATGATATGGTGATCGCTGCGGGCGGTATCGCGGATCGCAACTGGGCTCTGTGCTGCAATGAATTTGGCGGAGTGAATACAAAGATTGAGGGCGCGTCCGGTTCCGGTATGGCGTTCGCGAATGCGGCTGAGAAGTTTGCGATTTATGGTGGACTTCTGGTCAATCGAATGGGCGAGCGTTTTATGAATGAGCAGTATATGTCCGACCGTCCGCTGGCGTTGGGCGGCGAGATGGTGCTTCGTGAAGGAAAGTTTTATGCAGTCATTGATGAGGCAACTTATGAGACCTGCCGCGACGAGGGCATTTTCGCTTATTATGGAAGCCCGGAAGATTGGTATGTGGGTGCGACTGGTCTGGAGGGTGTTACTCTGGATGCTCTGGATGACGATATGGAGACCGCGATTTCAGAAGGCTGGGCGGTAAAAGGAACGCTCGCGGAATGCGCGGAATTTTTCGGTATGACTGGTCTGGAGGAAGCGGTAGAGGCATACAATGAGCTTTGTGAGGCAGGCGTGGATGAGCAGTTTTATAAAGATTCCTATCTGCTCAAAGCGCTGGAGGGCGATACCTTTTATGTAATGGAATATATCCCTTCGATCTGGTGTACCTTTGGCGGCGTGAAGACAGATGCGTATTGCCGCGCTCTGACGAAGGCACAGGAGCCGATTCCGGGTCTGTACGTAGCAGGCGTGGACAACGGCAGTATCTATGCGAGTCCATATTATGAGAATGAAGGTGCGGCTCTTGGTACCGCATTTACCAGCGGAATTGTGGCAGGAGACTGCATGATTGACTATATTAACGGATTATCCGAGTGATTTCATTCTGCTCTGTCAGGAGAATCAATGGATATACGTGAAAAATGACTGAGTAAAACCATGGATGAAAAGACCACAAGGCGGCGCTATGAGCTGATGGACCGCATCTGCTACAGCGTCTGCATTGGAAATGAATTTCAGACGGTGCGGGCGGTGCGTGCCTGGGTGAAGCTGGGTGTGCGAGGAGAGCTGCCGGATGAGCTGACCGAATGGAAATTTGACCTGATCCGGCAGAAAGCCCTGATTATTCAGAGCCTGCGGGACATTGGCGTACCGGAGTTATCTCTTGAAGATGTGAGTGTAGAATACACAGCGCGGATTTACCAGGCGGCGGATGTGCGGGAATGCCGGCGCATCCTGGAAGAGATGGCGGTTCACTTCTGCCATATGAATTCCCTGAAGGAGATTCAGCGCTATTCCTTACTGGTACAGACCGTACTTCAGACGGTTGACCGGGATCTGAGCCAGCCGCTGACACTTCAGGATTTTGCGAAAAAGCTGAATGTCAACAGCTCCTACCTCTCGAATCTTTTTAGCAAAGAGGTGGGAGTTACCCTGACGGAATACGTAACTGCGCAACGGATTTCCTATGCGGCGGATCTTCTTCTGACGACCCAGGAGCCGATTAAAACAGTTGCCAAAAAAGCGGGGATTCCGGACGTACAGTATTTCAGCCGTCTGTTTAAAAAGCGGACCGGGCAGACACCGAGCCAGTATCGGATGCGCAGTGATAAATAGGAAAGTAACTGCTCAAAAAAAGCTTTTATTTTCCTGCGTAATGTGATAAACTGTCAAAAGTTGTGTGGAAAGACTCCATGCAAAGATTTTACAAGGAGGACGAGGCTATGAAACATATCAAGACATTGAATACCAAGCCGCTGCAGAACACTCTGAAAAAGGGCGGCTGCGGCGAGTGCCAGACTTCATGCCAGTCGGCGTGCAAGACCAGCTGCACCGTAGGCAATCAGACCTGCGAGAATGGCAAATAATTTCCAGACATGAGTGAGGAAAGCCCCGCATGCAAAATTGCGCTGATGCGCAATGGCGGGGCTTATCTGTTGTTATGCGCAGAGCCGGGCAAGGAATTTTGCGGCTAAAGCCGCACCCGGCTCGCGCGGGCGAGCAGAATTCGGCAAGCCGTCTCCTGCTTGATCGCAGAGCCGGACAAGGAGAAATCTGTGCAGGAATTTTAGTTTGAGAGAGGTGTAATGCTGTGATCCATCAGTATAAGAATAATGGATACAACATCGTGCTGGATGTGAACAGCGGTGCGATTCATGTAGTGGATGATCTGACCTATGATGTGATCGCCCTGCTGGATCAGGGAAAGAGCAGGGAAGAAGTCTCTGCCGGACTTTCTGACCGCTATCCGGCAGAGGAGATTATGGAATCATTGGATGAGTGCGCCCAGCTGACTGAGTTTGGGGTACTTTTTACAGAAGATATTTATGAGAAGGCGATTATTGATTACAAGGCGCGAAAGACTGTGGTCAAAGCGCTTTGCTTACATATCGCGCATGATTGTAATCTGGCCTGCCGTTATTGCTTCGCGGAAGAGGGCGAATACCATGGGCGGCGGGCGCTTATGAGCTTCGAGGTTGGTAAAAAAGCGCTCGATTTCCTGATCGCGAATTCAGGTTCGCGGCGGAATCTGGAAGTGGATTTCTTCGGCGGGGAGCCGCTGATGAACTGGCAGGTGGTTAAGGATATTGTCGCCTATGGGCGGGAGCAGGAGAAGATTTATAATAAGAACTTTCGCTTCACGATGACGACGAACGGCGTCCTGCTGAATGAGGAGATTATGGAATTTCTGAATCGGGAGATGGCGAATGTTGTACTCAGTATTGACGGCCGACCCGAGGTGCATGATTATATGCGTCCCTTCCGGAACGGGAAAGGCAGTTATGATCTGATTATGCCGAAGTTTAAGCATTTTGTGGAACTGCGGACACAGGCTGCGGAAGCAGAGGCTGGAGAAAATACAGCCGGGGAAGGGGAAGCTCCGGCAGCGTCCATGGATCCGCATCGGGCAGGCTCCGGCAGTGGAAAGACCTGGTATGTGCGTGGCACCTTTACGCACAACAACCTGGATTTTTGCAATGATGTGCTGCATCTGGCTGACGAAGGATTCCGGCAGATTTCCGTGGAGCCAGTCGTGGCAGACCCGGCGGAAGATTACGCCATCCGCGAGGAGGATTTGCCGCAGATTTTCTCAGAATACGATCGTCTGGCAAAGGAGATGGTAAAGCGTGAAAAAGAAGGGAACGGTTTTACGTTTTTCCATTTTATGATCGACCTGACCGGCGGACCGTGCGTCTATAAACGATTGTCCGGCTGCGGTTCCGGCACGGAGTATCTGGCTGTGACACCGTGGGGAGATCTGTATCCGTGCCATCAGTTTGTCGGACACGAAGAGTACCTGATGGGAAATGTGGACGAAGGCGTGACCCGTCCGGATATCGTAGATCAGTTCAAGGCCTGCAATGTCTATACAAAAGAAAAATGCAGGAACTGTTTCGCAAAATTTTACTGCAGCGGCGGCTGTGCGGCTAATTCATATAATTTCCATGGCACAATTCAGGACGCGTATGATATCGGCTGCGAGCTGCAGCGCAAACGTGTCGAGTGTGCGATTATGATCAAGGCGGCGCTGGCGGAATAATGGCCGGATGTGGAGTAGGTCACGCATCCTGCGGATGCATGACCGGATGTGGAGAGCCCGCATGCAGAATTGCGCTGACGCGCAATGGGCGGGGCCTGCGTCACGCATCCTGCGGATGCATGACCGGATATAGGAGGAACGATTATGAAAATGAATAAGAGGAACGCGCGAATCACGCTGGTCGTGATGGCTGCTTTGCTGATATTTCTGGCCTATGTCAGTGCGATTGGCATTGGTCCGACAGGAACCGGTGCGGCGAAGAATATTATCCTTGGCCTGGATCTGTCCGGCGGTGTAAGCGTGACCTATCAGGTGGTAGATGAGGAACCGACTGCGGAAGAAATGAGTGATACGGTTTACAAGCTGCAGCAGCGTGCCGATACCTACAGCACGGAGGCGAATGTTTACCAGGAAGGCTCTGACCGCATCAGCATCGAAATTCCGGGTGTATCGGATGTAAATGCGGTTCTGGAGGAGCTGGGACAGCCGGGCTCTCTGGAATTTCAGCTGGAGGACGGAACGGTGGTTCTGACCGGCTCCGATATTCAGACAGCGTCCGCGGCGACCCAGAAGGATGACCTGGGCAATCTGGAGTATGTGGTAAAGCTGGAGCTGACAAGCGCAGGAGCGGAAGCCTTTGCGACTGCGACTTCAGAAAATGTCGGCAACTACATTTATATTGTGTACAATGATGAAATTATCAGCTCTCCGGTTGTGAACGAGGCGATTACCGGGGGAACCGCCTATATTTCCGGTATGAGCAGTGCAGCGGAGGCGCAGACGCTTGCTTCTTCGATCCGGATCGGAGCTCTTTCTCTGGAGCTGGAAGAGATCAGTTCGAAGGTCGTTGGCGCGCAGCTTGGGCAGGACGCGATCAAGACCAGCCTGATTGCCGGTGCGATCGGCATTGTGATTGTCATGATTTTTATGATTATCGTATATGCGCTTCCGGGTGTGGTGGCAGCCTTTTGTCTGCTCCTTTATACCTGCCTGACGCTGGTTTGCCTGAATGCCTTCGACCTGACGCTTACGCTTCCGGGCATCGCGGGCATTATCCTGACGATTGGTATGGCGGTGGACGCGAACGTGATTATTTACGCGCGTATCCGGGAGGAAATTTCTGCCGGAAAGTCAGTGAAAGGTGCGATTCAGACTGGTTATAAAAAAGCGTTCAGTGCGATTCTGGACGGTAATATCACGACCCTGATTGCCGCTTTTGTTCTGAATATGCTTGGTACCGGCAGTGTCAAGGGCTTCGCGCAGACGCTGGCGCTTGGTATTGTGCTTTCCATGATTACCGCGCTGGTGATTTCCAGACTGATTATGAATGCGCTTTATGAGGTCGGATTCCGCGATGAAAAGTATTACGGCAGGGCGCGTACCTATAAGCGTTTTGACTTTGTCGGGCATCGCTGTGTGTTTTTTGCGATTTCAACTGTGCTGATTTTACTTGGACCGGTGTTTATGGGGATCAACTCCGCGATGGGCAACGGTGTGTTGAACCTGAGTCTGGATTTTAAGGGTGGAACTTCCACGACGGTTACGTTTAATGAAGAAATGACTCTCGATGAGCTGGAAGCAGATGTGAAACCGATTTTTACGGAAGTGACCGGGGACGCAGAGGTACAGTTCCAGACGACACAGGGGTCTACCGATGTCTATATCAAGACCAGTGTGTTGGATCTGGATCAGAGACAGGAAATCTCGGAAGCACTCGAAGAAGCTTACGACCTTGAGGCAACAGCGATTCTGTATGATTCTATTTCCGCGACGGTCAGCAGTGAGATGCGCCAGGATGCGGTAGTGGCCGTGATTGTGGCTGCGATCTGTATGCTGATCTATATTACTATCCGTTTCCATGACGTCCGCTTCGCGGGAAGTGCGGTGATTGCTCTGCTGCATGATGTGCTGGTGGTGTTTGCCTGCTACGCGATTGTCCGCATTTCCGTGGGCAGTACCTTTATTGCCTGCATGCTGACCATTGTCGGTTACTCAATCAATGCGACGATCGTTATTTTTGACCGTATCCGTGAGAATCAGAAGCTGATGCTCGGCTCAGATCTGGCGGAGATTGTAAACGCCAGTGTGACGCAGACGTTGACGCGAAGTATCTATACCTCCTTTACAACGTTTATCACGATTTTCATGCTGTTCCTGATTGGAGTGGCGACGATAAAAGAATTCGCGCTTCCGCTGATGGTTGGTGTAGTTGCCGGTGCTTATTCTTCTGTTTGTGTGACGGGTTCCCTCTGGTATGTGCTGAAAACACATACGTCCGGAAGTGAGTCGGATGCGGAGAATTCCGGAAAAACGCAGGAAGAGCTGCCAGATACGGCGGACGGACAGAAAACGGAAAAAGCGGCAGCCGCACCGCAGAAAACAGCGCCAACTGTGACTGCGGGAGAAACTTCGGTAAAAAAGAACGCCTCAAAGAAAAAGTCTAAAAAGAAGTAGAAAAAAACATATGAAATCAAGTGGGTAAAGACCTGTTACAAACAAAAAGATTTGCTTGAAAAAAATCACATAAAGAGATACAATGAACGGGAATTTCAGGATGTATTTCTGAAAAATTTCATTTACTAATTTCATGACGATTCAGGGCAGCGGAATATGTCTTTTCGATTCATTAGAATGCTATTCTGGGTTGTTATATCATTCACAGGGAGGTGAGCATTTGGAGGACTACACCAAGTATCGGTTAAAAAGCGCTGACGAGCTGGCACCGATCCTGGCAGGAACAGATCATCTGTTCGTGATTGCCTGCAACAAGTGCTTCAAAGAGTTTACGACCACGGAGGAGCCGGATCTTGCTGAGTTTGAAAAGATGGCTGCAGAGCAGGGGAAGACCCTTACCGGGAGTACGAAGGTAGACTTTTTGTGTAACAAAACGCAGACTGTGCGGAAGCTGAAGGACATGATCCCGGAGGGAACCGAAGGTGTCTGTGTGGTATCCTGCGGTCTTGGCGTGCAGACCATCGCAGATCTGGTGACAGAAAACGGTGGCCCGGATTCTAAACCGATTCCGGTATTCGCAGCTGCGGATTCATTGAATTACACCGGACATCATGGCATGGCGCTTACGAAAAAAAGCTGTGATGCCTGCGCACAGTGCTATCTGAATATCACAGGGGGCATTTGTCCCATCGTTGACTGCTCAAAGAGTCTGGTGAACGGACAGTGCGGCGGCGCGAAGAACGGAAAGTGCGAGGTAGATCCGAATAAGGACTGCGCATGGGAAAAAATCTACCGGAGACTGGAAAAGCAGGGCAGGCTTGAAGAATTCCTGAACCAGCCGGTACAGCTTCGTGATTATTTCAAAGTGAATTTTAAGTTTGTCAATGAATATGTGAAATCCATCCGGGAAAAGAGACTGGATGGTTATTACGGAGGCGTACATCCTCTTGAACGCAAAGAATTCACGGAGCATCTGGCTCTGCAGAGATTTCCGGAGCCGGAGGTGGTGGCGATTCCGCTTTCCATGCATGCGGGTGCGCCGGCGAATCCGGTTGTCGCAGTAGGCGATACCGTAAAGGTAGGGCAGAAGATCGGCGAGTCGGCCGGATTTATCAGCAGTCCGGTTCATTCTTCCGTCAGCGGTACAGTTATTGCGATCGAGACGCGCGCTCATGCGACAAGAGGCACCTGTCCGGCAGTTGTGATTCAGTCCGATGGCAAGAATACACTCGATGCGTCTATACAGCCGCATAAGCCGCTGGAAGAGCTGACGCCGGAAGAGATTATTGATATTGTAAAAGAAGCAGGTATTGTCGGCATGGGCGGCGCGGGCTTCCCGACCTCTGTGAAATTAAAGCCGGCTAAGCCTGTGGATACTATTTTGCTGAATGGCTGCGAATGTGAGCCGCTTCTGACCGCGGACCACAGAGTTATGCTGGAATTTGCGGATGACGTGATTTATGGTCTGCGCGCGATCGTGAAGACGGTAGGAGCCGAAAGAGGCCTTATCGTGATCGAGGACAATAAGCAGGACGCCATCGAGCTGATGCAGGCGAAGGTTGCCGCGTATGATAATCTGGACGTGGTGGTTGCAAAAACCAAATACCCGCAGGGCGCAGAGAAGATGCTGATTAAGCGTGTGCTGAAAAGACAGGTTCCGAGCGGCGGGCTGCCGGCGGATGTTGGCTGTGTTGTAAGCAATATCAGTACGACAAAAGCCATTTCGGACGCGATTCAGAAAGGCATGCCGCTTATTGAGCGTGTTGTGACGGTCACCGGTGAGCGCTTGAAGAATCCTGGCAACTTCATTGTAAAGATCGGTACCAATACGAAGGATCTGATCGACTACTGCGGCGGCGTGGATTCAGAAAATGATATTACATACAAGGCGGGCGGTCCGATGATGGGCTTTACCCTTTCGGATCTGAATGTTCCGATCATGAAGGGTTCCAACGGAATCATCTGTGTCGATACGGAGCATTCCAAAGAGCAGCCGTGCATCAAGTGCGGTCGCTGCGTGGATGTCTGTCCGATGGAGCTTTCTCCGCTGTATTTTGCGAAATACGCAGATGAGGAAAACTGGCAGGCGATGAAGGATAAGAGCGTCATGGACTGTGTGGAGTGCCGCAGCTGTGAGTATATCTGTTCCTCGAAGATTCCGCTGGTGACAAAGATAAAGGCCGGGAAAGCCGCAGTAAGGGGGATGAAGTGATATGTTGATTACACAGTTAAAAACAAAAGACTCGATTCTCTCCCTGACAGACGGGAAAAAGGTTTTTATCATTAATTGTTTTGGATGCCGGGAAGTCTATTTTCCGTTGGAGGAGGCGGCCGAGCTTCAGAGTGAACTGAATGATGCCGGTATGGTGACCGGGATTCTTACGACGGATTATATCTGCAATCCGGAGAACCTGGAATTGCAGCTGGAAAGCCACAAGGATGCCATTGACGCGGCGGATGTGGTATTGGTGTTCTCCTGCGGCGTAGGGGTACAGACTGTGGCTGCACGTTTGGAAGATAAGACGGTATGTGCCGGCTGTGATACCTGCCGTCTGCCGGGCTTTCAGGGGGTTACACCGCTGGAGTACGACTGCGGACAGTGCGGCGAGTGTTATCTTAACCTGACTGGCGGTATCTGTCCGATCACGGCCTGCTCTAAGAGCCTGGTCAATGGACAGTGCGGAGGCGCCAAAAACGGAAAATGTGAGGTAGACCCCAACATGGAATGCGGCTGGGAGCGTATCTATCGGCGTCTGGAGAAGATTGGCCGTCTGGATGCAATGAAGTGCCCGGTGCAGATTCGCAATTTCGCGACGGACAAGGAAGTATAAAAATCGATCAGAACAGCAGGTTGTGCTGTTCTGAACTATAAAATAATAGGAGTGACTGAACATGAAAATCACAGAAAAATTCGAGCAGGGCGAGTTTGTTGTCACTGCGGAAGTAGGCCCGCCAAAAGGCTGCCACATCGAAAATCTGCTGGAAGAGGCGAAAACCTATTTAAGCGACATTACGGCCGTTAATGTGACCGACAACCAGTCTTCCGTTATGCGCCTTGGATCACTGGCTACCTGTAAGGCACTGAAGGACGAGGGGCTGACGCCCATCTTTCAGATTACCTGCCGCGACCGGAACCGGATTGCGCTGCAGTCAGACCTGTTAAGCGCGGCTATGTTCGGCATTGAGAATCTGCTGCTTTTGACCGGTGACCACACAAAACTGGGGGATCATCCGCAGGCAAAGCCGGTCTTTGATTTGGACTCTGTTTCTCTGATTCATACAGTGAAGCAGCTGGAAGCAGGCGTAGACCTGGGTGGAAATGCACTGGTTGGTGAACCGCCGAAATTCGCTAAGGGTGCGGTTGTGTCCCCTTGCAGCGATTCCGTCGACGCACAGCTGGCAAAAATGGAACGTAAGGTGCGCGCAGGTGCGGATTATTTCCAGACACAGGCTGTCTATGAGCCGGAAAAATTCATTAAGTTCATGGAGAAGGCAAGCCAGTTTGGCAAGCCGGTACAGCTGGGCATTGTGATTCCAAAGTCTGCGGGAATGGCGAAGTACATGAATGACAATGTAGCGGGTATCCATGTACCGCAGGAGATGCTGGATGAACTGCGCGCGGACAAGGAAAAGACCAAAGCGGGAATCACCGGTGTAGAAATCGCGGCGCGTATCATCAAAGAATGCAAACCGTACTGTCAGGGTGTACATATCATGGCGCTCGGCTGGGAGTCAAAGATTCCGGCGCTTCTGCAGCAGGCCGGGCTTCGGTAACCGGGAAAAAGAAAAGAGTATATACCTGAACAGAGAGATTTATCTGAGCAAAGGCATATTCAGACAGCGCACATTTGGAAAAAGGGGACGGTTACGTTCCCTTTCTTCCGGTAAAAAGAAAGAAACTTGCCGCAGCAACAGGAATGAACGGAGGGAGGCACCATGGAGATCACATACGAAAAAGACAACAAAGAACGAGTCCCGTTTGAACATTATCTGGCGGAATACCAAAAGGCCGATCCAGACGAAGTAAGTGCGCGTACCGGTGCGATCTGGCTCAAGGACTCCTCTGAATTTCTTATTACCTTTCTGGGGGTGGAATATGCGATTCATTACCCGGATTTTTCCATCCGGATTGCCAGAAAGACCGATCGGCCAACTGCTCTGACACAGATATCCGCCGCCAGGACGCTTGTGATTCGCTTTTTGGTCGAATGCTGCAAAGCCGGAAGCACAGGAAAATTCCTGACCTACCGCGAGGTGCCATGGGGAGAAGTTTACTATCGTCAGTTTTGCGGCAGATGCCTGGCACGGCTGGCTTACTCCTATGGTAACCGACTGGAGGCGTTTTGCATTGCAATGGAAAAATTGGGCGCAAAGAAGATATCTGCCGGAGATGCCGGATATGAGATCGAACTATTTGATGGTTACTTCATTCGCTTTCAGCTCTGGAGCGGAGATGAAGAGTTTCCGCCATCCTCACAGATCCTGTTCAGCGATAATTTTGCGGCAGCTTTTCACGCGGAAGATCTGGTGGTTGCCTGCGATGTCATCATTGGAGCATTGAAATTATAAGTGCAGCGATGGTTCGTAGATTCGGAAGTTTGCTGTTTGGAAGAATTGTAAATTTCCTTGACATTTCTTACACATTCGAACTATAATTTTGCCATAATATTTCAGTACAGAAGGTTGTTTTGAAAAGTCCTGCTGTTCTGAGCAAATATAGTTTGACTATCATTATAATCAGACAGTGCACGGTAAATCGCCGAACGCTGTCATTCACGTAAGGAGGAAGCTATGGGATTCTCAACAGTACCATGCAATGAATTCGTAGAAGTGCTTGCTTCAAAGGCACCGGTACCCGGCGGCGGCGGCGCATCGGCACTTGTAGGCGCAGTTGGCACAGCACTTGGCAATATGGTCGGCAGTCTGACCGTAGGAAAGAAAAAATATGCGGATGTAGAGGATGAGATGTGGGAGCTGAAAGCGAAATGCGACAAGCTCCAGACAGAACTTCTCACACTCGTAGAAAAGGATGCGGAAGTCTTTGAACCGCTCTCAAAAGCGTACGGAATGCCGCGGGCGACCGAGGAAGAGAAAGCGGAAAAAGCGCGCGTAATGGAGATTGTGCTGAAGGATGCCTGCTCCGTTCCCATGGAGATTATGGAGAAGTGTTGTGAAGCGATTGAGCTGATCAAAGAATTTGCGGCGAAAGGTTCGGCGCTGGCGATCAGCGATGCGGGCGTAGGCGCGGTATTTTGCAAGGCGGCGCTGCAGGGCGCGAGCCTGAATGTTTATATTAACACAAAATCTATGACAAATCGTGAATACGCGGAAGAATTGAATGCGAAGGCAGACGCGATGCTTGCAAAATATCCGGCGATGGCGGATGAAATTTATGAGAGTGTTCTTGCAAGGCTGAAATAAATGTGGATGCAGCGATTTGGCAAGTATTGCTGATTTTTCAGTGATTGAGAGCAGCAGGCTGCAAGACCGCCTGCGAGAGAGAAAGGGAGGCAGACAAATGGCAAAACAACTTCTGGGAAAAGAAGTAACGGCGGCTTTGAATGAGCGTATTAAGGCGAAAGTGGCAGAACTGGAGACAAAGGGAGTAAAACCGACGCTGGGAATTATCCGTGTAGGCGAAAACGAGAGCGATATTTCTTATGAGAGAGGCGCGACCAAGCGCTGTGAAACCCTTGGCGTTGCCTGTGAGAAAATCCTCCTTCCGGGAGATGTGTCTCAGGAAGAGCTTCTTAAGGTGATTGATGATGTGAATAAAAATGATGCGATCCATGGCGTTCTTTTGTTCCGTCCGCTTCCCAAGCATCTGGATCAGAGCGTGATTGAAAATGCGCTGGATCCGGCGAAGGATGTAGACTGTATGACAGATGGCTCTATGTCCGGCGTCTTTACGGGGAAGGCAATCGGCTATCCGCCATGCACACCGCAGGCCTGCATGGAGATCCTGGATCATTATGGGATTGACTGCACCGGCAAGAAAGCGGTGGTCATCGGCAGAAGCCTTGTTGTTGGCAAGCCGGCTGCCATGATGCTGGTAAAGAAAAATGCGACTGTGACCATCTGCCACACCAGAACCGTCGATATGCCGTCTGTGGCAAGAGAAGCGGATATCATTATCGTAGCGGCAGGGCGTGCGGGCGTTGTTGGCGCAGAGTATGTGAAGCCGGGTCAGGTAATCATTGATGTCGGCATTAATGTCAATGCGGAAGGCAAGCTCTGCGGAGATGTGGATTACGCGGCGGTAGAGCCGATCGTAGACGCGATTACACCGGTACCGGGCGGTGTTGGAAGTGTGACGACCTCTGTGCTGGTAAGCCATGTCGTGGAAGCGGCTGCGAAAAAGGCGGGAATCTAAAAATAGATTGACGTATGGTTGATTTTATGTTATAGTTTTGGCGTGTAATAAAAAATTGCCACGTCAAGTGCAGACCCGGGTGGTCTGAAGAGGAAATCAGGTGAGAGGCCTGAACGATCCGGTCACTGTATACAGGGAGTGAGATCTCATTATTCCATTGCGTACCCGATTTGATAGCGTGAGAAGGAGAGATTGAGCCTAGATCTGTGAGTCAGGAAACCTGCTTGGTGTGAGAGAAGAGCTTCCGAGTAAAGCTGAACACTCCGCCGCAGCCATACAATATGGATGGCTGTTGTAGTCTGTGATGGGGAAACAGGCACGTGAAAATAAAAGGAATGTTGTCTCGAGGCAATGGCAATACACAAACATACCTCCTTGTGCCAGAAGACCTTTCAGTACTCCGCAAATATTGAGAGGGTTCTTTTGGAACAGCGTACAGATGACGTTCCGCAAGCTGATCTGTACGACCAGGCACAATCTTGAAGGGCAGTCCGCAATGCCCGATGGGATTGTGCCTTTTCTTATCATAAATTATACACCCTCTGCATATATTGTATCAGTTATGAACAGTCTGCTGTTCGAAACAGAGATATGGATGCAGGGGGTATTTTTATGGAGAAGTTTGATTTATACAGAGATATCCGCATGCGGACGAATGGAGAGATCTACGTGGGGATTGTCGGCCCCGTGCGGACAGGAAAATCGACATTCGCCAGGAAATTTGTAGAACAGCTTGTCTTGCCGGAACTTGGGGGACATGATAAAACTGCTGCGCGGGATGAAATGCCGGCGAGCGCGTCAGGCAAAACGGTGACGACTGTAGAGCCAAAGTTTATTCCCAAAGAAGCGGTGCGTGTCCCGACCGGAGATGGAAACACAATGGCAATTCGCCTGGTAGATTGTGTGGGATTTCCGGTGCCGGGAGCAGAGGGACTTGAAGAAAATGGAAAGCCACGCCTGGTGAAGACGCCATGGCAGGAACAGCCGCTGCCTTTTGAAGAAGCGGCGAGGATCGGAACCCAGAAGGTAATCAATGATCATGCGACCGTAGGTCTGGTGATCACTGCAGACGGAAGCTTTGGAGAACTGCCGCGGGATAGCTTTCTGGAAGCGGAAAAAGAGGCAATAATGAATTTACAGCAGATGGGAAAACCGTTTGTTGTAATTGTGAACTCCGCTTCTCCTTTTTCAGAGCGGGCGAAGACGGTGGCTTCCCGGATTTCCTCTTCCTATGGTGTCCGTACCCTGATCCTGAATTGTGAGCAGATTGGGCAAATGGAGATTCAGCAGGTATTTGAGCAGCTTTTGCCGGAATTTCCGCTCACGCGAGTGATTTTTCAGATTCCGAAGTGGGTGGAGACACTGAAGCCGGATCACTGGCTGAAACAGTCGTTGTTTGCGTCTGCCAGAACCAGCATGCAGGGAATGCGTACGCTTGGCGATGTCACACGAGCTGCGGATGAAAAACGAAGCGGGATGAGGCTGCAGACAGATGCAGGCGCAAAAGAGGAATCTCTGTCGGAAACTCTTTTTTTTCACGATAATGCCTATGTAAAACGGGCAAAGCTGGATCATGTGGATTTTGCGCTTGGAAGCGCAGAGGTGGCCGTTTCTCTGCAAGACTCTCTTTACTATGAAATATTAAGTGAGATGACCGGCGCTGATATCCGCAGCGAGTATCAGCTGATTTCTCTTGTGAGTGAGATGGCGTCTCAAAAAGTACAGTATGAAGCAGTCTCAGAAGCGCTGGAATCCGTCCGTCGGACGGGATATGGTGTCATTCCGCCGCGCAGGGAAGAAATCCAAATCGAAGAACCGGTCGTCATCCGGCAGGGAAACCGGTTTGGAGTAAAGATCACAGCAGAGGCGCCTTCGATTCACCTGCTCCGGGCTGACGTAGTCACGGAAGTGGCGCCCATTGTGGGGAGCGAAGAGCAGGCAGAGGATTTGATTTCCTATATGAAACAGAATGAGAATACGGATGAGGGTGTATTTCATACGCTTATCTTTGGCAAATCGGTGGAACAGCTGGTTGATGACGGTATCCGCTCTAAGCTTTATTCTGTAAATGAAGAATGTCAGACAAAGCTTCAAAACGCGACGAAACGCATCGTGAACGAGTCAAAAGGGAAAATAATCTTTCTTTTACTGTGAAAACAAATGTTGACATTTTAAGAAATGTAGCATATAATATGAATTAATTATTACGAAATATTAACTCTTGATTTCAAAATATTGTAGGGAACAGATAATGGGGTTACAAAATACAAATTGGAGAAAACAGATTCTAAAAGGATTTCTTTTTATCCTGTTGTTTATGTGCTTTTCGGTGAAAGCCAGTGCAGCCTGGACGGAAAACGCGGATGGTTCCTGGTCCTGGTATACCAGCAGCGGGAAGCTTGCGACGAGTAAGTGGATCCAGAGCAAATATTATGTAGATGAAAATGGCATCCGCGTGACCGGGCTTCAGAAAATTAACGGAAAATATTATTTCTTCAGTAATTCTACCGGCGAACTGATCTGCGGTACCTGGATCAAATCAGGGAGCAAATATTATTACGCGAAGAAAAGCGGCGTGCTCTATGTCAGCTGTATCAAAAAAATCAACGGCTCTTATTATTACTTTAATGCAAAGGGCGTGCGCCAGACCGGAAAAGAGACGGTAGACGGCAATACATACTATTTTAATAAATCTACCGGAAAGATGGTGACCAGCAAGTGGGTCTGCATCAGCAAAAAGTATTATTATTTCGGCAGCGACGGCGTCATGGCAACGAGTACCTGGGTGGGAAGATACTACGTCAACAGCAAAGGTGTGCGTCAGACCGATACCTGGGTGGATAACAAATATCTTGGCAGCGACGGGAAATGTGTTTCCGGGTTGCAGAAGATTGACGGAAACTATTACTATTTTAACACGACGACTTATGAGATGGTTACTAATATGACCATCAAAGTAGGGTCGACTACTTACGTCTTTGACAGCAATGGGGTTGGCACCGTTGCCAGCATCAATGGGCGCGAGGTGGCATCGATTTCCGTAGAAGATACGTATTATACGGATCTTCTCGTAGATGACGAAGACCTGCTGGCAGCGATTATCTACTGCGAGGCAGGCAATCAGTCCTACACCGGGCAGCTCGCGGTTGGTCTTGTGATTCTGAATCGTCTGAACAGTTCGCCTTTTGACGCGTCTACGCTGCGCGAGGTGATTTACTCAACTTCTCAGTTCGAACCAGCCAGGACGGGGGCGCTTAATAAAGTGCTCTCCGGTGTCACTACGGTATCAGACAGCTGCAGACAGGCGGCTGCGGAACTGATGGCTCTGAATGAGGAATATCAGAAAGGTGTGACGCCGACGCTGACAGTTGACGGGGAAGAGATTGAATTTACGTATCTCTTTTTCCTGCCATCTTCCACTTACCGTGCGATGGGGCTTACCGCATCTTATATCACCATCGGCGACCATGTATTTTTTAAAGTGTGGAAATAAGCAGAAGGTTATACTTTGGCATACAGATGCGATGGATATTGATAGAAGAAAGA
>JAJPXU010000164.1 GCA_021205305.1 Lachnospiraceae bacterium
TTATTTTTCCGAAAAAGTGGCCTTTTTGGGGTCAAATAAAGTGCAGGATAACACTCGGGGCGAAGACGCTGTTCGCGACACACTACCACGAGCTGACCGAGCTGGAAGGAAAGCTTCCGGGTGTAAATAATTACTGCATCGCGGTGAAAGAACAGGGCGATGATATAGTCTTCCTGCGAAAGATCATCCCCGGCGGCGCGGACAAAAGCTATGGCATCCAGGTTGCTCGCCTGGCTGGAGTGCCCGCCAGTGTCACAGATCGCGCAAAGGAGCTCGCGGAGGAACTCTCGAATGCGGACATCACGGTTCATGTGCAGGAGAGCACGAGTCAGACGCCTAAAAGCAAAAAGGCACGCACGAAAAAACCAGATCCGGTCGAGCTGAACCAGATGACAATCTCTGATACCGTCAGCGATGCGGATGTACTCAAAGAGCTGCAGGAGCTCGATGTGCCGAACATGACGCCGATGGATGCGATGAATACGCTGTATCGGCTGCAGAGCAAGTTAAAAAACCGATGGGAGCAATAAAGAAAAAGTTATATTTGACAGGAAGAAAAGAGCGTGTTATTATAATTATAAAAAGGTGCTACCGATAGACGGCTAGTCCAGATTTATTCTTTTGTATAAAAATAACCGCTTAGTTTTCCAGACAGGGGCGGTTATTTTTGCGTCTTATCTCTATTTCCAAGTGTGTAACCAAGACCGAATGAGGTTAAGCAGAGACTAAGTACTGCAATCAGGTCACTAATGGTGAGCATAAGCAAACCCTCCTTTTAGCAGATTTCTCGAATGGGAGATTTCTATGTAATCAGAGGTCACAGGTCTTCGCTTCGCTTCGGTCGTTGCTAAACGAGCGCCACTGGCGCTCAGCAACCTCTGTTGAAGGACTAACCGCCTACCGTTATGGTAGCACCCTGTATATTATAGCAAATGAAAATAAGCAAAACAATAATACAAATATTAAATTTAAAATTTAATATTTGTTCAGAGAAAGGCTGCAAATATGAATACGATTTCCCTGCTCAGCCAGGACACCATAGATAAAATTGCTGCCGGTGAGGTAGTGGAGCGTCCGGCTTCGGTCGTAAAGGAGCTGGTCGAGAATGCGGTAGATGCGGGTGCGAATGCTGTCACGGTCGAGATCAAGGACGGCGGTATCTCCCTGATCCGCATTACAGACAACGGCTGCGGTATCCCGAAGGATCAGGTGCAGGCGGCATTTCTTCGCCACGCGACCAGTAAAATACGCACCGTGGAAGATCTTCTTACATCCGGAACGCTCGGATTCCGGGGTGAGGCACTCTCCAGTATCGCTGCTGTCTGCCAGGTGGAGATGATCACGAAGACGCCGGGCAGCCTGCTTGGTGTGCGGTATGTGATTGAGGGCGGTGTGGAGAAGTCTCTGGAAGAGATCGGCGCTCCTGAGGGGACGACGTTTCTGGTGCGGAATTTGTTTTATCACACACCCGCCCGCCGCAAATTTTTAAAGAGCGCCACAACGGAAGCCGGGTATGTCAGCGACCTGATGGAACGGCTGGCGCTTTCGCATCCAAATATTGCCTTTAAATTTATCAACAATCAGGATACGAAGCTGCATACCTCCGGCAACGGTAAGATGAAGGACATCATCTATGGCGTATATGGCCGGGAGATTACTTCAAATATTGTGAAAATTGAGGAAGAAAACGGTCCTGTCCGCATCAGCGGTTATATTGGCAAACCGGTGATTTCACGGGGAAACCGGAACTATGAAAATTATTTTGTCAACGGCAGATACGTCCGCAGCTCGATCATTGCCCGCGCGATTGAGGATGCCTATAAGCCCTTTATGATGAGCCACCGTTACCCGCTCACGGTATTGATGCTGGAGATTGACACGGATCAGGTGGATGTCAACGTCCATCCGACCAAGATGGAGGTGCGCTTTGCCGACCAGAGCTTTGTCTACGAGCAGGTGTACAACGCGGTCAAAGAAGGGCTGATTCACCGGGAACTGATTCCGGAGTTTACGATTGATAATAAAACAAAGACTGAGAAGCGAATGAACGCTGATATCCCTGCTTCGGATTCAGGAAAAGCTACAAAAGAGACGGTCGATTCTTTCAATCAGACAGTGACGGCCGGAAGCGGATTATCGCAAGGGAAGAACCCTGAAAACTCAAGTGAGAAAGCGCAGCAGAACACCAAACATTTCCGCTATCCGGAGCCGTTTGAGAAAGTGCGCAGCCAGTTATTAGCAGAATCCACAAGTCCTTATGAGCCGAAGTACCCGGGACATTCTGCTGCCGCCACTGATTTCCGCATGCCTGATAAAAAGCCCGGCATTTTAAAACCAGTCACAGGAACCATTCTGAACGGTGCGGTGGAAGCCTCTGCTTCGTCCGGGTCTGTTTCGAAGCAGCCCCAAAATGATGAACTCTCAGGTATACGGTCGGATTCGGAAACATCTTCGACGGAACATTCTGAACAAAATGCAGGCACTCCTGTGGGAAAGCCTGTACAGATGGAGCTTTTTGACGATAAGCTTCTAAGCGAGCAGAATATCAAACGCCACAAGCTGGTCGGCCAGGTCTTCGACACCTACTGGATTGTGGAGTTTCAGGATAATATGTATATCATTGATCAGCATGCGGCGCATGAGAAGGTACTCTATGAGCGCTTTATGAAGAATCTCGCCGAGAAGAAACAAACCTCGCAGATGATCACGCCGCCCATCATTGTCTCCCTTTCCATGCAGGAGGAGGAGATGCTGAAAAAGCACATGGATCGTTTTACCGAGGTTGGCTTTGAGGTGGAGCCCTTTGGCGGAAGAGAGTACGCAATCTGCGCGGTTCCCGGGAATCTTTATGGTATCGCGGAGGGATCACTGTTTCTGGAAATGCTGGACGGGCTGACCGATGTCTCTGAACGTGCCTCAGATCAGTCAATCCGGGAAAAAATAGCCTCTATGTCCTGCAAGGCAGCGGTAAAAGGAAATCATCGCCTTTCCACGGCGGAGGTGGACGCACTGATCAGCGAGCTGCTTTCTCTGGAGAATCCTTATAATTGTCCGCACGGGCGGCCGACGATTATCATGATGTCAAAATATGAGCTGGAAAAGAAATTTAAGAGGATTGTATAAAAAGTGGAAACCAGGAATCAGGAAAAACAGCCATTGATCATACTTACCGGCCCGACGGCTGTCGGCAAGACGCATTTGTCGGTGGAGCTGGCGAAGCACATAAACGGAGAGATTGTCTCTGCAGACTCCATGCAGGTCTACCGGGGCATGGACATCGGCTCCGCCAAAGTCACCCCGGAGGAAATGCAGGGAATTCCGCACCATCTGATTGATGAACTGGAGCCCTGGGAAGAATTTCATGTAGTGAAATTTCAGGAGCTTGCGCAAAAATACATCGGTGAGGTTCAGGAACGCGGCCGGATACCCATTCTGACGGGCGGCACCGGTTTTTACATTCAGGCGGTATTGTATGGCATTGATTTTACGGAGCATGGCTCTGACATGGCTTACCGGGAAAAGCTGGAGGCACTCGCGGCAGAGCAGAATCCTCAGGTGCTTCACGATATGCTGCGCGCGGTCGATCCGGAATCTGCGGACGCAATTCACGCAAATAATGTAAAACGCGTCATCCGCGCATTGGAATTCTATCACGCGACAGGGGAGAAGATTTCAGAGCACAATGCAGAAGAAAGACAGAAGAAATCGCCCTATAATTTCGTCTATTTCGTATTAAATGATGACCGTGCCCGGCTCTATGAGCGGATTGACCGCCGGGTCGACCAAATGATAGAGGATGGGCTGCTGGAGGAAGTGAAACGGCTGCAGGCAGCTGGCTGCACGCGTGAAATGGTTTCCATGCAGGGGCTGGGATATAAGGAGCTGCTTGATTATCTGGCAGGGGTGTACTCCCTTGAAGAAGCGGTGCGCGTCCTCAAACGGGACACGCGCCATTTTGCAAAACGCCAGCTCACCTGGTTCCGCCGGGAGCGGGATGTCACATGGGTGAATAAGAATGAGTTCGCATATGAGGAAGAGCGGATGCTGGAGTATATGCTTAACTGTTTGGCACAAAAGGGAATATACTCGGAACGCGCCAGCTAACGGGATGGATAAGTCTGTTTTAGAACAGCAGGCCGCAGGTCTACGCTTCGGTTCTGAACTGTTACAAAATAATAAGGTTATAAATTACAAAAAATAAATTTGGAAAGAAGATTTGACAAGCTATGAATACGATGTATGAATCCCTCGGCGTCAGCCGGGAAGTATCTGATTTTGCTGAGACAATTTTAGCGGGATTGGAAGAACGCTTCCATGAAATTGATGAGACTGCAGAGTACAATCAGCTGAAGGTGATCAAAGCGATGCAGGATGCCCGCGTAAGCGCCGAATGCTTTGAAACCTCCAGCGGATACGGTTATAACGACCGGGGGCGCGATACCCTGGAAGAGGTTTATGCGAATGTGTTTCAGACAGAGGCGGCTCTGGTGCGGCCGCAGATTACCTGCGGCACACACGCGCTTGCCATTGCGTTGTCCGCAAATCTGCGGCCGGGGGATGAAATGCTCTCTATCTCCGGCAAGCCTTATGATACCCTGGAGGAAGTGATCGGTATCCGTCCTTCGCGAGGTTCCCTCGCGGAGTATGGTGTGACCTACGCGCAGGTAGACCTGCTCCCGGATGGAAGCTTTGATTATGAGGGAATCCGCCGGGCGCTCCGCCCGCAGACGAAGCTGGTGGAGATTCAGCGCTCGAAAGGCTATCAGACCCGTCCGACGCTTTCTGTTGCTCAGATCGGGGAAGCAATCGCCTTTGTCAAACAGCTCCGCCCGGATATCATCTGCATGGTGGATAACTGTTACGGCGAGTTTGTGGAACGCATCGAACCGGGAGAACTGGGAGCGGACATGGTGGTTGGTTCCCTGATTAAAAATCCAGGCGGCGGCCTTGCTCCGGCCGGAGGCTACATCGCGGGTACGCTTGCTTGTGTGGAACAGTGTGCATTCCGTCTGACTTCACCTGGTCTTGGCCGGGAGGTCGGCGCCAATTTTGGTGTGATGCAGTCCTTCTATCAGGGACTTTTCCTTGCTCCAACAGTGACAGCGGCTGCCTTAAAAGGTGCAATTTTTGCCGCGAATGTCTATGAAAAGCTTGGCTTTTCTGTCGTTCCAAATGGGACGGAGGACCGGCATGACATTATTCAGGCTGTGGAATTCGGTTTTCCGGAGGGCGTGATCGCGTTCTGTGAGGGGATTCAGTCGGCGGCTCCCGTAGACAGTTATGTAACGCCGGAGCCCTGGGCAATGCCAGGCTATGACAGTGACGTGATCATGGCAGCCGGTGCGTTTGTACAGGGTTCTTCGATTGAGCTGAGTGCGGACGGACCGATCAAGCCGCCCTATGCGGTTTATTTCCAGGGAGGATTGACCTGGCCGCACGCGAAGCTGGGAATTCTGAAATCCCTGCAGAGATTAGTGGAAAAGGAACTTGTGCGGTTACCATAATCAGAGAGGAAATGCAGATGGAAAAAACAGTGATCGTGATCGGTGCCGGTGCGGCTGGCCTTATGGCGGGTATCTCTGCCGCCCGCTGCGGCGCAAAGGTCACCATACTGGAGGCACAGGAGCTTCCGGGCCGTAAGCTTCTTGTCACAGGCAATGGCCGCTGCAATCTGACCAATACAGCGAAAAATCTTCCCGGAAAATATCATGGAACCGGCGCTGTGCTTGCCCAAAAGCTGACGGAAGAATTTGGTTCCGATGATACGCTGCGTCTTTTTGGGGAGCTGGGGCTGCTCACGCAAAACAAAGAGGGACTGATTTATCCATATTCATCGCAGGCGTCCTCGGTTCTGGATGTCCTGCTCGCGGAGCTCCGCCGCTGGAACTGCAAGCTTAAGTTTTCCCAAAAGATCGAGCGAATCATCGATCATCAAACGGAAAAAAATAATGCAAATCGGACAACCGCCGCAAACAGCACCCGTTTTTCTGTCATTACACCTACCTGGACCTATTCCGCAGACGCGCTGATCCTGGCCTGCGGTTCAAAAGCAGCGCCCCAGGCAGGGGCGAGTGACAGCGGATATTCTCTGGCAAAAAGTCTTGGGCATACCATCATCCCCCTGCGGCCGGCGCTGGTGCCTTTCGTTTGCTCCAGATATTTTACGGAACAGGAGTTTGCGGGGGTACGCTGCCGCGCTAAGGTTACACTGCTGCACAGCGAGAGTGGATTATGGACGGATACGACTGCAAAAGTCCTTGCCTCCGATACCGGGGAACTGCAATGGACGCAATATGGAGTCTCCGGTATTGTGATCTTCCAGCTTTCCCGCTATTTCATGGATGCGCCAGACCCGGATTCGAAAAAATCATCCAGTGAATCAAAACAGCCCCGGAGCCGATGCAATCATACAGATCCGGTTTATGATGTCCTGCGCATTGATTTTTTACCGGATTACACAAGAAAAAGGCTGAAAGAAATCCTTCTTCGAAGGGCTGCCGAGCTGGCAAAAGAAGCACCTTCCGTCCTTCTGCGGGGCTTGTTAAATGGGAAAATGATTCCGCGTATTCTCTCCCGTGCCGGGCAGGGAAGGGTTCCCAAAACCTGCGGGGAATTAGAGGAAGCATTTATCGACGAGCTCATTCAGACAATAAAAGTGTATATGCTGCCTGTCACAGGCACAAAATCCTTTGACCAGGCTCAGATCTGCGCGGGCGGGGTGGATTGCCAGGAGCTTACCAGCCGGTTGGAATCAAAGCTTCATGAGGGACTTTATTTTGCCGGGGAAATGCTGGACGTGGACGGCCCGTGCGGCGGATATAATTTGCAATGGGCCTGGACAAGCGGATACCTGGCGGGTAAATATGCAGCAGAGGAAATGCCAATTGGAAAGTGATCGGATGGCTGGATTTCAAGTTACTATTCACAATTGCGCCGTGAATGTAACGATTTCCATTTATTTTGAGGAAAAAAGCCATTATTGATATGGCAAAACAATAACAGCCTGAAAATATCTGTTGTGCGCTGGCATAAATGCAGCGCGAAATATAGTGAGGATAATCGGCATGACAAGAAAAGAATTGATCGAAACAATTCTCCTGGAACATCCCATCTGTGAATATTATTTTGGGACAAAAGAGGAGATGATTTTTTCAGACAAGGCCTGGGCGATCTGCGAGCGGGACTGCGAGCGTTATGGTCATTGCTGGACCTGCCCGCCCTACTGCGGGACGATAGAAGAAAAAATCGCCAAATGCCGGCAATATGATTCTTTCTGCCTTTATTCGACCGTCACAGAGACCCCGAATGCCTGGGAAAAGGCAGCGAATCTGCGGGTGAAGCGTCAGCATGACGACCTGACTTTAGCGATTCGGGATGAGCTGGCAAAAGAGATTCAGGACTTCTATATCCTTTCGACCGGCTGTACGGAATGCCAGGTCTGTACCTGCCCGGATGCGCCCTGCCGTTTTCCGGAAAAACGATTTTTTTCCATGGAAAGCCATGGCGTCATCGTCATAGAGATGCTGGATCAGATCGGCATGTGTTCCAATTACGGCCAAGATACCGTTGTCTATTTCACTATGATTTTGTTTAATGAGGATTAAAATGTCAGTCAGAATCAATGAACTAAAGCTACGCATTGGTCACAGCTGCGAAGATCTGGAACAGGAAATATGCAAAATACTGCGTATCCCTCGTGTCGTGCCGAGAGAATCTTCCCGGCGGATCTCTTCTATGCAGAAAAATAAGGCCGAACAAGCGAATGGCGATCGAGCGAAGGATTCCAGAGCATGTGAAAAAAAACAAAAACCAGATTCCGCTCCGGAATACGAAATCATCCGCCGCTCTCTGGATGCGCGAAAAAAACCGGATTTATTTTTTGTGTATACCATTGATGTAGATCTGCCGCATACGCAGGCAGTCGTGAAAAAGCTGCGTAATCGCCATGTAACAGCAATTGTGCCAAAGACCTATGTCTTTCCGTACACAATTCAAGCAGAGGGCAGCCATATTCAGACTGCCGACCGGCCAGTCATTGTCGGCAGCGGGCCGGCAGGGCTTTTCTGTGCGCTGATGCTCGCCAGAGCCGGGCTTGAGCCAATCGTTCTGGAGCGGGGCGAGGCGGTTGAAAAAAGAACCAGAAGCGTACAGCATTTCTGGGAGACAGGGGAGTTGAACCCGTCTTCCAATGTGCAGTTCGGAGAGGGTGGTGCCGGCACCTTTTCGGATGGAAAACTCAATACATTAATCAAAGATCCGGACGGGCGGATTCGCTTTGTACTTCATGAGTTTGTAAAGGCTGGCGCGGATGCTTCGATTCTTTGGGAGCAGAAGCCGCATATCGGCACGGATGTGCTCGCAAAAGTCGTCAGAGAGATGCGGGAGGAGATTACCCGGCTGGGCGGGGAGGTACGGTTTGAAACGCAGCTGACTGATATTTGCGTGGAAACACAGAATATGGAAGCATTATTGGATTCGAACCGGCAAAATCCAGTATCCGGCAAATACCTTCTTGAATTGAATCATGGGGAAGCTTTCCTCACAGCCAGTCAGGTAGTTCTTGCGATCGGCCACAGCGCGCGCGACACCTTCCGAATGCTGCAGACCAAAGAGTTTTCCATGGAGGCCAAAGCATTTGCGGTGGGACTGCGCGTAGAACATAGCCAGAGTCAGATCAACCGTGCAATGTACGGCACAGAAAACGTAAACTGCCTGGGCGCCGCACCTTATAAGCTGACACACAAATGTGAAAATGGACGGGGTGTCTATTCTTTCTGTATGTGTCCGGGCGGTTACGTTGTAAATGCGTCCTCCATTCCCGGCATGACAGCGGTCAATGGTATGAGCTACAGCGGGCGGAATGGAAAAAATGCCAACAGCGCCATTGTCGTGACCGTAACACCGGAGGATTATCGGTCTTTTGCTGCTGATACAGGCTCCAAGAGCAGTTATGGGGACGGTAATAACGGGAATCCTCTTGCGGGAATTCTTTTTCAGGAAAAGCTCGAACGAGCCGCCTGGAATTGCGCGAACGGACGGATTCCCATCCAGCGGTTTGAGGATTTCAGCAAGAGGCAGCCTTCGACCGCACCGGGGAGGCTGCTCCCTGAAAATAAGGGACTGTGGAAGATGACGGATATCAGTTCCATTTTTCCAGAAGAGTTAAATGCTTCCTTTATAGAGGGAATGTATGCATTCGGGCGCACGATTCCGGGATTTGACGACCCCGATGTCCTGCTCTCTGGCGTGGAAAGCCGCACGTCCTCGCCTGTGCGCATTTTACGGGGAGACGGCTGTCAGAGTATTTCGCATCCGGGTATTTATCCCTGTGGAGAAGGCGCCGGATATGCGGGCGGAATTACATCCGCAGCGATTGACGGCATCCGTGTCGCAGAGGCGATCTGCCGGTCGAAGCTGGAGATTTGATGAAATTAAAATAGAACAAGAATGCTCAATAATAGAGTCCAGATTGCGTATTATAAAAGCTGAAAGGAGTAGCTACCGATGGAATTTATAAAGGGAATTACTTTTGCCGCCTTTTCTCCGAAAGGCAGCCTGGAAACGCCGGAAGCAGAGCAAAGCCTTCGGAATCTTGCAGAGCGGACAAACGCCAATTTCATGATTCTCGTTCCGGTTGGACTGCAGGATACGCCCCAGTCAGAAGAGATCGATTACCGATCAGAAGCGACGGTAAGTGATAAGGAACTGGCCATGACCATTCGAAACGCCAGGGCTCTTGGACTGCGGGTAGCATTGAAGCCGACTGTGAACTGCCGCAACGGTGTCTGGCGGGCGCATATCAATTTTTTTGATGAGGATGTGCCCTGCGAACCGAAGTGGAGCAACTGGTTCCCGGCTTACACGGATTTTCAGCTGCATTACGCGGAGATTGCGCAGCGGGAGGGCTGCGAGATGTTTCTTCCGGGCTGTGAAATGGTACAGAGTGAGCGTCGGGAGCAGGAGTGGCGGCAGCTGATTGAGAAGATTCGCGGAGAATTTGGCGGTCTGGTTTCCTATAATACGGATAAGTATCAGGAGCACAATGTGAAATGGTGGGATGCGCTGGACGTGATTTCCTCAAGCGGCTATTACCCGATAGATGACTGGGAACGCCAGCTGGATCGGATTGAGGCAGTTGTCCGGAAATTCAACAAGCCATTTTTCTTTGCGGAGTGCGGATGTATGTCCACGGAAGGCTCCAAAATGGTGCCGAACGACTGGAATATGAAAGGAGCTGTAGACCTGGAAGGTCAGGCTGACTGGTACCGCACGATGTTTACAGCCGGCAGTAAGCGGGACTGGGTCGGCGGCTATGCACTCTGGGACTGGAGCTGGAAGCAGTATCCTCTTGCGGAAGCGGCAATGGATAAAAAATATGATATCTATGGAAAACCTGCAGAGCAGGTCGTAGCGGAATTTTACGGCCATAAATAGGAGAAAATGCGGATTGCCTGGTTTGGGCATGGACTTTTATCCAAATATGTGAAAAAAACATATGTACAACAGGGAAGCAAGGTTTGAAAGAGGGAAAAGGAGGGGGACCATGAGAAATAGAATGAGTTATCAAAATTTTAACGTTGCGGTGTACTGTCCGGTGGGGGATGTCAATCGGATTACAGATTTTAGGGCATTCGAAGAAAAATTCCGCCTGCTTTCGGATCACGTGAAGATCGGACGGGTCTATCTGGAATGCTATCGGAGCGAAGAATGGTGTACGAAGGAACATCTGCTGGAAGTGAAAGATTATTTTGAAAGCAGAGGAATCGCCACGTCCGGCGGGATTACGACCTGTGCCGACAGCAGTAAAGAGGGGTTTGCCTCCTTGTGTTATTCTACGCCAAAAGATGAGGAAACTCTTCGGAAAGCTGTCGCCCTTAACGCAGAGGTTTTTGACGAATTTATTTTTGACGATTTCTATTTTCTCAATTGCCGTTGTCCGGCCTGTATTGAGAAGAAGGGGAACCGTACCTGGTCCGAGTTCCGTCTGGCAGAGAAAAAGCGAATCACCGAAGAGATTGTGATGAAGACCGCGAAAGCGATCAAACCGGCAGTCAATGTCATCGTAAAGTATCCGCAGTGGTATGACAGCTTCAATGAGGAAGGGTACGACCTGGAGATGGAACCGACCATGGTTGACTCCATTTACACCGGAACGGAGACGCGCAACCCAGGATACACGCAGCAGCATATCCCGAAATACCTGAGCTATTTTATCATGCGCTATTTTGAAAGCGCCGCGCCGGGGCGGAACCTGGGCGGATGGTTCGACCCCTACGAGTGTACCTACAACCTGACTTCCTATCTGGAACAGGGCTATCTGACACTGTTTGGAAGAGCGAAAGAGGTCACTTTATTCAGCCTTGGCTCCCTGTTAAATGATCCCGCTTATCGAACCTTCTGCGCAGCTCTGGAGCAGATGTTTGCAGATGCGGATGAGTTTCTGGGTCAGCTTGGGAACCCGGCCGGCGTAGCTGCCTACCGTCCGGCAAACGCGCGCGGTGAGAGCAACATCCACAATTACCTCGGTATGTGCGGTATCCCCTTTGAGCCCTGTCTTCGGTATCCCAAACAGGCAGAGGTGATTTTCCTAAGCGAAGGCGCCGCTTATGATAAAGATATTGTGAAAAAAATGCAAAAAAGCCTTCTTGATGGTGCGCAGGTGATTGTGACCAGCGGCTTTGTCCGTAAGCTTGGCTCTGCGTTTGGGGAATTCGTAAATGTAGCTTATAGTGCAAGGAAAGCGCTTGTGACCAGATATGCGGACAGCAAAGATAATGGCATCAACATTTGCGGCTGCTACAGCGGGGACGCGCCGGTACTGATTCCGCAGATGGAATACTGCACGAACGATGTCTGGGAACTGGCGGCAGGATACGGCACAGAGAGCGCTTTTCCGATTGTACTTCAGTGCAGCTACGGGAATGGAAAGGTCAGCATTGTCACAATTCCGGATGATACGGGGGATCTGTATCACTATCCGGCGGAAGTGTTGAATGTGATCCGGCGGACGGTATGCTTCAAAATGCCAGTAGTGCTGGAAGGACCTGCGGGGATCCAGATGTATGTTTACGACAACAACCGTATCATACTCCGCTCTGATCTGGACTATACCTGTGTAGTAACGCTTCGTTTAGCAGAAAACATTCGAACCGTGCGGGAACTTAGAAGCGGGAGAGAGCTCCCCG
Organism: Lachnospiraceae bacterium; assembly: GCA_021205305.1. Lineage (GTDB taxonomy): Bacteria > Bacillota > Clostridia > Lachnospirales > Lachnospiraceae > Choladousia. The sequence goes on from JAJPXU010000164.1 coordinate 12,186, forward strand.
TTACAGATAATACCGTGACATTGCCTCTGAGATCGGCTGTGAATGTGATTCTTGAACTGGTAATCGAGTAGGAGATGGCTTGCCGAATCCTACTCGCCGCGCGGGCTGTGTCCGGCGACAGCCGGAAAATACCTCTCGCAGCACTGCGCATAATCAAATGAAAAACGGAACTGTTCTGACTTGTCAGAAGGTTCCGTTTTTCTTTACTACAATTTGTAGGAAAAGAACCTGGATTTTCCTCAGAATTAACACTGTTGAAAGAACTGTGCAAATGATACAATAGATTCATCAATTCCGACGGTGCGGACGTCGTTTTGACTACAGCAAATCGAGCCCCGGCCTTAACAGGGAGAAACGCTGGGCTTCACCCACGTTGCGTTTCTGGACTGCGGCACATTAGAGCTGCGCGAGGAAGTACGTCAGATGTGTGAGGCAAATACCTGTCATATGTATGGAAAATGCTGGAGCTGTCCGCCGGGATGCGGCTCTCTGGAACAATGCCGGGAAAAGATCGGACAGTACCAGGAAGGAATCATCGTACAGACTGTCGGGGAACTGGAGGACGAGCTGGACGGGGAAACTATGATGGAGACAGAACAGCGCCACAAGGAGACTTTTTACGCATTTGAGAAAACACTGCGGAAACAGTATCCGGGAATGCTTGCGATTGGCGCGGGCTGCTGCACGAAATGTAAAACATGCACTTATCCGGATCAGCCCTGCCGTTTTCCGAATGAAGCCTTCTCTTCGATGGAAGCGTATGGTATGCTGGTCACACAGGTCTGTCAGGCCAATCATCTGGACTATTATTACGGTCCCTGTACGATAGCCTATACAAGCTGCTATTTATTGACATAAGTATATTATGTTAATCTGAGCAATGGTGAATACGGAACAATCAGAAGCGAAGGATTCTGTTTCTGACATATTGGGGGATATTTATGACTGTATTAGAAGAATTGCGGCAATCCATAGAAGCCGGACATCCAAAAGAAACGGAAAAGCTGGTAGCGGAAGCCCTGGAACAACGGGTAGACTCCATGCGCATTGTGGAAGAGGCCATGATGCCGGCGATGCGCACAATGGGGGAGCGCTATAAGGAGCAGGAGGCAGATATTCCTTCCATCCTCGCGGCAGCCCGCTGCGTCCGTTCCGGTTTCGCATTGATTGAAAAAAAAGACGCTTCCTTTGAGGAGCAAAACATCGGCACCGTGATTGTTGGCACTGTCGAAGGCGACCTCCATGACATCGGGAAAAACCTGGTTGCGCTGATGTTCCGCAGCGCGGGATTCAAAGTCATTGACCTTGGTGTGGATATCTCAGAAAAACAGTTTCTGAAAGCAGTCCGTGAGAATCCGGATGTGCAAATCGTGTGCATCTCCTCTCTGCTAAGCACCTCTTTGCCTGAAATGGAACAGGTGGTAAAGGTTCTGCGGCGCAACGATCCGGAGAAAAAATACAAAATCATGGTAGGCGGCGGCGCGGTGACCAAGCAGCTTGCCGAGGATATGGGTGCGGATGCCTACACGGAAAATTGCGTAGAGGCGGCAGAAGTTGCGAAGACATTTATTGTCTAACTGGAATACGATCATCCTGGACGGGAGTATCCCGGATGATGAAGTAACGCGGATGGTGACGAAAATCGTAATAAGTAATTGACTATTTTGTAAATCTGTACTAAACTTTCCAATGACAAAGGCGTCGCAGATACCAGGAGGGTATTTTGGGGCGTCTTTTGCAATTACGATTGAGAAGAGTGAACAGGAGAGAAGAGGATGGCAAAGCCGAAGATAGCAGTTGTTCCCTTGTGGGACGATGAAAAAGAAAGTATCTGGATGCTTCCCGGATACATGGATGGAATCAGGGATGCCCGGGCAATTCCGGTCATTCTTCCTTTATCCGGCACCCCGGAAGATGTGCTGGAGATATTTGAACTGTGTGATGGTCTGCTTATGACTGGCGGGCATGATGTCTCTCCTGCTTTATATCATCAGGAGAAAAAAGAATCCTGCGGACAGACCTGCCCGGCAAGGGATCGGATGGAACGCATACTGTATGAAAGCGCGCTTGCAAATGAGAAGCCGGTACTTGGTATCTGCCGCGGCATTCAGCTGATCAATGTCCTGCAGGATGGTACGCTTTATCAGGATCTGCCGACAGAATATAAAAGCACGGTTGAGCATCATATGAAGCCGCCCTACACCAATATTGCTCATACGGTTCAGATATGAAAGGAATCCCCGTTGTATGATCTGCTGGGGATAGAAACTCTGGGAGTAAACAGCTATCACCATCAGGCAATAAAAGAACTGGGGACGGATCTTGAAGTCATGGCAGAATCGGAAGATGGGCTGGTAGAAGCCGTGTGTCATACGAGGCATAGATTTGTATGGGCAGTTCAGTGGCATCCGGAATTTGTATCATGTGAATCCGGTCAGTAAAAGGATATTTGAAGCTTTTATTAGTTTGTAGAATTACTGGGGATCTGGATGAGCGGATAATCGAGGAGGCCTCCATCGGATGGGAAGATTCCTTTATAACAGATGCTCAGGCGATCATCCTTCTTATCAGATATCTGCTGTAAGGAAAAGAAAACGAAAACGCAGACAAAAAGCAACGAATACGAACAGACAAAGGTGGGGACTAAGAGTAATATCAAGAGACTGCGGGGCTTTTGAAACGCTAAGGGAGAATATTACTTACTTACAGAGAATCACAGGAGGGCGGTATCTGAATGAAAAACAGGTGCCGCCTGTTTTGTATCTACGGTATACTTCTATATATCTCAAAGCATAATGAATCATTTAAGATAATTTAAGATTTTTCACAGGAAATCCAATAGCAGAACCTGTTATACTAAAATGGTTTAGCAGAAAGAATTCATTATTGAAAATGTCTGATAACAACGGAGGAAGGGTATGTACATTGGTTTAGGCATAGGATTCGGTACGTTTGATCTATTCTTTACGATCGTATTTATCTGTGCGATTGCTGTTTTTATAGTGGCAGCTGTAAAGGGACTGGAGACATGGAACAGGAACAATTACTCTCCCCGATTATCTGTTTCCGCAATAGTTGTCACAAAGAGGACAGATATCACTTACGATCAGCATGCCAATGCGGGGGACGCAACCGGGGCACATGGATTTCATACGACTACAACGACCCGTTACTATGTTACATTTCAGGTGGAAAGCGGCGATCGGATGGAATTTTACGTGAACCGTTCGGAATACGGAATGCTTGCAGAAGGAGACCGAGGAACCTTGACATTTCAGGGAACAAGGTATCTTGGATTCGAAAGATGCATATAGGAAAATCAAGAGATTAATATAAGCAAGGAATCAGACAACAGAATTTTGCTTTTTTAAATGTGAAGGTAACATTCCAGAATCATGGGGGGTGACGGATGATATCTGGAACCATACGAACGACTGGACAGACTATTACTCTTGCTTTGCCACGGTCAGCGGCGAAGACAGCGTGAAATCCGCGGAAAGCGAGACGGCGGCAACGACGACAGATCACTCTGGTATAAGCTTTACTGTCCGCTATTGCAAAGCGGCATCCGTGATTAACAGCACGGAGTATCGGGGTATGCAAGGCTTGCCGATCAAGAAGACTTTGACAAATGGTAATGCCACTGCTTTTATATCTATGAATAAAAACGGAGATTTCGCATATATTAAAAATATCTGGCAGAACTCTTGACTTTCCGAGTGATTTCAAGTATTATACAGCCAGTGAATGCGTTGCAGACACCTGTGAGGCCTGTGACCGGAGGAGAACCTGCGGGGGCTCCTCTTTTTTTCTGTGATTAGGGGTTGGTTTTATGGCAAAGTGTTTTTTGACATACGAGCAGCAGATAGACAAGCTGATAAATGAAAAAGGACTGCTGATTGCGGATCGCGAATATGCAGAAAATGTGCTTAAACGAACCAGTTATTATTCTTTAATCAGCGGCTATAAGGACTTGTTTAAAAATCCTACAACGAAGGCATACAGAGATGGTACCCGTCTTGAAGACATTGTCGCGTTGTATGACTTTGACCGTATGCTCAGAGAACTTTTCCTGAGTTATATCTTACGGGTAGAAAACCACATCAAGTCACTACTGTCATATGCGTTTTGTGAAAAATACGGAGAGTCTCAGAATGCGTATTTAAATAAACCAAATTATAACTAATACTTCCCACATGAAAAATCGCTAAAGTGCCTTATTTTAAGCGGCTT
>JAJPXU010000065.1 GCA_021205305.1 Lachnospiraceae bacterium
GAAGCGTGGGATGCCCGTCCGGCGAGGAAATATCCCATGCGAAGCGTGGGATGCCTGTCCGGCGAGGACATATCCCATGCGAAGCGTGGGATGCCCGTCCGGCGAGGAAATATCCCATGCGAAGCGTGGGATGCCCGTCCGGCGAGGACATATCCTGCGCGAAGCGTGGGATGCCTTCCCGGCGAGGGACCACATATATATTCAGAAAGGAGCAGAATACAATGAATATCGAGACATTGAGAAAAGATATGGTAGCTGCCATGAAGGCAAAGGATAAGCCGCGCAAGGAGGCGATTTCGTCGTTGGTTTCCGCGGTGAAGAAGGTGGCGATTGACGAGGGCTGCCGTGATGACATTCCGGAGGAGATGGTGGACCGCGCGATTTTAAAGGAGCTGAAGTCGGTGAAAGAGCAGATTGACACCTGCCCGGATTCGCGTGCGGATCTGAAGGCGGAGTATCAGTTCCGTTATGATGTGATTGCCGAGTACGCGCCGAAGCTGCTGTCCGCCGATGAGGTAAAGGCGATTTTGCAGGAGAAGTTTGCAGATGTTCTGGCGACAAAGAATAAAGGCCAGATCATGAAGACCGTCATGGGCGAACTGAAAGGCAAGGCGGACGGCAAGGTCATCAACCAGGTCGTGGCAGAGCTGTGCCAGTAAATGATGATATGCGCTTCTGGAACGCGCTATGAAGCATTATACAATTTAGTTGTAGCTGAGTATTGATTGCGACAATGAAAGCATAGATTTGTAACCTGATATTTTGAACCAATGTATTTTTATAAATAAAATTTTTGTAATTATTCAGGACAGTACTTCGCACTTGCTGCGAAGTACGTATGAAAACGTATATTATGTGGGGAAAAGCCCTCGCCGGGTGGCATCCCATCCAAAAACCGGATGGGATAATCCCCATCGCGCAGCGATTTTAAATGGGCTTTTCCCCCGTAACTGTGAAGGTACTGAACAGTTACGAATTTTTCAGAACAGCAGGCAGCGTTTACCTGCTGTTCTGAAGTGTTAGCATAAATAGAAAGGCGGATGATACAAATGAAAAAAGATAACGCATGGAATTCATATTCTGAAGAGCAGCTCACGGAGCTGGAGGCTTTGGCGGGGCGCTACCGCGCTTTTTTAAATGTCGGAAAGACGGAGCGGGAATGTGTGACGGAGACGGTGCGCATCGCGCGTGAAAACGGATACCGCAGTCTTGAAGAGGTTCGGGCATCCGGGGAAACGCTGAAGACGGGGGATAAGGTTTACGCCGTCAATATGGAAAAGATGGTTGCGCTGTTTGTGATCGGCGAGCAACCGATGGAGGCGGGTATGCGCATCCTCGGCGCGCATATTGATTCCCCACGCCTGGATGTGAAGCAGGATCCGCTGTATGAGGACACGGAGATGGCCTATCTGGATACGCATTATTACGGCGGCATCAAAAAATATCAGTGGGTGACGATTCCGCTGGCGATTCATGGTGTGGTGGTGAAAAAGGATGGCACAAAGGTGCAGGTGTGCGTTGGAGAAAAGGACGAGGATCCGGTGGTCTTTGTTTCGGATCTTCTGGTTCACCTTGCCGGGGAGCAGATGGAGAAGAAGGCACGCCTTGTGATCGAAGGGGAACAGCTGGATCTGCTGGTCGGCAGCCGCCCATATAAAGAAGAAAAAACAGCACAGAGCGAAACGGAAAAGGACAAAGAGGCAAATGCGGAGCAGGCCGCGGCGAAGGATGCTGTGAAGAAAAATATTCTTGCGATCCTCAAAGAGAGCTATGATATCGAGGAAGAAGATTTCCTGTCTGCGGAGCTGGAGATTGTTCCGGCGGCGAAGGCGAGAGACTGCGGCCTGGACCGCAGCATGGTGATGGCCTACGGTCAGGATGACCGCGTGTGCGCCTATACTTCTCTGGAAGCAATTTTAAGTGTTCCCGCGCAGGAGCGCACCTGCTGCTGTCTGCTGGTAGATAAGGAAGAGATTGGCAGCGTCGGCGCGACAGGCATGCAGTCCCGTTTCTTTGAAAACACCGTCGCGGAGCTGATGGACGCCGCGGGACAGTACAGTGAGCTGGCTCTGCGCCGCGCACTGAGCCGCAGCCGTATGCTTTCTTCCGATGTGAGCGCGGCTTACGATCCGCTTTATGCGGGTTGTTTTGAGAAGAAAAACAGCGCCTACTTCGGAAAAGGCCTGGTATTCAACAAATTTACCGGTTCCCGCGGAAAGAGCGGCAGCAACGACGCGAACGCGGAGTATGTCGCGGCAATCCGCGCAATGTTGGAAAAACATCAGGTGGCGTTCCAGACAGCCGAGCTGGGCAAGGTCGACATCGGCGGCGGCGGAACGATCGCTTACATAACCGCCCTTTACGGCATGGAAGTCATCGACAGCGGCGTGGCGGTTCTGAATATGCACGCCCCGATGGAGGTCACCAGCAAGGCGGATATTTATGAAGCATTTAAAGGATACCGCGCATTTTTGCAGGAGGCGTAATGTCAGACGCGTTAGCGGCACATAGCCTGCGCAGCAGGCGGCGCTGAAAGATCAAATGGACGTTTGATGGGCGCTGATCGAGGCGCAGACTACGGCATTCTGTTTGGAACAGGTATAATATGAAAAGCCGGGGCATCTTGCTCCGGCTGGCTTTTTAAAAGGGAGGGCCGGGATCATTGCGATCCCGGCGAGTATGAAAAAGAAAGATTTTTAGCACTTCTTGTCTGGTGCTGAAAACAGGATACTGTTTTCTTGTGATAGAAAAGTGAACGGTATTTGAAAAAAATGTGAAAAAGGGGGCTGTACATGAAAAACCCCACAGACAGCAGCGCCATCTGCGGGTGTTCGGTAAAGCGGAGAGTGTGGGATTCGAACCCACGCGCCCAAAAAGGACGACCGCATTTCGAGTGCGGCTCGTTATGACCACTTCGATAACTCTCCAGACAGAATCCTATTATAAAACAGAGAATGAATTTCGTCAATCATTTCTGAAAAAAAGTTCGGGGAGGCATTTTCAAAACTGAAAAAAAGGTTGTAAAATCTATTTACCTATGATATATTGTGATTAGGCGAAAGAAAGTAAAGGATATAAGTGAAAGCCCAGAGTGTTGCAGCGCTCTGGGCTTTCTCCCTCTTTAACGGTGAAGTAAACCGTTTAGGCTGGTGTTACCGACTAAAATTCCCCGTCCAGCCATTTGCGAATATAGTAGGCAATTATATTTGCCGTGACGGCGGATAAAAAAGAAAGTAAAGGAAACATAAGTACACCCCTCCCTGTTACCAGTTTGGGTGCGGTAACGTATTTATTATACCAAGAATCCATCATTTTGTGAAGTATATTCTGATTTTCACACATCAATTTATTTTTCTTGAAAATAAAATAGAGATGTGATATATAATGAGAGAAAACAAAAAAATAAAATAATTTAAATGTGCTGTATATGAAAAGGGGGATTTTGTATGGCAGATAAAGGGGATAATATGGGAAATAACAGAAATCGGAAAAGCAGGGAATATGCCTTTGATGAGCAGGAGTCTGAGATTGTTTCTGAAGCGCTGGCAGAGTATGCGACACGGAAACAGCAAGGAAAGTATACACTGGAGGATTATCTGGCTTTGCCGGATGAGCAGCGAGCGGAGTTAATTGATGGTGTGATCTACGATATGGCGGCGCCAAGTTACCTACATCAGGCGGTTGGCGATCGGGTTTGGCGTTTTTTTACAGATTACATTGAAAGAAATCATGGCTCCTGTTTTGCATTTACCTCTCCTGTAGACGTTCAGCTTGATTGTGATGACAGGACAGTCGTGCAGCCCGATGTGCTGATTGTATGTGATCCGACGAAATTTAGAAATGGGCGTGTATTTGGAGCGCCGGATTTGGTAGTGGAGATTTTGTCGAAGTCGACTTCCTTTAAAGATCGTGGATTGAAATTGGTCAAATATAAAAAAGCCGGAGTGCGGGAATATTGGCTAATCGAACCATACCGGAAGAAAGTTTTGGTTTATGAATTTGAGAAAAGTGATTCGCCCAGAATTTACGGGTTTGGCGATAAAGTACCGGTGGGAATCTTTAAAGCGAAAATCTTTCCACAGTGCTCGGCGGCGGAACAATCTGTTCGCGGAGATTTGCTGCAAGACAAGGAAATATGCAACAGTGGGTGTGAGGTGGACTTTGCACAAATCTATGAACAAATTATGCCTTTATATGATACTATGTAAACGCAGTTTGCTTTGTGGATAAAACAATGAATGGTAACCTTATGATAATGAAGCGAGATGGATAGACCCGCGCATATTTTGCGTGGGTCTATAAGCGTGGGAAGAAAAGGAATAAAAATGGTGTAGTGACAAATAAAAGAGATATCAGTAGATGGAAAAACCTTCTCCAATCAGACGGCTCATCAGGTCATCCAGAGAACTGGTTTCTTCGGTGCTGCTGGAATTTTCTTTTTCCGGATGGATATTGTCCGAATCGTTGTCTGTCTCAGTTGCTGTTTCATCATCCGATTCTTTATTTGTTTCGTCATTTATTTCGTCTCCTTTATCATCCGTATTATCTACTTCTGCTTCCGTTTTTCTCTCTGTCTCGCTTTCCGTTTCGGTTTCCGGCAGCAGCTCTTCCAGAAGATCCTGGTAAATGGTGATTTCTCCTGTCTCGCTTTCTGTTTCTGACTCGGTCTCGGTTTCATGCCCGGAGCAGATCTCGTCAGGTTCGGTTCCCGCGGCAAAATACTCTGTGTAGACGGAAGAACAGCTGTCTGCGGCGGGTAGATGCGTTTCTTCACAGAGGGTGACTTCGACGACGCTTTCGGGCTGTGTGAATTTTCCGGTGGGAAGTCCCGTGTGGATTCGCTCCATCACGGATGTCCAGAGGACGCGGCTGTAGGAGTGCCAGATGGAGCCGTCCGGGAGTGCCTGGTTGTTGTCGTAGCCGCCCCAGACGCAGCAGGTATAGTAGGGCGTGTAGCCGACGAACCAGATGTCCTTGTAGCTGGAGGTGGTGCCGGTTTTGCCCGCGACGGGCTGCCCGGCGGCGGAGACGGTGCCGTAAGCAGTTCCGTCTTCGGAGGAAACGACGTCCTCCATGGCGCTTGTGAGCAGAAAGGCGGTGCTATCCTGTAGAGCGCGGGTGAAACTGTCAAATTCGGAGGATGCGGCATCGGCATCTGTCTGCTGGCTGGAGATTGCTGTAGCTGTAGCACGATTGCTGCTTCCCAGGGTCCGCTGACTGGAGAGCGCAGTAGCGCCAGAGCCAGATTCGCCGTCGATGGTGCTCACTTCGGCATCCGCTGCGGCGGAGCGCCCGGTAGCGTCCAGCAGTACCGTTCCATCGCGGTCGAGGATTTGGGTAAAGAAAAGAGGTTCGGCATACAGTCCTCCGTTCGCGATAGTGGCGTAGGCGGCGCAGAGCTCGAGGTTGGTTACGCCATTTGTGATGCCGCCGAGTGCGAGCGGCTGGATGACGTCAGAGGTTCCGTCCGGCGAATCCCAGTCGTCGACGAGAGTGGATATGCCGAGCCGTTCGGCATAGGTAAAGCCCAGACGCGGGGTGATTTCGGTGATGCAGCGGACGGCGACGACGTTGATAGAGCGGGTGATGGCCTCGCGGATGGTGACGGTGCCGGAATAGTCGGTGATGTCCCAGTTGCTGACCGATGTGCCGTCCTCGTATTCGTAAGGTTCGTTTTCGTAGAGCGTGGCTAGCGTTTGTCCTGCGGAATCCAGCGCGGGGGCATAGGCCGTCAGAATTTTGAAAGTGGAGCCGGGCTGTCGGGTCGTATCGGTTGCGCGGTTCAGCGTCAGGCTGGCCGTCTTTTCGCCGCGCCCGCCGACAACCGCGCGGACGAAGCCGGTCTCCTGCTCGATCAGGACAAGGGAAGCCTGCGGCTGCGGGGAAAGGGTGAGGCGCTCGGAAAGTACGGAGCGGGAAATCGCGCCCGAGGCGTCGGCATTGTTGCTGCTATTCACGGTTGTATCACTGGTATTCATTATATCTGCTGTGCCAGTATCACTGCCATCAACTGAATTGGCATCAGGATTTAGAGCTGCACTGTTATCGATGGCGGAATCGGCAATCGAATCTGAATTTAAAATGTTCTCCCGGAACGCGTCCGCATAGCTCTGCGCTTCCTCCTGCGTATCACAGAGCAGGTCAAAGGAGGAGTCATAATTTTCCTGCACCCACGCGCGCAGGGCTTCGGAGCCGTATGTGGTGGTGGAGCCGTCAGCCTCCTGAATGACAAGCGAGTAGTCGACGCCGTATTGTGTACCTTCGGGAAAGTTGGAAAGATTTTGAAATTCCTCGTCGCAGATTTCCTGAAGCGCGGCATCCTGCGCGGAATAGATGCGCAGACCGCCGCTGTATACGGCTTTCGTAGCCTGTTCGTAGGAGTAGTTCAGCTCAGACATCAGCTTCTCTGTGACCTGGTCGATCAGTGCATCCTCGTAATAGGAATAAGCCGAATCGGCTTCATAGGATTCGTTATAGGCGCTGATGCGCAGATAAACATCATCTTCGAGCGCATCCATTCGCTCTTCGTGCGAAATGTAACCCTGCTCTTCCATATAGCGCAGAATCAGGCGCTGCCGGGTCTGGTTCGCCTCCGGGTACTCGATTGGATTGTAAGCGGTAGGGTTTTGCGGAATTGCTGCGAGAACGGCTGATTCAGAGAGAGTCAGGTCGGAGACTTCCTTGCCGAAATACCGCTGCGCCGCCGCCTCCACGCCGTAACAGCCGGAACCGAAATTGATGGTATTCAGGTAATCTTCGAGGATTTCTTCTTTCGAAAGCTGCCTTTCCAGCTGAAGTGCCAGATACTGCTCCTGTACCTTCCGGGCAAAGCGGTCGGCAAAGGAATTCTCCTGCGTCCAGTCTGTGAAAACGCTGTTTTTGATCAGCTGCTGTGTGATGGTACTGGCGCCCTCCGAGAAGGAGCCGCTGGTGATGCCTCTCCAGAAAGCGCGCGCGATGCCGCGCAGGTCAATGCCGTTATGTTCATAAAAGCGCGAATCCTCAATGGCGACAATTGCGTTTTGAAGCGAGTCCGGAATTTCCTCCAGCGACACAATGTCCCGGTTGGATTCTGAGAGAGAGAGGCGGCGCAGGTAATTTCCATCCTCATCGCAGATCCAGGTGGCCGACCCGGACGGGGAAACATCGATGGAATCGATAGAAGGAGCAGCCGCAATCAGGCGCCATATGATAATGAGCATCGTGAGAAAAAATACCGCCGCGGCCGTGGCAATGCCGAGGCCAATTTTTTTCCAGGGAACCCGTTTCAGTGCCTGCCAGAAATTCTGCAAAGAATTGTGAGTTCCGATTCGTTGTGTGTTTTTGTCTGCGTCACTCATAGAGGTGGTTCCTTTCTGCGATGCGTGGTGATGTTCTGTATCGACGATGATGTTCTGTACCTGCTTTGGTCGTTTATCGGAGCGGGAAATGGATAGAAATCCTTTTTGCCTGCGTACCATTTAAGTAGTATTTTCCGAAATTGTTAGCATTATACAGTGGATATGGTGACAGCCTAGATTTATGTAGTTGCCGGGATGGAAATTTTGTAGTAAGATGGCTGGTAATTGTGAAGATATGGAAGCGTTATGATAACAGGCAGAGAAAGAAGAGGTTTTCGGTTTTATGAAGATCGTATACAAAGGCGGCGAAGCCGAGATTGTGGAAAAAAAGTCTCGTTTTATCGCGACTGTGCGTCCGGTGGACAGCGAGGAGGACGCATTGGCTTTTATCGCTGCTATGAAGAAAAAATATTGGGACGCGAGGCACAATTGTTTCGCTTATGTGATTGGAGAGCGGCAGGAACTGCAGCGGTGCAGCGACGACGGTGAGCCGCAGGGGACGGCGGGTCGGCCGATGCTGGAGGTGCTGCTGGGTGAGGATGTCCATAATATGGTCGTGGTAGTGACGCGGTATTTCGGCGGCGTTCTTCTGGGGACGGGCGGCCTGGTGCGCGCTTACTCAAAGTCTGTGCAGGAGGGCCTCAGAAGCAGTACCATTATTGAAAAACAGGAAGGCGTGCGGCTGGCGATCCGGACGGATTATACCGGGGTTGGCAGGATTCAGTATTTACTGGGCTCTCAGGGGCTGCCATTACTGGATTCGGAGTATACCGATATCGTACTTTTGCGCACGGTCGTTCCGAAGGAACAGGCGGCCGCGCTGCGGGAAGCGGTGACAGAGGCGACCGCCGGCAGGGCTGAATTTCCGGAGGAAGCGGCGGTCTGCTACGCGATGGTTGACGGAGAAGCGGTTTTGTTTTAAAATGATAAAACAGTTCAGAGCAGCATCAAAATGAAAAGACAGGTGCTGCGTGCCAGTGGCACGCGTTTAGTCCTCGCCGGGTGGCATCCCACACTTCGTGCGGGATATTCACCGACCGGAGCGAAGCGGAGATGTGCAGATTTATCTGCTAAAGACTGTATTTTCATTTTACAATAATTACAAAAACGAGGTTCACGCAATGGAAACGAATCATATGGACTGCAGGGCGTCCATCGGTGTTTTTGACTCCGGTGTCGGCGGCCTGACGGTGGCGCGGGAGATTATGAGGAATCTTCCAAAGGAGCATATCGTTTATTTTGGAGATACGGCGCGTGTGCCCTATGGCAGCAAGTCGAAAGTCACGATTGTCCGCTACGCGCGGCAAATCATTCATTTTCTGCGGACGCAGGACGTTAAGGCGATCGTGATTGCCTGCAATACCGCAAGTGCGCTGGCACTGGATGAGGTGGAGAAGGAGCTGGACATTCCGATTATCGGTGTGATTCGTCCGGGTGCGCGGGTGGCGGTGAGTGCGACGCGGAATCGGCGGATTGGCGTGATCGGGACAGAGAGTACGATTAACAGTCATATGTACCAGAAGCTGATTTACGAGGAGGACCCGGCGATCACAGTCTATGAAAAGGCCTGCCCGCTGTTTTGTCCGCTGGTGGAAGAGGGCTGGCTGAAGGACTCCGTCACAAAGGAAGTGGCGCGGCGTTATCTGGATGAGCTGTTGGAGAAGGACATAGACAGTCTGATTTTGGGCTGTACCCATTATCCGCTGCTGCGTTCGCTGATTCGGGAAATCGTGGGCGAGAAGATTACGCTGGTGAATCCGGCTTATGAGACGGCGAAGGAGCTGGGAGAGCTTTTGAAGCGGGAGGGGCTTGAGAATCCCGATGAGCCCGCGGATCCCCCCGCGACGGAGCCGTATCGGTTCTTCGTCAGCGATATGGCGGAGAAGTTCGGGCATTTTGCCAATTCGATTCTGCCGTATGATATTGAGACAATACAGAAGATTAATATTGAAGAATACTGATCGCAGGGTATTCGGATGAGTGGAAGCAGATGCCGTTACAGGTTACAATTGCAGTGGCTGCGGCAGGGGATAATTGGCTATTGGGTGACCTGTAACTGTGATCAGAGGAACAAGAGGATAATGCTATGACAAAAGATGTCTGGATTAGTGTAAAAGGACTCCATCATGTGAAATCGTCAGGCAATAGTCCGGCAGAAGAGGGACAGGACGATGAGGTGGAAGTCTTTTCTCCCGGCAAGTATTACCTGCGCAACGGAAAGCATTATGTGGAATATGAGGAGATGGATGAGGAGAGCGGCGAGGTGATGAAAAACCGTATCACGCTGCGCGACCGCCATCTGGAGGTGCTCCGCAGGGGCTCTGTCTATACAAAGATGATTTTTGAGGAAAATACAAAGAATGTGAGCTGGTACAATACCCCGGCCGGAAATTTGCTCGCGGGCTTTGATGTGGGCGCCATGCAGGTGTCAGAAAGTGATGAGATGATTGAGATTATCGTTGACTATGCTCTGGAACTGAATTATGAACATGTGTCTGACAGCCGTATTCAGATTCGCATCATGACGAAGGATCATCTCCCGCCGCTGTCTTCGCTGCGGACGCCGTCACAGACGATGACCGGGATGCCTGCCGCGGAATGTGTGTAGGATTGTCACGGAATTGTGGGCAACCGCTCTGAAGTCGGGGAATGATTTCCCGGGGAAAAGCAGGAAGGTGTCGGTTTCCGTTTATACAGGATGTATATGAAAAGTCCCACCGAAGTTATTTCAGTGGGACTTGTTTTCAGGCTTTGTTTGACTTTTTGGAAGATTTCTGAGATTTCTGTGCTTTCATAGCCTTCTCTTCTTCGTTCAGCTCTTTCTGCTTTTTGGAAACGAAAGAGGAAAGACGCGCGCGCCATCCGGGCTTCTTGTCCGGTTTTCTCTCCAGTGTACCGCCGCGGACACTCTTGACTTCCATGATGTAGATGCCGCTGACTACGGCCTTGACTTCCTTTTTAACCGGAATCACATCAAATACCTTAGCGTCGGCAACCAGTGTCATGATGCGGGGGCCAACCTTTGCCTTTACGATCGGCAGTTTGGAGCGGCGCATCATCTTTGGCGTCTGGTCAATCACCGCCTGTGGGAGTCCGGATTGCTTTACGGGCAACATTTTTTTATCTATAACCAGCATCGAAACGGTCTGCTTCGCGGCCTCCATCTGTTCTTCCTGCGCGATCTGCTTTTTCTGCATCCGCCGCCCGACAAAATAGAGTACGACAAGCGCGACTACAAGGATAATCAGGATGATCAGTAATACTTTTAGAAAGGTTGACATAAGTACCTCCGTCATTTGAATTTCGTAAACAGGATTTGTATGTATGTTTCCTGCAACGGCTTGCTCTTTGCAAGTTCACTGTGGTTTATTCTACCATTCTTTCGATAAAAGGGCAAGCGCAAATCAGCTTTTCTTAATTTTTTTAAAAGAGCTTTAAAAAATCCGCAGATATGTTATACTGAACACAAATGTCTGCCGCTAAACGATAGAACGCATAACCAGACTGCGGCAGGTGAGGTGTTTTAAATAAAAAAGGAAGGATTTATTTTTATGAAAAGAAAAAATGTTTTACTGGCGTTTTCCTGTGCCTGTGTGCTGGCGGTCAGCGCGGCTCCGGCTGCTGTGCTGGCAGATGAGACGGAAGTGACTACGGAGAATGAAACGGATGCGGATGTGATCGTGGAAGACGATACAGAGGAGGAGACGGAAGCAGAGACGGAGGCGGCGCGCCCGACTTATACCGCACTGGATTATGCGGTGCTTGGCGAGTATAAGGGGCTGACGGTTCAGGTGGATTCGGCAGAAGTGACGGACGAGGAGGTTCTGGCCGAGGCAGAGGATCTGATCAGCTATTCGGATGCAGTGGAATGGCTGACGGAAGGTACGGTGCAGGACGGCGATACCGTGGATATTACTTACGTGGGTACGCTGGATGGAGAGGAATTTGACGGCGGTTCCGGAGATTATGAACTGGAGATTGGCTCCGGCACTTTCATTGACGGCTTTGAGGAAGGCCTGATCGGGGTGGAAGTGGGAGAGACCGTAGATCTGGACCTGACCTTCCCGGAAGATTACTATTATGATGATCTGGCCGGACAGGCGGTTGTGTTTACCGTTACGGTGAATTCGATTATGAGCGTACCGGAGCTGTCGGACGAAGTCGTGGAGACTGCGACGGATGGCGAGTATACGGATGTAGATTCTTATCTGGAATATATCCGCAGTTATCTGGAGGAGGACGCGGAAGATACGTGGCTTACGAATGTGCAGGAGGCGCTTTACACGGCGCTTGCCGCTTGTTCTGAGGTGACGGAGTATCCGCAGGATCTGGTGGACTACTGTATGGATGATGCGGTTGCGTATTATGAACTGATCGCAAGCTACTATTCGATGGAATATGCGGATTTTATTGAGACTTATTTTGGCTCGGAAGAAACATTTATGGGGCTTCTGGAAAGCGCGGTGGAAGAAAGCCTGCAGCAGGAGCTGCTTCTGATGGCGGTTGCTGAGACGGAAGGGATGGAGATTTCGGACGAAGAGTATCAGGAAGGCCTGGAGCGGTACGCGGAGTACTATGGTTTTGAGACGGCGGAAGAAGTGGAGGAGTATTATAGCAAAGAAGACCTGATGCGGTACTTCCTCATGGATAAGGTATACGAGTTTTTGCAGGAAAACGCTGTGATTGAGGAGATTTCCGAGGAAGAGACTGAGACCGAGACGGAAACCGAAGCGTAAGCAAAGCGTGAGAACGCGGCACACAGACGCGCGGGGAATGGCTGCCTGCGCAAAGTAAAACGGCTTACGTTGTTTATTATAATTGCCCGATTCGCTGCATATACTGCGGTAAGAGCGAATCGGGGCAGTGATATGTTTGAAAATGGGCATGATGTAGTATTTTGGAAAAAGGCGGCGGTGGCAGTTTTGTTTATCGCCGCTTTTTTTACAGGAAGACTGGCGGCGTATCTGACGGCGAGTGTACCATCGGGCACCGAACAGAGTTCGGAAACTGCGGGGGAAACCGCCGAGGATGGCTATGTCTCGGAAGCGGATGGGGAAGAGACCGGTGCGGTATCCGCCGGCGATTCTGATCCGGAAAGTACGGTTGTGTCGGCGGAGACGACGGAAAACTGGGGCCTGAGCTTTCAGGAGGAAGGAAAAACGCCGGTGGCAAATGCTACGGCAGAGGAACTGGCGCAGTATGACGCATATTTTGTCGGCAATACAGAGGAAAATGTCATTTATCTGACGTTTGACTGTGGATATGAGAACGGAAATACCCCGGCGATTCTGGAAGCGCTGAAAAAGCATGGCGTTTCTGCGACTTTTTTTGTTGTCGGAAATTTTGTGGAGGATAATCCGGGGCTGGTGAATCAGATGCTCGCGGAAGGGCATACGGTGGGAAACCACACGGCGCACCATCCGGATATGTCCGCGATCTCGGATATGGAGTCATTCCAGGCGGAAATAGAGGAGCTGGAAGAACTGTTTTACGAGGCGACCGGGCAGGAAATCTCGAACTATTATCGCCCGCCGCAGGGCAAGTACAGCCAGAGCAATCTTTCGATGGCACAGGAGTTGGGTTACCAGACCTTCTTCTGGAGTCTGGCCTATGTCGACTGGTATCAGGACGATCAGCCGACCGAGGAGGAGGCGTTTGAAAAGCTGCTTGGCCGGATACATCCCGGAGCGGTTGTGCTGCTGCACAATACGTCTTCGACGAACGCCGCGATTCTTGATGAGCTGCTGACGCGGTGGGAAGGGATGGGCTACCAGTTTGGGACACTGGAGGAGCTGATGCAGGCGGCAGAGAGTGTTTGACATAGTCGGAGAGCCGTGCCATGCAGAATTGCCTTCGGCAATGGCGCGGCCTGCGTCACAGATTTGCTTTGCAAATCTGTGACATATACCGGAGAGCCGTGCCATGCAGAATTGCCTTCGGCAATGGCGCGGCCTGCGTCTCAGATTTGCGTTGCAAATCTGAGACATATAATGGAGGATTTTGGCTTGGGAGAATACTTGCTGGATAAATTAACGGAATACACAGCATCGGATGCCTACCCCCTGCATATGCCGGGGCATAAACGGCAGATGAAGTCATTTGCGGACGCGTTTGCGATCGATATCACGGAAATTGATGGCTTTGACAATCTGCATCACTCGGAAGGAATTCTCCTGGAAGCACAGGAGCGGGCGGCGCACCTGTATGGGGCTGACGAGACGTATTATCTGGTCAACGGAAGTACCTGCGGAATTCTGGCGGCAGTTTCCGCTTCCGTGCGGCGCGGCGGGCGAATCCTGATGGCGCGGAACAGCCATAAGGCGGCATACAATGCCGCGCTTTTGAACGGGCTTCGCGTGACCTGGCTTTACCCGGAGACGGATACGCGGCGCGGCATCTGCGGAAGCATTCGGCCGGAGCAGGTGCGTGCCGCGTTGGAAGAGGGAATGTGTGGGCAGGGAACCGATTTCTCAGAAAAATGTTGCTATGAAAATCAGAAACAGGTTGATGCCAACACAGACAGGAGAGAAACTAGCAGCAGAATCACGGCGGTTCTCATTACATCTCCGACGTATGACGGCGTCGTATCGGATATTCGTGGAATCGCGGAAGAAGTGCACCGGGCGGGCGCGATTCTGATTGTGGATGAGGCGCACGGCGCGCATTTTGCGATGCACTCGTATTTTCCGGAATCGGCGCTTTCCTGCGGGGCGGATATCGTGATTAACAGCCTGCATAAGACGATGCCGTCCCTGACACAGACCGCGCTTCTCCACGTAAAAGGGGCGCGCGCGGACCGGGAGCGGCTGCGGAAATATCTTGGTATTTTTCAGAGCAGCAGTCCCAGTTATGTCCTGATGACCGGGATGGACGAGTGTGTCCGCCTGATGGAGACGCGAAAAGAGGAGTTGTTTGGCTGTTTTGTGCAGCGGCTGCAGGTGCTGCGGGAGCATCTGGGCAAGCTGAAGCATTTGCACCTTGTGACGGGAGAGGAACCGGAATTATCTGCTTTTGCTTATGACCGGTCAAAAGTATTGATTTCAACGGAAGGGTGCAGGAACCTGACCGGACCAGGACTTGCAAATATCCTGCGCAAGCGGTATCATCTGGAAGTGGAAATGGCAGCGGAGCGATATATCACGGCGATCCTGACGATTGCGGATACGCGGGAAGGATTTGAGCGTCTGGAACGGGCACTTTTGGAGACGGACGCGCGGCTGTCGGAGCATTTTGGTTCAGGCAATGCCGCGCGGGAAGATACAGGGACAGGTAGGAAGAACATATGTCAGGAACCAATAGAATCGTCAAATGAGGAGAATGCATTTCCTTTGCCACAGTCAGAGGAGACTGTCTCGATGGCGGAAGCGGACGGACTTGCCCATGAGGCCATTTTGCTAAAGGATAGTCCGGGGCGGATTGCTGCAGAATTTGTTTATCTTTATCCGCCCGGAATTCCGATTTTAGTGCCGGGAGAGCGTATCCCTGAAGAATTGCCCGGGCTGCTTGCGCGTTATCGGGAGTACGGGCTGAACGTGCAGGGGTTGGCAGATTACAGTGAAAAAACAATCCGATGTGTGACGTTTGAATCTCAAATGAGTATTGGGGACGAAAATGTTGGAAAAGAAAGAAGCTGCTGAGTAACTTTTTAAATGTGAAGATACGGGAATAGTTTTATCGGGAAAAAGACAGATGGAGATTTAAAGGAAATGGGAAAGATATTTTACATTATGGGAAAAAGCGCGAGCGGAAAGGATACGATTTATTCGGAACTTCTCTCTCGGAAGGAACTGGGGCTTCGGCCGATTGTCCTTTATACGACGCGTCCAATCCGCGCGAAGGAGACGGATGGCGTGGAGTACCATTTTGTGACTGAGGATATCCTGTGGAAGATGCAGACGGAGGGGAGAGTGATCGAACTTAGAACTTATGATACCGTGCAGGGGCCATGGCATTATTTTACGGCGGACAGCGAATCGATAGATATGGAGCATTTCAATTATCTAGTGTTGGGGACACTGGTGTCATATGAAAAGATTCGGGATTATTATGGCGCCGACCGGGTTGTTCCGCTCTATATTGAGGTAGAAGATGGCCGTCGCCTGGAGCGTGCTATGAAGCGGGAAAAAAAGCAGGTGGTTCCGGACTATTCCGAGATGTGCCGGAGGTTCCTGGCGGATCAGGAGGATTTTTCAGAGGAAAACATCACGCGCGCCGGGATCACGAAGAGATTTCCAAATAATGATGACAGGGAAGTCTGTATGGACGAGGTGGCAAAATATATATGGGAACGGCTGTAAAAAGGAATGATTCTGAAATGTTACGAAAATGGAACGGGCGTAATACTTTATTAACATATCCGTAGGAAAACGTTGACAAATTTTAAGGAATTATGTGGAGAAATATGTTATAATTATTGAAAATTTCTGTGCATGAAGAGAGGGAGAAATGAAATGTGGGAGAGATTGGGAAAATGCGCACCGCGCAAGATTGCATTCGTATTATTTTCAATGTTATTTATGATATCTGGGTTACTGCTGACGGACGAGATGTTGTGCCAGGTTGTAGCAGCGGAAGAGACAGAGGCGGTTTTGAACGGCTGGGTAACCGATGCGGCGGGTAAAGTCCACTATTACGTAGACGGAGAGATGGTTACCGGACTGCAGGTGATTGATTCCAAGATGTATTATTTTACCCTGGAAAAGGGGAATATGCTCCAGAGCTCCTGGAAGAAATTTGCAGAGGGAAAACGTTATTTTTGCAAGGATGGAACCTGTGCGACCGGGCTTAAGAAAGTAGGGGATAATACCTATTATTTCGATACGGAAACAGGCATTATGGCAACAAGCACCTGGATGACATTTTCTGCGGGCAAGTCTTATTTTACTTCGGGCGGCGTTCGCGTGGCCGGAAGAAAGAAAAAAATTGATGGGAAATACTATTATTTTAACGCAAAAGGGATTATGAAAACCGGGCTCAAGACGATTAATTCCAAGACATTTTACTTTAGTC
>JAJPXU010000117.1:0-27694 GCA_021205305.1 Lachnospiraceae bacterium
TAATAAAACTCCTTCGTAATAATAAGCTATAAAAAACATATCGATCGATGCCGCCATGATTATTAAAATAGATCTGACATATATCGATGCCGCCATGTTTTTTAAATAGATCGAGCTTTCATTGATATTTCCATAGTGATAACTGAAAAAAACGAGATCTATTTAAAAAACATGTGTTTGTCGTATAGATTGTTTCTATGGTTTATCATACTGCTTCTTTTAGCATCTGTCAAGAAATAATTTTATTAGATTTAGGAACCGGAACAATTCAGATGAAAAAGATGAAAAAATGCCCTCCGGATATATCGCAGATTCACGATTCGTTGTAATGCATCCTAAAACATTGGAACGAATCGACTGTCCTATATAACCGAATGACATTTTCAAATATTATGGCCAATGACATAGTCGTTTCACTTTGCGCCGGAGATTTAGAGACTTACAAAATATCAATATGCTCCCCATTGAGCGCCTTGTTCATGCTGCGCACCGCACAGAATTTTCCACACATAGAACAGGTATCGTCATGCTCCGGGGAACGGTCTGCACGGATCGCCTTCGCCGTTTCCGGATCAATCGCGCATTCCCACTGGGCTTCCCAATCCAGTTTGCGGCGTGCGTCAGCCATTTTATCGTCGATGTCGCGCGCGCCTGGGATGCCTTTTGCGATATCCGCCGCATGCGCCGCAATTTTGCTGGCAATGATTCCCTGTTTTACATCGTCCACGTTTGGCAATGCCAGATGCTCCGCCGGTGTCACATAACACAGGAAAGCCGCTCCGTTCATGGCTGCAATCGCGCCGCCAATCGCGGACGTGATGTGGTCATATCCAGGCGCAATATCCGTCACCAGAGGCCCCAGTACATAGAATGGCGCTCCCATACAGATTGTCTGCTGTACTTTCATATTGGCTGCAATCTGATCCATCGGCACATGGCCGGGGCCTTCCACCATAACCTGCACGTCTTTTTCCCAGGCTCGCTTTGTCAATTCGCCCAGGCGTACCAGTTCTTCTATCTGGCAGACATCCGTCGCATCCGCCAGGCAGCCCGGGCGGCAGGCATCACCAAGGGATATTGTCACATCGTATTCCCGGCAGATTTCCAGAATATCATCATAATATTCATAGAAAGGATTCTCATTTCCGGTCATACACATCCACGCGAATACCAGAGAACCGCCGCGGGAAACAATATTCATCTTGCGCTTATGCGTGCGGATCTGATCAATCGTCTTGCGCGTAATACCACAGTGCAGTGTAACAAAATCCACACCCTCCTGCGCGTGAAGCCGTACTACATCGATGAAATCCTGTGCGGTAAGGGTGTCCAGATCCCTCTGATAATGAATGACACTGTCATACACCGGTACGGTGCCAATCATCGCCGGGCATTCCTTCGTCAGCTTGCAGCGGAAGGGACTTGTATTTCCATGGCTGGAAAGATCCATGATCGCCTCCGCTCCCATCTCCACGGCCGACATGACTTTTTGCATTTCAATATTATAGTCCTTACAGTCACGGCTGACGCCCAGATTGACATTGATTTTTGTGCGAAGCATAGAACCGACTCCTTCCGGGTTCAGGCATTTGTGATTCTTATTCGCCGGAATCACGACCTTTCCGCAGGCCACCAGCTCCATCAGCTTTTCAACGGGCATCTGCTCTTTTTTCGCCACCGTCTCGATTTCCGGTGTCACAATGCCGCGGCGGGCGGAATCCATCTGTGTAGTGTAATTTCGTTCCATGTAGTGTATATCTCCTTTTTATGCTTATGTTGTCCCTTGTATCATCATGTGATTTAATGGTCCGGAGCCTTTTCCTAGATCCAGCATGGCCCGCAGCGCCGCAGACAAATACTCCTTTGCCTGCCGAATGGCCTCTTCCAACGGTAACCCCTTTGCAAGATTGGACGCGATTGCGCTTGAAAGTGTACAGCCGGTTCCATGCGTATTGGGATTCGCAATGCGTTCTCCGCGAAACCAGATATACTGCCCTGCATACAGCAAATCATTCGCATCCAGAACGCTGTGTCCGCCTTTGCAAAGAACTGCAGTTCCATAGGTGCCCCCAAGATACCTGGCTGCCTGTTCCATGTCTGATTCTGAACGGATTTCCATGCCGGATAGTGCTTCCGCCTCTGGAATGTTCGGAGTGATGACCGTCGCAATCGGAAAAATCTCATCCCGAATCCGTGCGATCGCAGTATCCTTTGAAAGCTGCGCACCGCTGGTCGCTACCATGACAGGATCTACGACGATATTCTCTGCCTGGTATTCGCGCAGACATGAGGCAATGACTTCCGCCAGCTCCGGCGATGAAACCATGCCGATCTTGACCGCATCCGGACGGATATCCTGGAAAACAGCATCCAGCTGCTGCCGCAAAAATTCCGGCGTGACCTCCATAACCGCAGTGACTCCCATGGTATTCTGCGCAGTGAGCGCAGTAATCGCTGTCATGCCATAGACCCCATGCATAGTCATCGTCTTTAAGTCTGCCTGAATACCGGCTCCTCCGCTGGAATCACTTCCCGCAATCGATAGTACTGTCTTCATTCTGCCTCTCCTGTCACTTTTCTGAGATATCCCGTTTTGCCTCGCTTCACAAAATATGCCCTGTTATTTTCCCGGACAACTCCAAAAGTTCCTCTGATGCTGCCCGTACGTCCTGTGCTGCAAATACCGCCGAGACAACTGCTACGCCGCTGACACCGCTTCCCGCCAGGGACATCAGGTTTGTCCGCGAAATTCCGCCAATCGCGACGACTGGAATCTGCACGGATGCACAGATATCCCGAAGCGTATCATAAGAAAGGGCGACCGTATTGGATTTTGTTCCCGTCTGAAATACTGCACCGGCTCCGAGATAATCCGCACCGAGCTTTTGGGCTTCGACCGCTTCCTCTACAGTATGGGCGGTCACACCGATGATCATCCCGTCTCCCACGCGTCTACGCACCTCATCCGGACGCATATCATCCTGTCCGACGTGGACGCCGTTGGCACCGCATTTCTGTGCAATGTCCAGATTATCATTAATGATAAACGGAACACCATATTGTTTGCAGAGACGGCAAATTGCAATCGCTTCAGCAAGAAACTCCTCTTCCGGCAGATTCTTTTCCCGAAGCTGGACACAGGTAACACCGCCCTGCAGAGCATTTTCTACCTGCTCGTATAAGGTGTGACCGCCAAGCCACGTCCGATCGGTCACTGCGTAAAGCTGCATTGTCGATTTATCGCATCTCATACCTTGCCTCCGTTTCCAGAACCTCCGGTGTCAAATGATAGACCGCATCGATAATATAATTGCGGTAAGCAGCATTCCCGTCCTGCCAAGACAGTCTTTTGTGCGCAAGCTCTCCGCATACGCCCATCGCACAAACCGCCGCGGCGACTGTGGAAAGATTCTCTGAAGAATCTTTATTCAAGTCATTTCTGCACGCTCCTGCTCCCGCCAAAAAAATCTGATTTGCTGCCAGAAATGCAGAAGTCAATACCGAAAGCTGACATCCTGTCCCTGTGACACGGCTCATCATCGGGTGTCCGTTACGGATAATAAACGCCGCATCCGCATCTGCTACAATATCGATCGTGCCAGTCAGCGCCACCACTGCCCCCGTTTTCCTTGAAAAATCCTTTACAAAAGCAGTCCAGATATCCAGATTTTCTTCCGTCACCCGGTCAAGCTCGCTGACATCGACACCGCTGGCGCAGACAGTTACTGCAGGACTGCAAGGATTCTCCGAACCGCCCTTTCCCCTGCCCTGATCTTCCAAGCACGTACGCCCTTCCAGAACATTTTCACTGGCAGCGGACAGGGCACGCAGCTCCGAGGCGTTTCCTCGAATGGCGGTAAAATGGACCTTCTTTAACAGCCGAACCGCACTCTCCGTCCGGAAATCGGACGCCCCGGTTCCCACTGGATCAAGGACCACCGGCAGCCCAAGTTCATTTGCCTGTTTTCCCGAGGCCAGCATAGCCGGAATTGTAGTTCTGCTCAAGGTACCGATATTAATGGTCAGCCCGTCACAGATTGATGTAATTTGCGCGCTCTCTGCCTCATCCATCGCCATAATCGGGGAAGCCCCGCATGCCAAAAGAACATTCGCGCAGTCATTCATAGACACATAATTGGTGATACAGTGAATCCTCGGCGCGCGTTTCCGCACATTTTCTAACAATTCCTTCCACACTTGACAGCTCCTCTTTCAGCTACAGCATATTCGTATTTCCGAACCAAACAGATATTTCCGGAAAATTAATTGCATTGCGAAATGTATAAATATAAGCATAAAAAGCTTTATGCGTGCTTCGCAGTGAATACGAAGCAACGCTTTAGTCAATACCCAGAGGTCTTGCTTACTGATTCATCTGCGCCTGCACCTTCGCAAGCACACCCGATCCCTGCATCGAGTAGATGACAACTGCTGAGAGAATCGCTCCGCCTGCGGTAGAAATCAGGAATGGAATGATATACGCATAAAAGGCGACTGCGCCTGCGTCTACTCCCATCAGGAAAACTGCAATCGGATACGCGCACAGACCGCCAAGCACTGCTGTTCCGAAAACCTCCGCCAGCAATGTCGGCAGAACCTTCCGTGTTTTCCAGTACATCAGGCCGCAAAGCAGCGCACCGATCATGCTGCCCGGAAACGCCATCAGGCTTCCCAAACCAAACAGATTGCGCAAAAGGCTCGCACAGAACGCAACGCACACTCCATAGCCAGGTCCAAGCACCACAGCGCAAATGATGTTTACCATATGCTGGATGGGAGCACATTTGCTTCCGAGTACGGGGAAGGAAAACATGCTGCCGACGACTGCGACGGCGCAGAGCAAAGCAGCAGTTACCAGTTTCTGAATGTTGGTTGTCTTTTTCATAGCTTCTTCTCCTTTGAAATAAGTAATAAATGTTTCGTTCTGGAGAAACGGGCAGCTCACAGCGTCGCTTCTCCGTAGCATCTGCGTAAAAATCACGCATCGCCACAATTCGAAAAGAACAGCGCCTTTCCGAGAAGTTCGGTCGGAGCTTACTGGCTCCCTCTCACGCCGGAACACGGCTTCCCATCGCTGTGATACAAGGCACAGGGCGCTCCCCCTCTACCCGCACGGATTTCCGTGAAAGTTTCTCCGCCTTATTTCGAAGGCGAAAACTTTTGCTTATTGTTCAAAACAGCAGGCCGCAGACCGCTGTTTTGAATCTGAGTACAAAAAGAGATACCCTTGCGGGTATCTCCGAAAAAAGCGACTTGCGACTTCCTACGGCGGCATTACCCGCATCAGGTCAAGGGTCGAAGTTGGGTGACTTCCTCTCAGCCTGCCACACAGGCTCCCCTGTCTCTCACTTCGGCATTATAGTCCATTTCATGAGAAATTGCAACTGTAAATTCACTGCTTCATATCAGCCCCAGGATCATGGTCAGACCGCTTCCATCTATTATATGCTCGAATAAGGATTCCTCCACCTCTGATTTAGTGATCTCCTTTACCATATTTTGCACAATGATAACCTGGCGTTGCTTTTTCAGCTTCTTTCATTCTTTAATTGATTAAAGTGCTCCTGCGCAATTGAAACAGCCTCGCCGCAGTCTTCTGCGGGAATTTTACGTACAAGCTTCCAGCCCGGCATCTGTACGTGCAGCGGCCGTCTGCCGGATAGAGGACAGAGACCTTCGCGTCTTTCCAATCATCCGGCAGAGAAATGGTGGCCTCATCGGCCTTAGGCGCGAATACTGAGAGGTACGCGACATCCTGATCCTGGATTCCATAAGCGAGCACTTCATCGTTGATATGTCCAAAGCCAAGCGGGAAAAACGGTACGCCGGTGCGGATGTGTCCGCGGATTTTCTTGTATAGCGCAATTCCCTCCTGCATCAGCCGCATACCAGAAGGCTCCATGTTCCACACCCTCCCGCTGATGTAAGGGCGCAGCAGCAGGCCATTTACCATATTCCAGATGATATGCTCCTCGTCCGTTTCATAGGGAAATACCCACATACCGGCCTGTTCCGGTGTGACGGCACTCGCCACGTTGGCGGCGATATAGCTGTTGAGAACCGCATCGGTCTGGTCGCTCGTCGACTGCAGGCTCAAAAGGCGCAGCATGCCATAATCCATCCGCTGGGCTCCGGAGCCGCAATTCTCAATCACCAGATCCGGATAGTCGCGAAAAATCTCTTCATACCACTGGTAGAGGCAGCGGTAATGCTCCAGAATCGCGTCCGCGCAGCTGTCGGAGTGAAGATCGCTTCCAAAGCCCATCGTCACATTATAATCCACCTTGAAATATTCCACACCATAGTCGCGGATCAGACGGTCGACAACACCGCGGCAGTACGCGCGAACCTCCGGGTTGCGGAAATCAAGCAAATAGCGCCCATTATCCATGTGGCGTTTTCCATGGCGGCAGATAAACCAGTCGTCCGGAAGCTGATCCGCAAGCGGACAGGTAATACCCATCACTTCAATCTCCAGCCAGAGCCCCATCTTCATACCTTTGCTGTTCGCGTATGCGCAGACAGACTTCAGCCCATTCGGGAATCGCTCCGCTGACTCCTTCCACTCTCCTACCCGGTTCCACCAGAAACCGTCGTCATACCAGCCGCAGTCGAGACAATAATATTCACATCCCATCTGAGCCGCTTTGTCAATGATTGCGCGTTCCTTTTCATCCGTCGGGTCTCCCATCAGACAGTTCATGTAATCGTTAAAGACGACATTCAGCTTATCATCATCCGCATTGGGCCTGCGGATTGCACGCCGGTATTTTGTAAGCGCAGCAATGGCTTCATTGACGCCTCCGAATGAGACGCCAAAAGCAGCCGGAACCGTTGCAAAAGATTCGCCGGGGCGAAGATTTTTCCACCATCCATGCTCAGCACCCGTCGGTCCGCTCAATGCAAGGTACAGGCACCGGCCTGCCCCGGAACCATATTCCGCGTGCCACTGGCCGGAAGTATCAATCTGAAAGAAAAACACCTCATTCGTCTCCCGGTCTGCGGCAATCCCCATCGGCAGATATTCACAGGTCGTCCAGGAACTGCTGCTTCCATACCAAAAGCGGTTATTTCCAAATCCAGGCAGTTCAAAACCATCCACCGTCATCCCGGCCAGATTCAGATCCGCAGCGTCACGCTGAATCCACTGCGCCTCAGAAGCCCAGCTGTTATTCGGCACATAAATGTCAGTCTTGTCATAATAAGGCTTCTGTCCGTTTTTGCAGAGTCCCTGATAAATAAAAGAAGACACGTATTCCAGTCCTACACTTTCTTCTCCCCGGTTTTCCAGCTGTGTCCAGACCTGTACCATCGGTATCTCATCGTAAAACCGCATATGATAAACCGCGGCAAGCCGGTATGCCGTCTCCAGGCGGATGAGAAGCTCCTTCCCGCCTTCCTGCTCACAGATTTCATGCGACACATAATGAAAATCAAGAGAAGCGCCCTCCATATTGTGCTTATAGCCGTGCATCGCACGGGTACTCTTCCCGGAAATCTGCACTTCCATCAGCGGATGCGGCGCGTCAGGCAGGGAAGCCACCTTACTTTCCTGTCCCTGTACGGAAAAATCCAGCAGTTCTACCACCTGCTCTTCGTTGATACCAAATGTGACCGAAAGGCCATTTTCCTTTAAGCAAATCTTGTCCATATTTTTCCTCTCTCTTATTTTTTCAATGAATTTCCAGTTCAGCTTATACATCAGGCGAAACAGACACTGACGCTACTTCCATACAGAATCGGCCTGCCAGAATAAACTTTCAACGTGTGTAAACGCCAATTGCCTTATTCCTGTCAGGCCGCCAAATGATTGTTTCAGTTCCAAATTGTTACTTTTCTATTTGATCAATTCACTGTCACGGTATAAGTAGCTTCATTCACGAAATTCATCGTATCGGCAGAATCATAATAGGATACATGAATCACCGCTTCTCCGCTCTGCCCGATGTTCAGTTCAAAGGTGGAACTATCCGTAAACGCAATCGCCGTCCCATCCGCCAGAGTCTCGACGCCATCAACAGTAATGCTGTCAATTAACGCATAAGCAGATGTTTCCGAATCCACGTAAAGAGTTCCGGTCACTACGCTGTTCGCTGTCACGCCATCCACCGTCTCGTCAAGTCCGATGCCGTAGCTGAGCGTGTCAAAATACCAGTTGATGATAGAGTTATCCAGCGTGGTTCGAATCGATGCAGAGCCATCCTCTGTCGTGAGCGCGTCGTCGCCAATCATGATGTAATAGGACATATTCGCGGCAAACGGCGTATCCAGATAAATGCGGAACTCGGTTCCTTCTGTCCACTCTCCCAACTCGTAAAGCTTCTCCACGTCTGTGATCGGCTCAGAAATAACCTTTGTTGTGTCGCTCATCTCCACTGTCTCAATCAGGGAACCGTCCACCGCATTGTATACGGAAATGGTTCCGGTGCCAGCAACCAGGTCTGTGCGCTGGGTAGAGATCGTCAGATAATTCCGACCTGCTTCAATCGTTGCTGTCTCGGTAGCATCTTCCTCCGTATTCGGATCCAGTACCAGTTCTGACAGGGAAATGATTTCCTGAACCGTGCTCTCTGTTTCAGTTTCTGTTTCAATCTCGATTGCCTCTGTATCAACTGTCTCTTCGGTGCCAGAAGTCTCAAAATCAATGACAATATCGGAGCCGTCGGTCTGTGCCGAGCTATCATCTGCGTCAGCGGAACCGTCCGCATCTACCGTATCCGTGGAGCTATCACTGCCGGTCGTATCTTCGTAGGTGTCTGACACTGTAATATCAAACCCGAAATCATCAGAAGCCTCTGTTTCGGTTTCCGTCCCTGCCTCCGTCTCCGCAAGCGCAGATGCATCGGTAGCGTCAAACACGACATCGCTTCCCAGGGCGGACTCGTCAGTATTCAAAAGAATACTGTCTTCGGCAAGAGCTGATTCTTCGGATTCCGCTGCCGTGCTTTCAGTAGAACTCTCAGTCGAGTCTTCCGTTCCAGAAGCTGTATCCTGCGCACTCTCTGTGGATTCCGTGCCGGACTCTGTACTCTCCTCCTCGGAATCGCTTTCTTCATTGAGAAGAGAATCCAGATTCTCTTCGACACGCTCCAGTGTCTCGCTCATCTCTTCGTAGTTGTAATCCTGCTCGGCGATCTTTTCCATCAGCTCAACCAGCAGAGCGCGATCCTCATCCGAGAGCGTTACATTCTCTTCCTCCGCGACCGTATCAACAATTACCTCGATATCGCCGGTGCTGACCACATCGCCCTGGATCACCTGTATTTTAGTTTCATTGACAATCTGCGTTGCCTCAACAGTTCCGACACTGTCGGAGATCGTCGTTGTCGTAACAAGCTCCTGAGTCGCTGTCTCTTTCTTTGTCTCATCCAGGGTTTCACCAGAAGCAGTCTCATAAGCCATCAGCACGCCGGTAAGAGCCCCGGTGCCCGATACCGCAAACGGAGCCGCGGCCAATACTTCACAATTTACCACGCCCGCCGTAGAAAGGGTCGACGCGATCATATTGCTGGTTACATAGGTAAGATTCGCTGTCTTTACCTGAATACCACCGGATGTCGTCGGGCTAACCAGTGCGCAGCTATAAGTCCTGGTACCGATCTGCTCCAGCGGAATGTAGGAACCAAGATGTTCTCTCTCGTCCGCATTTGTAATCGTCAGTGTCTCAATATTCGACTCTCCATAAATGCCGAAATATTTGAGAATCATCGTCTGCTGTTCTTCTGTCAGATCCGCTCCGAGCGTCACTACCTTCTGGCTGTCTGCCATCGCAGGAACCGACGGCACCGCCGCCGCCAGGCAAAACGCGCTCAGCAAAACCGCAGTCAGTTTCTTTGAAAATTTCATACGCTAACCTCTCCTTTTCTGTTCGATCCATTCCAACTGCGCCGGAATTTTTGACTGACGCAGCTGCTCTACACTGTCAGTTACGAGTATAGCATTCCTTGTTCCCGAATACAAGAAAGGTTTTTCAATGGAATTATTAAGGTTTCCTGAAATAATATTTGCTGAATCTATGGCAGTATGGGGAAAAGTTCTTGCCATGGCCTTTGGTGATGTGGTACCATTTATTATCCCATAGGATTGCGAGAATACGAAGCACGTAACAATCCGTAGTAGCATCCCCTTTTATCGTTCGAATCATATGATACAGAATGCAGATTTAGAAAAAGCCATATAGAAAGGAGCAGAAATTCATGAGAATCGGAATTAACACTTCTTTCCCCCACTCTTCCCCCGAAGAATGGGCGGATATTCTGAAAGGAAATGGCTGCCGCGCCGTCTCCTTCCCGGTCGACTATACAAAGCCGGTTTCTGTGATTGATGCCTATGTAAAGGCAGCCAGAGAGCGTGATATCCGGATTGCGGAGGTGGGAATCTGGGATTCTCCCTTCCAGCCTGACGCCCGGAAAGCCGCTCAGGTAAAAGAACGAAGCAAAGAACAGCTCTGCCTGGCAGATTATATTCAGGCAGACTGCTGCGTCAATGTATCAGGCGCTTTCGGCGAAATCTGGAGCGGCTGCTACAGGGAAAACTTTGGAGACGGCAGCTATCAGAAAACGGTAGAACTCGTACAGTGGCTTTGTGACGAAGTAAAGCCCACACATACCTTCTACACCCTGGAACCCATGCAATGGATGGTTCCGGATACGCCGGAACAATATCTGCAGCTGCTGAATGATGTCAATCGGGAAAGATTTGCCGTCCACATGGATCTCATTAACTTCATCAAAGACCCTTATACCTACACACATATGGAGGAGCTGATCCGCAAATCCTTTGCGCTTTTAGGACCCCACATCAAAAGCTGCCACATCAAAGACTGCCTGCTCATGCCAGGCACGACGGTGGCAATCCGCGAGGTTCCTATCGGAGAAGGCCGGATGGATTTGCCTCTCTATCTGGAGGAAATCGGAAAACTCAGCCCCGATACTCCAGTACTGGTTGAGCATCTCCCGAAGCTGGAGGATTATATAAATGGCGTAAATGCTGTCAAAAAACTGCTGGCGGAGCAGGCTTCCATGATCTGAATAAGATTTATAAATTCTGCAAAATAGTCAGATCCTGTTCCCTTACTGCTGCTCCATTTGCGTTCAAAGTGCCCAGGGCAATATTCTTGCGGGAGCCGTGATAATCACTCCCGCCACTGATCAGCAAGCCGTGTTTAACAGCCATACTTCGCAGGAACTGCACCTGTTCTTGTGAATACCGTGAATAGTGGCATTCCAGACCGCGAATGCCACTTTCCTTCAGGGTCTGCAGCTGATTCGCGAACTGCTCCTGCGAAAGCAGCTTTTCGCCTTCCCCGCCAAGCGGATGTGCCCAGACCGGGATACCGCCCGCATGCAGAATACCGGTGATAGCTGTCTGCGCGGAAATCCTGTCCCTTCCCTTTTTCATCCTGCCGGAATTTCCATGGATATAATTGCGAATCACATCGTTACGATCTTTCCCAATTCCTCTCTTAAGCATAAGATCTGCAATATGCGGTTTCCCAGGACTTTTCATACTATAAAGCCAGTCCAGTTCTTCCTGTGTAAATTTGATCTGGTACGTCTCCCGCACATACGCAAGACGCGCCTCAAGCTTTGCCATCCGAAGGTCTGAGCCCTCCTTAAGCGCCGCCAACAGTTGTGAATCCGCAGCGTCATAGCCGTATCCCAAAATATGACACTTGCCCAACGGCGAAATACAGGAGAACTCCACGCCCTTCACAAATCGTGCGCCCGGCCAGACGAACTTTTCCATCTCCAACGCACCGTCAATCGTGTCATGGTCCGTCACGGCAAAGATATCAATATCATTTTTTCTGAGTTTTTCCGCCAGTTCCCGGACAGAATCTGAACCATCCGAGGCTGCTGTGTGAATGTGCAAATCTATCATATCTGTCGTTTTCTCTCCTTGTCTGGAAATGTTTTCATGCATAGGTACGCAACATTCCGTAGTATATATCCTATTATCGCTCAAATCATTATATGCGAAATAATGGTCATAAATCAACCCTTAAGCAACTCCGACCGGGCAAATCAATATAAAAAATGTGGAAGTCCTCAAGATTTCATGCTATACTGTTTGCAAATCAACGTGTCCGCATCTCCGGGCGTTTTTTGTGTTATCCATACAGACACAATACAGTACAGTACAGTACAAATACAAGTTCAGAGAAACGTAACACGCAGGCAGGGGAAAATTATGGCGAATTTTGGAATGATCATTCAATACGATGGAACCAGGTACAATGGCTGGCAGCGCCAGGGCAACACTGCAAACACCATCCAGGAAAAGCTGGAAAACATTCTGGAACACTTATATGGAGAACCGATTGAGCTGAACGGCTCCGGGCGGACGGACGCCGGCGTCCATGCGCTGCACCAGGTAGCAAATTACCGGATCCCGAGGGTGCTCAGCCGTTATTCCTGCCAGGAAATACGGGATTATTTTAACGAGTATCTGCCTGCGGATATTCGTGTCCTTTCCGTTCAAAAAATGGACGAACGCTTCCACGCTCGTCTGAATGCCACTGGAAAGCTCTACGAATATCGCATTGACTGCGGAGAAGTCGCAAATATTTTTGACAGACGCTACTTATACCGCATAGAAGAGCCCCTGAACCTTCCACGAATGCGTGAAGCGGCGGACACACTCACCGGTACGCACGACTTCCGAAGCTTTTGCGCAAACCGCCAGATGAAAAAATCCACCGTCCGCACGATACACGAAATCACGTTCGAGAAAACGGACGGTATCTTGTATATCCGCTACTTCGGCGATGGCTTTTTATACAACATGGTACGTATACTGACCGGCACTTTGATCGAAATCGGTACCGGGAATATGCTGCCTTCTCAGATTCCCTGGATTCTCGAAAAAGCGGACCGCTCTTTTGCCGGATTTACTGCGCCGGCGCAGGCTTTGTTTCTCATGGATGTTTATTACGAGGATATTGCAAATCTGACAAATCCGCCGGGTTGATGGAATGATTGACGCATATGTTCGGCCTCATTACAGATATTTTTTCAGAACATTTATCATTTCTTTCACATCAAGCGGCTTTGCAATGTGATCATTCATACCACAGTCCAGGCATTCCTGCACATCACTTGAAAATGCGTTGGCCGTCATTGCCAGGATTGGGAGTGTTCTGTCCGCGCGGTCAAGGGTACGGATCTGCCTTGTGGCTTCATAGCCGTTCATGACAGGCATCTGAATATCCATCAGAATCGCATCATAATACCCGACGGCAGACTGTGCAAACATCTCCACACATTCCCTGCCGTTCACAGCACGGCAGACCTCGAAACCAAACGACTTCAAGATTTCTTCCGCCACTTCCCAGTTGATATCAATATCCTCTGCTATCAGAATCCGTTTTCCCATAAAATCAGCCGTTTTCTCATCAGTTCGGCGCGTATCACGCTCTATATGGTCTGCATACCGTGAAAGCGTCTCGTACAGGGTGGATTTAAACAAAGGCTTTGAAATGAATCCGTCTATCTGATCCGAACGGACTTCTTCCTCAATATCACTCCAGTCATACGCAGATATCAGGAAGAGCGGAATATCACCGCCGATCCGGGAACGAATCTCATGGATGGTCTCTATCCCGTCCATACCTGGCATCCTCCAGTCGATCAGGGCAAAGTGGTAATCTTCTTTTTTTCCATGTCTCGCTTCAATCATGCGAACCGCATCTTTTCCATCCAGCGTCCATTCCGCATCTGCTCCAAGTTCAGCCAGATTTTCTGATGCACTGGTACAAAGTGCTTTGTTGTCGTCCACCACAAGAATTTTCCACGGCGGCAGTTTCATTTCCACAGTCTGGTCTGCTTTTTCGAAATCCAGAGTAACATGGAACCGGCTGCCGCGGTTTGGAGAACTTTCAAGTTCGATTGTACCGCCAAACTGATCTACAATCGCCTTGGTGATCGCCATGCCAAGACCGGTGCCTTCTGTTTTTCCGGCTCTGTCCGAATTTTCCCGGGAAAACGTGTCATAG
Source organism: Lachnospiraceae bacterium (assembly GCA_021205305.1). Lineage (GTDB taxonomy): Bacteria > Bacillota > Clostridia > Lachnospirales > Lachnospiraceae > Choladousia. The sequence continues at coordinate 13,997 of JAJPXU010000117.1, forward strand.
ATCGTTTTCTGGAACTCCTTTGACATCCCGATCCCGGTATCTTCCACGACAAAATGCGTCCGCACATAGTTTTCGCCTAAAGGTGAAGTTTCCTGGAAAACAGATACGTCAACCCGACCGCCCTCCGGCGTAAATTTCATCGCATTTGAGAGCAAGTTCATCAAAACCTGGCTGAGGCGTGTCCCGTCACAAATCAGTTCTTCCGAAAGAATCGTCTGAATATAAATATCAAATTCCTGATTTTTTGCCCGAATCTGCGGCTGTATAATATTTACGATGTCATCCATCAATTCACGCAGAGAAACGTGCGCCATGCGCAGCGCCATCTTTCCGCTCTCAATTTTTGACATATCCAGCACGTCATTAATCAGTCCCAGCAAATGTTTGCCGGACAGCTTGATTTTTTGCAGACAGTCTTCCACTTTCATCGAATCCTGCTGATTTTTCAGGGCAATCTCCGTCATGCCGATGATCGCGTTCATCGGCGTCCGGATGTCATGACTCATGCTCGAAAGAAAATCGCTTTTTGCTTTATTGGCATGTATCGCCTCTTTTCTCGCGTCTTCCAGATCCTGTACATAATACTGCGTCAGCCTGTAATAACGGACAAAGACGAAGATCATGCAGGCAAGTATAATGGCAAGGGAAGCTACGATCGCCATAAGCCGCATCTGATCCAGGCTTACCACCGTCTCCTTGATCACACCTTCCGGCATCACCGTCACCAGATACCAGGTGGGCTTTATGGAGATCGGCGTACAATAGATATAACGTTCTTCTCCGTTGACAGAAATGGTTGTTCCGTAATCCTCCTTGCTTTCCATGGCAGCGCGCAGCTCCGTCTCATAGACATCGCTCGTCTTTCCATTCAGGGTCTCAAAGTCTTCCTCTATGCGTTCAAAATAGTTCTCATCATCGGAAGCATCCGCATTTCTTATGACAAAATCCCCGTCCATATCAATGATGTGAGAATACGCATTCGCGTCATCGGTATAGAGATAGAGTGCATTGTTCATATCCTCCATCGGGACACCCGCCAGCAGCGCAACACTTTTTTTCCCATCTCCCATCTCATACTCAGCAGCCCTTCCAAAGAGAAACACCATTTCCCCACTGCTGTTAATCCCCCGCTTAATGACACAGTCATAAGAATCAAGAAGCGTCTGAACGTCATCATCCCCTTCAAACACCATCTCCTCGCCATAGACCGTCACCAATTCTCCATCTTCCCCATAAAGTCCCAGCCAGGTAAAGCTTCTGGATTCTGCCATTTCGGCAAGCTCTTCCATCGCGTCCTCGCTGTACTCAGCTTCTTCGAGCGGACCCGATCGAATGATTGAATCCACCTGATCCAGCCGCAGTTCCACTATGGTCTGAAATTTCTGCTGGATCTGTTCATTAATCTCCGATACATAAATCTGCCGGATGCTTGTGATGGATTCCCTTGTCTTTCCGGTCATAAATGTCGCCAGAGCAGCAAACACCACAACACAGATCAAAAGCACTGCGCAAAAGCTCCATATCAGCAGCCGTCTTGTTCTTTTTTCCATATTCAGTCGCCCCGTTTTTCCAATCTATCATGACTCTTTTTCATTCGAATCCAATACTGATTCACCCTGCAAGGTTATCAGCTTTCCTGATACATTGCCAGTATTTTCTCCTTAGCGTTCAGGAAAGCATCCAGCACCTTTGGGTTGAATGCGCCGCATTCCCCATTCAGGATCATCTGTGTGGCAACATCATGGCTGTAAGCTTTTTTGTAAATACGGTCAGAGGTAAGGGCGTCATAGACATCCGCGACAGCAGCCACCTGCGACCAGATGGATGTCTCGTCCCCCACCAGGCCGTCCGGATAGCCTTTGCCATCCCACCGTTCATGATGATGCCGACAGATATCATAGCTGTAAACATAGGTTCCTTCATCTACCAGATCCGGTATTTTCTGAAGAATTTCACAGCCTTTTACAGTGTGCGTCTTCATAATTTCAAACTCCTCTGCCGTCAGCTTTCCCGGTTTGTTCAGAATTGGATCCGGTATAGAAATTTTCCCGACGTCGTGAAGCACAGCAGACATCCCGATCTTATCAATCTCATCGGACGGCAGATGGTATTCGGGGTATCTCTCACTCACCGCCTGCATCAGCAGCCACGTCAGAGTGCTCATCCTGCGGACATGCCCACCGGTCTCACAGTCCCGAAACTCAATCAGCGCCGCCAACGCCGCGATCACCGAACGGTTCACCTTGTTCAGACGCGTCACCTGCTCCGCAACAATACTCTCGAGTTCATTCTGGTAACTATACAAATCAATGATATTCTTAATCCTGTGTTTGAGAAAATGTGCGTAAAATGGCTTTGTGATAATATCAACCGCACCGAGGTGATAGGCTTCGAGAAGCAAATCCCGGTTCTCCGCCGCCGTAATCAGAAAAACCGGAACGGTTCGAATCTTTCCGGTCACATTCATATTCTTTAAGACCCCCAGCCCGTCAATCCCCGGCATCAAAAGATCCAGCAGCACCGCTGAAATTTCTTCATTGCCATTCATAATGGCAAGCGCTTCTTCCCCGCCTGCCGCCTCCAGAATATCATACTCATCTTTAAAAATCTCCGCCAGAACGGCCCGGTTGATCTCAACATCATCCACGATCAATATTGTTTTCTTTTCCATATTCTTACAACGTCTTCTTTCTTTTTATTCTTCCAGCTCATGTCTCCTGATACAGTTCACGATTTTCTCCTGCACAGGCAAAATCTTTCGTATTTCGTCCTTTGCCCGGGAAATTTCTCCGGCACGCAGCAGATTTACAATCTCCGTATATGCTTCATACAGCGGTCGGATAGAAAGATTCCCCGCCGCACCTTTCAGGGCATGAATACTCTCGGTGACTTCTGTACTGTTCTCTCTGCCAAAATCATCCGTAACCGGCGTCTCCTTCAGCATATCAGCAAATTTTACCAGCATTCGTTCATACAAAGCCGTATTTCCCATCAGGCGGTCCATGCCTTCCTCCACATCTACTCCTAATGTCTGCATTTCTTCAAAAAAATCCATAAAACTGCCTCTTTCCTAAACACCGCCGTATATACTACAGGTGTGACCTATAACGGCAAGTCACATTTCCACCAGCCGAAAAACACGGAACAAATTCTATAAAAATTATAACACAAAGCATAGTAAAGGAAAGCAAATCACCCAAAATTTTCTTCTTCCCTGTGGAAAGAATATTTTATATGCAAACGGCATCAAAAGTCAACCATTTATCGCTATTTTGGCACAAATATTGGTTTATAAAATAGAAATTATATGATAAACTATAAAACAAAGTTTACCAGATGTAGGATACGGGCAGTTATGAACAGACAGAGGAGAATGGGAGAAAATGAGCAGGAAAATAAAGAAAGAGACATCGGTGAGTTTCCACAGATTTACCAATAATAGATATCGGCGTTTTGCCGCATTGCTGCTGATTATATGTATGATATTTACGATGCCGGGAGAGTTATCCGGGTCAACGGTAAGTGCTGCCTCCACCCCGCTTGGCATACATGGTCAGCTGTCGGTAGACGGTGTTAATCTTGTTGATTGTAATGGAGAGGTTTTTCAGCTTCGTGGAATTAGTACCCATGGAATCAACTGGGATGTTGGGAAACCATACGTGAATAAAAAAGCATTTAAAACACTCCGGGACGGGTGGGGAGTCAATGCTATCCGGCTTTCAATGTATACGGAAGGTTATAACGGCTACTGCAGCGGCGGGGACAAGACAGAACTGGAAACGCTGGTAAATCAGGGCGTTCAGTATGCTACGGAGCTGGGGATGTATGTAGTGATTGACTGGCATATTTTATCAGACGGGAATCCAAATGAATATAGCAAAGAAGTGAAAGAATTCTTTACCACCATGGCAAAGAAATATAAAAATTACAGTAACGTAATTTATGAAATCTGCAATGAGCCAAATGGATGCAGCTGGAGCAGCATCAAGTCCTACGCGAAAAAAATAATCAAGGCGATCCGGAAATATGACAAAGATGCCGTGATTATCGTCGGCACACCGACCTGGTCTCAGCTTGGCACAAATCTGACCTCCAATGAGGTGGCAGATAATCCGATCACAGGTTATGATAATATTATGTATTCGCTGCATTTTTATGCAGCGGAAAGTGCTCATAGCCAATATTTACCAGATAAGCTGACCTATGCAGTGGAAAAAGGGCTTCCTGTCATTGTCTCAGAATTTGGATTATCGGCAGCGGATGGAAACGGAGAGATTGATAAGTCATCGGCAAACCAATGGTTTAAACTGTTAAATAAATACAATATCAGCTATTTCTGCTGGAGCCTAAGCAATAAAAACGAGTCTTCCGCCCTGCTGAAGTCCACTACCACAAAGACCAGCGGATGGAAATCCAGCGATTTAAGCGCAGCCGGCAAATATATCAAAAAGAAATATTTGGCGCGGTTGGAAAAAGTTGGCTATTAACCGCAAGGCTGCGAAGCATCCATTTCATATGCGGTCGTGTGCATCAATTTATAGAAAAGGAATGTAGGGAAAAAACAATGATTCAAGTCGTATTCTGCTGTCACGGAAATATTTGTCGAAGTACCCTTGCTCAGAGTGTGTTTGCTCACATGGTGCAGGAGCAGGGTTTGTCAGAGGCATTTTATATTGACTCAATGGCTACCAGCACGGAGGAAATCGGCAATCCGCCGCATAGGGGAACAGTCCGAAAACTCCGGGAAGTGGGCATTCCATTGGTACCTCACCGTGCGAAGCAAATCAAATGGAGCGATTATGAAACATTTGATTATATTATCGGTATGGACGAGTGGAACATAAAAAATCTGAAAAGAATGCTCCGGGGGGATCCGGAGCACAAAATATATAAATTACTATCTTTCTCTGGTTCCGGACGGGACATCGCGGATCCATGGTATACAGGAGACTTTGATACTACCTATGATGACGTGCTGGAAGGTTGCAGCAGCTTCCTGGCCTACCTGAAGAAAAACCGATTCGTTTGATTATTACTTTTTTGTAACATCCGTCACATCTGTCCGGGTAATCCCTACCCGGCGGAGTGTCTCGTTGATATAAAAGATCTGATATTTTTTCATCTTGTCGTATCCATTTGCATCCTTCATTCGGATCATAAAGCTGTAGATTTTCTGTTCTTTCAGCTTTTCCTGGATGTGATCAAAATCCATGTGTTTCAGGTATTCCTGACAAGTCTCCTCATCCATCAGGCGGCAGGTCGTCCGGCGGATTTCGTCCTGGAACATCCCGGTGTCTGCCATGGTAGTGCCATTTTCTGTTCTGCGGGAAAGCATCCGGTAGGTTCCCTGTGCCATATCCACATTACAAATCAGATCGTAATCCATTTTGGCTACAAACTGGAACGTATATTCCTGGATTCTTTGTTCCGTCACATCCTGCGTGTAGAAGAAAATAATGACATCCTGCGTATACGGATTCAGATACAGACGGAAGTCCATACTGGCCAGAAACAGTTTTCCATTATTCATTTTTCTCAGAAATTCAAAATGGTGCTCCTGCTTTCCCATCTGGAAATCACGCAGCAATTTCTCCCGATTCAACTCTGTGAGAAGTTTTTCCCGATAATCCGGATCTACGGCGGAATCCGCAAGCTTTTGCACCAGCTGCTTCAGGGTGTCGCCGTCATAGGATATCGAAACATCGTCCGTATGGAAATACCGCTCTACACGTCCCTTAGTCAGATTGATCCGACCGCGAATCCTGCCCGGATAGGACACTTCAGAGAAATAATTCATTTCCCTGTCATACAATTCCCGCTCTCGTTCCTGGTGATGCTTCTCCGCGGTGGTGTCTATGCAGACAGATATCAGGACATCCCGCCCATTTTCTGCCTTAATCAGCCTTCCAATGTCTTTCACCCAGATAAATGCTCCGTCTTTCTTTTTCATGCGGTATTCCATGGAATACTGCAAAGAGCCGGAAAGCTGCCTGTCCATACTCGCATTCACCATTTCCCGGTCATCCGGATGAATGCAACGAAGCATCAGACCATCGATATCGGTGATAAAATCTTCTTCGCTGTCGTATCCCAGCATATCAAGCATCATCCCGTTGATGAGATATATGGGTAAATTCTCCTCCCAGTAGCAGCCAATCATTGCGCCCGGCAGGCTGTCATTCAGCAGCTGCCTCCGCAGGCTTTCTTTCTTTCCCAGGACATTATTTACACGCAGCAAAATGCTCTCACGCCTGCACGGAATGCCTTCATAGTCGTCTGCCCCCATCTCCAGAGCTTTCTCCTCTTCTTCGGCACCCGCCAACCCCAACAAGATCACAGGCATATTCCACACCTGTTTTTCCCTTTTCATCGTATTCCAGAGAGACTGCCGGTTCTTCCTCGCGAGAGCGATGCTTAAAAGAATAACCTGGATTCGGTCGCCAAATCTGCCAAGACCGGACAATGCTTCTTCCTCATCCGCCGCTTCTTCTACCTGGAAATTATCCTGAAAAATGTCTCGAAGTTCTTTTCGGGTAGCAGAATCCTCGTAAATCACAAAAAGAATTCCTTTTCTTGCCCTCTTTTTTAAGACGGCGTCCTTCTCATTTTGCAGCATCTGCGTCTTATTCGTCTGGCTTTGCAGCAGCTCTTCAAATTTCTCTACCGGCATGGGTTTTGCCATATAATAGCCCTGCACATAATCACAGTCCAGATCTTTTAAACGCTCCAGCTGTCTGCGTGTCTCCACACCCTCAGCAACAACATCCAGATTCAGCCAATGCGCCAGCCCGATAACATATCTCAGAATCCCCTGCTTTTCCGGCTTAGACATCTCGCTTTGAATAAACTGCATGTCAAGCTTGAGGATATCCATCGGCATCTGGTTGAGCATATTTAAGGAAGAAGATCCACTGCCGAAATCATCCATTTCGATGATAAACCCTTTTTTCCGCAGTTCTCTGACTGTATTCACAATCTGTGTCGGATTCTCTGTAATCACAGACTCAGTAATTTCCAAGTGAAGCCGTCTGCGGGAAATGCCATACTTTTCGGTCAGTCCGACAAACGTCTCACAGAGATCTATTTTATATATATCCGCACGGGAAATATTAACGGAAATGTTCAGCGGCTCAAATCCGGCCTGTTCCCAGTCCCGCAGCAGTCGGCACACTTCTTCCCAGACATACAGGTCAAGCTTCGTGATAAACCCGTTTTTCTCAAAGAGCGGAATAAAAAGTCCGGGCGACTGCACGCCCCACTGGGGATGAAACCAGCGAATCAGCGCCTCCGCGTCATGCAGGGGCGTCCCATCCATCCTGTATTTGGGCTGCAGCCAGACATGAAACTGTCCTTCTTCCAATGCCTGCTCCATGCAGGCGGTAATTTCCTGTTCACGCAGCAGACGATTCCGCAGTTCATCATCGTAGTAGGCAAAATATTTCCCATACTGCCCTTTGATGCTTTTGGCGGTCTCAAGCGCCCAGTCGCACATCTGTTCAATGGAAACCGTTCGGCTTTCCGTCACGTAAATACCCCATTTTATCGCAATATTTTTGACAGAAGTGAGTTGATTGACATCCTCCGTAATCTGCTTGAACAGAGCATCCGGATATGACTCTTTGTGCTCCATCATGCACACAAACAAGTCTGAATTGAAATGCGCACACAGACCTTTCCCGTACATCGCTTTCTTCAGAAACTCCGCTGTCTTACACAGCAGCTCATCTCCGGTCTTGCGGCCGTATACCTCGTTTATCAGCTTAAATTTTTCAAAATCGGAGCAGATAATATCATACTTTTTCTCTGGATGATCCGCCAGAATTTCCCTGGCACACTGGTAAAAATATTCCTTACTATACAACCCAGTCAGCCGATCATATTGATATATGTCTGCCACTCCAGCCAATGCTTTCAACCCATTTTCCTGCGTCATTCTGACTTCCCATCTTTCTTATTCAACCCCATAGATATCCGGATCGTTTTTAAGGCTAAAAAAGATCCGCTTATTGTTCATGTTACCATAATTTTCAAAATAGTCAACTCTATTTTTATAACCCCTTACTTTGCAATGTAGCAGTTCATTTTCTCTTGTCCGGACGTACTCTGTCCAAAAAAGTAACGCATACTTTATCCTTGTCTCTATTCGATAACCCTGTTATAATTATAACGTCTTTCAAAAAAAATGCCTGATTTGTTGCATATGGAACTGCAAATTTCATCCTGACAGATAAAATAAGGAAAACACTATGAACTTTCAAATTGAAAAAGCGGTGCCCTCTGATGCAGCTGCAATCGCCTCTGTAATACAAAACTGTTATGAAAGCATGAAGCATAAAGAATGGTATCTTCCTGATGACGCAGAATATGTGCGGGATTTGCTGGAACCAGTCCGGATATTTGATGAGAGAGTTCCAGGGCGTGGAAGTCATGGCATCGCGTACAAGGCCATTTCCGCAAAAGATCACCGTCTGGCTGGTATTTTTATGGCGGCTTTCCCCGGCGACAGTCCGAAAAGTATGGGGTATGATATCGGCTTCACCCCAGAACAATGCAGGCTGCTGGCACATATGGACTCTGCCGCCGTTCTGCCCGAATTTCGGGGATTCCAGCTGCAATACCGGCTTATGGCCGCCGCGGAAGAAGAACTGCGCGGGATGGGTTTTCACTATCTTACCGCCACGGTCCATCCCGATAATCATGCCAGCAAAGGCACCATGCTCCGGCTTGGCTATCAGGTCATGGCGACAAAAGAAAAATACAATGGGAATCTGCGTAATATTATGTTGAAAACCCTAATATAACAGGCAGCAGGTTCCATAACTCCCTGCTGCCCGTTTTAATCATTTCTATTCTCTTTGCAATTCACTCCGCCGCGCTCATCATTGCGTCCAGCAGATCATTGAAAACACACTTATATGTGTAGCGGCTGATCAGTCCGAAGCGCTCACCGTCGCCGATGATATTTCCATTATCCCACCAGATGCAGGGAACACCAATCTCCTTTGCAGCGCTTACATAATACGCCACCCATTGGACGCGCTCTGCTTCGTTGTCCTTGCTCAATGCACCGAACTCGCCGATGATAACAGGGATGCCTTTGTCGAGGAACAGCTCCTGCAAAGTAGACATCAGTGTATCAATGGCCGCGGTGTCGTTGTTCCACTCGCTTGTTCCCGCGGTATTCAAAGCAAAGTTATATGGCTCGTAGGCATGTACAGAAACGATGATCCGTTCATCATCCTCCGGCACTTCCAGGTGGGAAAGCGCGACTGAGCTGTTTGCCGCGTAATCCGGGATCATCAGCATCCGGTAGGGGTTACATCCTCCCGCAGAGCGGATGGCTTCGATAAAAGCGGCGTTGGTGGCGTTTACGACATCCCAGCCCTCCTGATCTCCGCCGGTCCACTCGACGGAGGTGCCTTTCTTCCTCGGCTCGTTCTGTGCTTCAAAGATCAGATGCTCGTCATAATCCGCAAAGCGCTCCGCGATCTGCGACCAGAGAGCAGTCATGATTTCACAGGCGGTCTCCTCATTGTCATAATATGGCTCGTTCCATTCTTCATGGTGCATATTGATAATGACATACGCGCCTTTGTCATAAGCATAATCGACAATCTCCTGTACCCGGTCCAGCCAGCTCTCGGTGATGGTATAGTCCGGCGCCTCTCCAAAATGCCCCGTCCAGGTAACCGGAATCCGCACCACATTGAATCCGGCATCCAGTACCGCGTCAATCAATTCCTGCGTCACGACCGGATTTCCCCAGGCGGTCTCAAATTTGGACGGTTCATCGTCGATGGACGCACTGCTCTTTGTCGAGTCAAGGGTATTCCCAAGGCTCCAGCCGATCTTCATATCACTCACAACATCCATAGCGGTCAGGTTCTGCATGATCTGAATTTTCTCCTCGATGTCATCCGCCTCCGCGGCGGCTTCTTCCGTTGTATCTTTCTGAATGTCCGCCGTGTCGCCCAGTGTATCCGTATCTTCGCTCACTGGCAGCTCCGCCGCAACGGTCTCGTCTTCTGTAATAGCTTCCGCCGCAAGCACGCGGCACCATCTTTCTGAATCACTATTCCCTATGCCTGCCATAAAAGTCACTGCCGCCCCTGCCAGGCACAGTACCAGAACTCTCCCCATCACTGCATTCCGGTGCCTCCGGTTACTCGGATTTCTATCTATTTCCATTTTCATCTCTCACCCTGGCGGTTGACTCTCCGATGATCAGCCTGCCGCCGATGACCTTTCTGCCATGAACCTGTTCGCCGCCTTTCATCAGACGGATCAGTGTCTCCACGGCCTGCCTGGACATTTCGTCCATATCGACTTCTATGGTGGTTAATTTGGGCAGCGAATACGCTCCCAACGCATAATTGTCAAAGCCAACGACCGAGATGTCTTCCGGCACCCGATATCCCATTCCATTCAATTTTTCAATCAAAATGTATGCCGTCTCATCGCAGTTGCAGACAAATGCGGTCGGCATATCTGTTTTTTCCGGCAACAAAAGGGGCGTATTCAATCCATCCTCTCCTCTGTCCGGAATAATGTTCTTCTCACTATGCGGCAGATCGTGGGCAAGCAGCGCCCGATAATACCCGAGATAGCGGTCCATAATACTGGGCGTCGCGTCAACACTGCCCACGAACGAAAATTTTCTGTGTCCAAGTCCAATCAGATAATCCGTGAGGATATAAGAACCATACACATTGTCCGAAATCACGCTTGGCACTTCCATATGGCAGTCATAAAAGTCAAGATATACAACCGGGACACCGGACGCACGAATCAAAGCAAGATAATTCTCCTGCACTTTTCCGAGTATCACCAGACCATCCATCCGCAGCTCGGAAATCACGTTCGGCATCTGCATCTTCTCCAGCATCTGCGCGGTGATCATTTCCAGAAGAACAGAATAATGAAAACGGGACAGCTGCACCACCAGACTGTGGTACATCCGCATATAAAACGGCAATACCGTGGAGTTGTGATCCGTGAAATGCTCTTCCATCAGAACGCCGATGCTATAGCTTCTCCCTTTCCGAAAGGTCTTTTCCGCCTGGCTGTAGTGATAACCCATCTCCTCTGCGGTCTCTTTAATCAGTGTGCGCAGTTCACTGCCTACGCCATCTTTATCTCCGAGCGCTTTCGATACCGTGACCGTACTCACGCCCACCTTCACAGCAATATCGCGCATTGTAATATTTTTGGCCATACATTTCTCTCCTGCGCATGAATCCAATCCATTATCAGTTTCCCTATCCGGCCATGCTCCAGCACTTTTCGGATATTTCAGTGTTTCGGGCTGCCTCGATTTAGAAAACGCCCGTTTCCGAATCCTGTCATTTGTCTGCGATACACGAAAAAGTGTATTCCAAGACGGGCTTTCCATCCGGAAACCGGGCGTCTATTGTTCTTATCTGCTTTCCAGACACACGGCCCAGATCTTCTGAATAGTTATGATCTCCAAAAGCCCTGGCCGGTGTATGTACTATAAAGCAAGAACACAAATTTCTGAGTAGTTATAATTGCCGAAGCGAATCAGCCGCCATAGAATGCGTCCAGAGCATCCTGTACGCTCTGCTTCCAGGTCTCCTGGAACTGTGCCGCGGTCATGGTGCCGTCAAGCAGAGCAGTCCAATCCCATTCCAGGCTCAGTGCATTCCAGAGGTCGAAACCGCCCTTTTCGCCAACGTTTGCCATTACTTCGAGATTCTCTTCTGTAATCGCACAATCTTCCCACCAGGTCAGGTCGCCATCGCGAAGTTCAATGTCGCCATGGTACCAGTTCTGCCAGGTTTCAAATACATTGTAGATGAATTCCGGATCATCGGCGCCGGTCGGAATCATCCACGCGTTACCGGAAGATACGTTCTTGGTCGCGTTGGTCTCAGCATTACCGCTCGGACCAATCGGGAACTGTACCCAGGTCACATCAAAGTCGAGCGCGTAGTCCTCGTTCTGAGAGGAAATCCATGCCGCGTCAATCCAGAATGCCACGTTGCCATCCATGTAGTTGTTCATGTTGGAATCGAAATCATCCGCATCCCACGGAACTGCCACGTTGTCTACATTATACATGTTATAGATAAAGTCAAGTACTTCTGTCACTTCCGCGCTGGAGAGGTTCTCGTTCTCGCTCATTGCGATTCCTGTGCCATTGCTCATCAGCATCAGATAAATCAGGAAGTCATAGCGGGAGCCGTAGCCGTACTGATCAATCACGCCATCGCCGTCCGTATCCTGGGTCAGAGCGATCATGTATTCTCTCCACTTATCCCAGGTCCACTCGCCTCTCTCATAAAGGTCGTTCGGGGACTCCAGACCGGCCGCATCCAGGATCTGCTTATTATATGCCAGCATATACGTATTGTAATACACGGACTCGCCGCTGTTGGAGCCAAACAGATAAACGCCATTGTCAACGCCGATGTCTACCGGTGAGAAAACCATCTCTGTGCTTAAGATGTCAGCGTCCGCCGGAAGCACCTCTTCCAGGTTGGTTGCAAAGCCGTTCAAAGCTGCCGGGATACCAAAGCTTAAGTCTACTTCATAAATATCACAGTCCGGTGTGCCAGCCAGGACGGAAGTATTGATGGACTCCTGTACGCCGCTCCAGGTCAGGTTTACGAACTCGATCTTTACATTATAGGTCTCTTCCACTTCCGCTACGATGTCAAAATGTGCCTGTGCAAGCTCTTCATCGGAAACGCTCGGATCATCGTAAATATCCGTGTTCGTGCTGTCATAGAAGTGATCGTACCAGGTACCGATTTTGATCGTTCTGGTCTCTTCCGAAGCGCTCACCGGCATATTCATCAGTCCGCCAAAGGCAAGTGTCACAGCTCCGGCTGCGGATCCGCGTAAAAAGTCTCTTCTGGAAATTCTTTTCATGATTTATAATTCCTCCTTTTTGTGGTGTTCTTTTCCAACCTTGTTTTCATACCACTTTCTCTGCTCTCCGTTTTATCACTCCGCTGCTGTACCTACGGAAATACTGTAAACTTCCCATGCGCCGGAGGATTCACACTGCATTCTCGCGCCCCAGGTGCTTACGTCATCGCCGCATACCGCCGCGATCTGCTCGTAGGTGATCTGGCAGGTAGTGCCGTCATATACGCCCGAATCGCTGCCGCTGCCATCCAGATTGCCAACACCCACACGCATCCAGCCTGCTTCCGCATCCGGCATTACGATCCAGATGTCACCGTTCTCGCTGGAGTAGGTGATGGTTACTACAGAACCCGGTACCAGTGCCGCCAGGATTTCTTCCGTCATATCAAAGCCATCCTGTGACCAGCCGTCTCCGCTTGTAGCAAAACCTTCAAAGTTCACAAGGCCTTTTACTGCCTTCATTTCAGCTGCTGTACCGACCTTTACGCTGTATACTTCCCACGCGCCGGAAGCCTCGCACTGCATTCTCGCGCCCCAGGTACTCACATCATCGCCGCATACCGCCGCAATCTGCTCATAAGTGATGTAGCATGTGCTTCCATCATATACGCCCGAATCACTGCCGCTGCCGTCCCAGTTGCCTACGCCTACGCGCATCCAGCCTGCTTCCGCATCCGGCATTACGATCCAGATTTCGCCGTTTTCACTGGTATAAGTGATCTCTACTACAGACCCCGGTACCAGCGCCGCCAGGATTTCTTCCGTCATATCAAAGCCGTCCTGTGACCAGCCGTCTCCGCTTGT
>JAJPXU010000117.1:27794-46970 GCA_021205305.1 Lachnospiraceae bacterium
TCCTGTGACCAGCCGTCTCCGCTTGTAGCGAAGCCTTCAAATTCAACCGCGTCTGAAACTGCGAACAGGTTCGAACGGTCTTCACCGGAAGCAGATACATATTCCGCGGTGGTGTCTGCAGCCAGAACATTGCCGTCCGCGTCATAGAAAGTAATGTCATCAATATAGAATGTCGCCGCATCGTCACCCTTGTAATCTTTGCCCGTATCATCTTCTACAGAAAGTACGATGTAGCTGCCTGCTGCAAAGCTGAGTCCATCGTCCGGGTCTACGGTGTAGCTGATAGTCTTCGGATTACCGCTCTCCAGATAAATGGACCACTCGGAATAATCCTTGCTCAGATCCTCACCCAGGAATGCGTAAATGCAGCCTGCTGCTGAATAGAATGTTCCGCCCGGGTTGGTCATGCCGATGGTCATTTCCACGGTGCTAAGCTCAGAGATCGCGTCTCCCAGCAAAGCATCCACCTGGATTGCCACATACTTCACGCTTGCGTCTGAAGCGATCTCCAGTGCTGTGGATCCATTGTAATCCACCAGTGAAAGCGTCGCATCTGCTGCCGCGCTGTTGATTGTTTTGTCGTTGCCGACAAACCCGTACAGCCCGTCCTCAAAGTCGATACTCACTGCCGCACTCTCCTCCGCGTAAACCGCGCCTGAGGAAAGTCCCAGTACCATTGCCGCCGTCATCGACAGCGCGATGATTTTTCTTGCCTTCATCTCTTTTCCTCCTTTTTGGAAAAATATTTATGCAGGAAACGACATCTTGCCATCCCCTGTTGCGCCGACCGCCGGACTCGGTTCCCTGACGGCCGTGTGCATCTTTGTTATGCGGATAATCCCTGCATTCCCCGTCCGATCCGAAGGTTAACAGGGACACCTGTCTATGCGCCTGGCAATCTAATCAAATATTCAGGATTTCACGCCACAGACACATACTTATGTCTGGCCGTTTCGCCATTTTTCGCTATTGCTTTTTAACCAACGATACCGCTGCGCTCTACGCCCTCAATAAACTGCTTTTGCAGCAGAACATAGATAATCACAATCGGTATCATAACCAGTACGATGCCCGCGTCCAGATACAGCTCCAGGATGCTTGGATCGTAAATCTTTTCCACGTTCGAGATGGATGCCTCGATAGTAGATATCTTTTTACTGATAACAATGTTATCGCTGATCAGAAACAGCTTGGCGTAGAACGTATCGTTATACTGCCATACCATCGAGAAGATCGCCACCGTAACAACTGACGGCAATGCATTGATCAGCATGATGCGGAAATACGTATACCAGATTCCGCAGCCATCCACAAGCGCCGCCTCTTCGATTTCCTTGGGCAGCCCGCGGAAGAACTGGTTGAAAATATAAATATAAAGGCCAGACCGCAGACCGCACCCGAACGCGGTCATAATGTACATCGGGATCGGTGTGGACAGCAGGTTGACTGCCGATCCGGTCACCGCTTTGATGATTCCAAAAACGTCAAACTTCGCAAAGGTCATGTACAACGGAAGCATGATCGTGTTTGTTGGGATAACAATCATCACTACCACGCAGCCGAAGAGGACTTTCTTAAACGGAAAATCAAACCGCGCGAATCCGTAGCCGACCATCGAGCAGACAAACACCTGAATCAGCATCAGCGACAGCGAATAGATCAGAGAATTCCGCATGGTGGTCGCGTAGTTCAGGTACTGGAGGGCCAACTTATAACGCTCCAGCGTCGGCTCCTGCGGGATCAGGTACACCATCGGATTATAATAATCCGAGTTGGAGAAAAAAGAACTGCTGATGATACCCAATACCGGACCAATGATGACATAGCATACGCCGACAATGAGGATCAGCTGAAAAATAAACAGAACAAACTTTTTCAGGTTCACTACCCAGCGTGTCATATCATTGATAAACTGCGCGTCCTGCGTAAAGCTTTTCAGAAGCTTTTCCGGGGATCCGGCCTTCTTCTGCCCCTTCGCGCGATTTCTTTTCTCTGCCTTCGCGTTCGCTTTGGCATTTGCACTTGCGCTCATTTCTTTCCCTCCTTTTATTGTCCTGCATCGCTTTTTGATGCAGGACGTAGGCCCCGTCCTTGCGCGCAAGCGCAACTTTCAATGACGGGGCTCTCCCGTCTAATTATAGTAGAACGTCCGCTTCTGAATCCAGCCGCAGACAATCACCAGAATCAGACAGGTAATCGCGGTAGAACAGAGGCTGAACACGGAGCTTAGCCCGTAGTTCATATCGGTAAAAGCAGTGGTATAGGCCAGATCAACAACCTCGGAATTCGTGAAGCTGTCTACGACCGTGTAAACCACGTTTGTCACGATATGCGGCATCACCATCGGGAAAGTGACCTTCCAGAAGGTCTCATACGCCGTCGAGCCCTCGATCTTCGCCACCTCATAAAAGGAGGTCGGAATCGACTGCAGTGCCGCGATGAAAATGATGATCTGCACACCGGATGCGCTGACGATATCACTGATACGCGATACCGCACCGGAAACATACTCAATCAGCACCTGCGGAATACCCAGGGAAGCAAACATCTGAATGTAATAGGCAATCCCCACACCTCCGGATGTTTCTGCCGCCATCTCCGCGCTGGCGCTCGTAATACCGCCGCTCATCATGCTTCTGGCCAGATCCATCGCATCCACGATGGCACCGGAATTCAGGATTACCGGCAGGAAGAAAATAGCTCTTACCAGCGTTCTGCCTTTAAATTTCTGATTGAGCAGCATCGCCATAAACAGGCTGAAGAAAGTAATCAGCGGCACATCGATCAGCATATTGCCGATGGAGGTCGTCAGCACCTGCTTATAAGAGGCGTGGACACGGAACGCATAGATATAATTCTCCAGTCCCACAAAATCCAGCGTATAGCCGCCGCCCGTCGCCACGGTCAGGTCGGACAGCGAGAACTGAACCGACATCACCAGGCTTCTGGCGTAGAACCAGATAAAGCCGATCAGCCAGGGCAGGATAAAGATGAAGCCCACGATACTGCGTTTTCTCGTCAAAGTCAGAAATTTCTTTTTCGTCTTCATCTTTCTCACGCTCCTTCCACTGTATAGCTTCTCGCCGGAACCTTTACTCCGTCTACTGTCTCATCCTTTGTACCGGTATTGACATAAATCGTCACGCCGTTCGAGTAAGTAACCGCCCGGACATTGCTGCTTAAAATTTCATGATTGACGATCTCGGCGCCATTGACGTATTTCAGTGCTTCATTGACTTCGTTGTATACATAAAGCGCGTCGTCTGACCAGGTACTGTAGGTGGTCGAATAGAAGTAATTCACACTGGTGTTTTTAATCTCACTGGACGACTGGTACGAGAACATATAGTGCGGAGAAGCGCCGTTCTCGATCAGGCTGAGAATAATATCCGTCTCGTCGCTGGTGTCGCTTAAATTAATCACATCCCCGGAGTAATCGACATAACCATGAAGCAGCATCGCATAAAAAGGAACGTCCTCATCAATGATATAATAATCATTTCCGGTCAGCGGCACATTGATGATGTCATCCGCGTAGCCGAAGGAATAATCATTTGCATTGTTCAGCATCACGTTCTTTCCGGTCTCTTCGATTTCTGAAAGAGAGCCGAGCACCACGTCGAGCGCCTCCTCGCGGTCAATGACATTCGTCCGTTTCTTATCGGAATGCAGTTCGTTCGCAAGATCCCGAAGCGAAATGCCGCCGATGTCATAATTCTTCATTTTTGATGTAAACGAATTGATATAGCGCACCAGGAACTTCGGTGAAATCAGCGCGTACAGGTTGGAGTTATATCCCAGCCCGGACGTCTGCCGGAGCGTCGTCGGATTCACCAGTCCGAAATCTACGATATAGCCGGAGCCATAATAACGTGAGCTCTCATTGCTGAACGAATATCGTTTGCTGATCTCTGTCACCTTCTGGAAGGCCACATCGGCGTAGAAAGTACCACCGCTCTCACTTAAAGCTTCACTTAAAGCCTCCAGAGCCGACTTGCTGCCAAGGCTGGAGGGAATGTTGATCTGATCGACGACACTGTGATAATAGCCGCCGTTCATCCAGCCCTCAAAGTTCATCACCTGATTCGTGATTCCGTTCGATGAGAGATCCTCCGATATTTCCTGCGCCTGTTCAAAGGTCGTCATCGCGTAGATGCCATTGTACTGCGCGCCAAGGATATACTTTGTCATTGTCACGCCGCCCAGAATATCATAATAAAACTTAATATCTTCTCCGGAAGTATCCTCCTGCGCAGTCAGGACGCCCTCTTCCACCAGACGGTTGCGGTAATAATTCGCTGCACCAGAGTAGCTTGCGTCGTCCTCCGTCAGCATCGTATAACGAATGGTCAGATTTGAGTCATAAAAGTCTGATTCTACTACCGGAAGATCCGCCTCATTGCCAGTGGTTCCAAACATGGAAAGCTTCTCATTTCCACGCAGGACAAAGGTTGCGTAAACATAATTGTAGCTGTTAATCTTACCAGAAACGCCCGCTGAGATATAAGCCAGTGACGCTCCGTCCTCAATCGTCGCGAACACTGCCGACTCCTCCCGGAACAATCCGAAGAGAGCCATTTTCGCATTCTCCGTATTTTCCATCACGGTATATTCCGCCATCAGCGGATCAATGCCGTAAACATACTCGGAATAGTTGGCGACCGATGTCCCGTTTTTGCCATTGTTAAAATAAATCAGGGAACCGGAGCCGTTCGGCACCAGCATATAGCCGTCCTCTTCTGTCCCCGCCGCGCCAAAATACCGGAGCATCTGGATGCGGTAAATCGAGCCACCGCCGTTCTCCACTACCTCGCTCATCGGGATCGTCACCTCGACGCCGTCATCTGCCAGACGGTATTCCAGCGGAATCTCAAAGGAAATCGGAACCGCACCCTCGATGCCGGATCCTTCCATCTCCCGAAGATAGTCTTCTTCCGTAAAACCGGCCTCTTCGAAATAATTGTTTAGCTTTCGGAGCTGAGAAGCGCCTTTTTTCGCGGATTCCAGCAGCTCCAGATAGCCATCCGCCAGCCCACTCGTTGTACCGGTGGTATATTTCTTCGCTACCTCTTTCGCGTCGTCTTCAGAGAGCTTCGACATCACATCATTGAGGGTCTCTTCACTGATGTATTCCGGCACAAGGCCCGTTGAGGAAGACATATCCCCGATTGTGTAGATAAAGCGTATGCCGTTCTCAATCGCCTCGACCTCCAGCTGCCCCAGAGATGTACAGTAGCTGTAGGAATCGTAAGTACCGGTGGTTCTTGAGGTATTGTAATAATCCACGATCAGCTGCGATTTCATGTAATTTTTGTTTGTCTCGTTCGCGACTGTATCCTCATCCACACTCACCGGATTGGAATAGGTAATCTCACCGTTGCGCTTATCGACAATCGCAACCTCCCCGGATTCCGTATCCGCGTAAAGCTTCAGCGTGTCATTCTCCGCCGCAAGCACCATTCCTTCCACATCGCTCTCTTCCTCTGAAAGAGATGTAAATTCCACACCCTCTTCATAATCATAAGAGGTCAGGTAATCCCGGTACGCATTGTAGGAGTAGTAATGAAAATACCACCATCCCATCAGAGAAACCGCAATAATCAGGACGATTCCAATCAGCCCGAGAAGGATTTTTCTGCTTTTGCTCATCTTTTTTCCTCCTCCTTATGTCCTGAAAATCAGTTCCTGATAAATGCTGTAGAAGAAGCTGTATACCTCACTGACCAGATCCGCCATCAGCAATATGATAAAGATAATGATCAGCATGGCAACAAAGGTCAGGAAAATAGTAATCAGCGTCTTCCCCAGTGTGAAGTTCTGCACGGTCATAATCCCCATCAGCATCATCATCAGCCCGTAGGCAATCCCGATCGCCAGAACCATCCAGTAAAACGCCTGCTCCCCATCCGCCACAAACAGACTGAGGAGTGTTGCCAGGTTAAAGCAGACAATCATCGGCGTCATCGCGTAGCCAATCGCCGTCGCAATGTCCTTCATGCGTCCCTCACCTTCCATCAGGCAGGTGATCGACCAGTTGCTCACGCAGAAAAGCAGGTACAGAAGCAGTACTGCTCCCAGCTCGGTCAGACTGTTCACCGTTCTCGGATCCGTGTCATTGACCACGAAGCTTGCCAGCAAACGGTTCGCGGAAAAGCTGAAGGAGAACAGAATCACCAGTACAACCGCAATCGGTACGCTTCCGCGTCCGCGGTGACGGATCTCATAGTAGGCGTCCATTGGGTGGCTCACCGTATAAAAGGCATATTTCCATTTTTCAGCAGAAAATAATCCAGACATTTACGCAAGCCCTCCTTCCTGTGATTTTGGTTTCTTTCGCTTCTTTAATACCTGCCGGAGCACAATCCAGATTACGATCAAAACAGCCAGTCCGGTCAGGATCGGACCAATGTTCTCCGTCAAAATCTCATTTCGGTATCGCTTCCAGGCAATGGAATAATACTTTTGGTTCATGCCGAGCTTTAAGTATTTCATCGCCAACTGATTCTCTCCGGCTGTCAGATACGCCTTGCCGATACCGGTATTCGCCAGCTCATTGTTCTCATCCAGCTCCAGCACCCGCTCCCACAGCGCCACGGCCTGCGTCTCATCACCGTCATAGCGCAGCCCGGTCGCCTCGTTGATCAGGGAGCCATACTCAGTCGCTGAGAAAATCATAATCGAGCCATAATACGCGTCCAGGACGATCAGGTTATCTCCAATTTCATCGATCGCAATCGGTGTATTAAACGTGCCCTCCTGCGTTCCCAGTCCGCCGAAAATATAGAGCAGATTGCCCTCACGGTCATAGGTGAAAATACGCCCGCGTTTGCGGTCCAGCACGGAATAGATCCCCTTCCCCCGGTACGTCACATCCGTAAACTCCGATACACCCGCATAAGTGCCGTAGGTACCGGTTGTCAGATCGCCTCCGACGTTCCCATTTTCCCCTTTCTGGATGACGTCCTCGCCGCTTGGATTCAGCCTGCGCACGCCCTGCTCGCCGTCCGAATCAATATTGGACGCGTAGACAAAGCCGTCTTCATCGACATCAATGCCGGTAAATTCCGTCGGGATATAGAGCTGCTGGTTCGCGCGCTCTTCCTTGCTCGCCAGTCTCCTCCAGAACTTTTCCCACAGCGTAATCTTTACTTCAATGGTACCAAAATATCCGATAAAAGAACCTTCGCTGTCAAAAACCAGAATACCCTCGAACGCGTTCTTCGCGATGACATAGATTCGATCCGCGTAATCGACCGCCACCTTCAGCGGCGTAAAATCAAATCCATCCTCGAGGATGTTCGACTGCGGGTTATCTACGATCTTGACAAATTCCCCTTCTGTAGTCAGCACAACAATGCGTTTGTTGTTCGAATCCGCTACGTAGAGCTCGCCATTTTCCGAGACAAACACGCCGTATGGGGCATTAAACGTATCTTCCTCCCCGTCGCGCTCAAAGGTCTCAATCACCCGCACGACCTCATCCATATCCGAATTGAGGATAACGACACGGTTGTTCCCCGTGTCCGCCACATAGATCTGGCCGTCATCCGCCACGTAGAGATCCTGCGGCTCAGAAAAGTTCCCGATTCCAAGGGAATCTCCCGTCACAGAGCCGTTTGGCACATAGGGTGCCGGGGTGTACACGATATCATTCCAGTACGTATAGTTATAAGAGTCATATGGCAGTTCATCTGCCAGCGCCTGCAAGGGCGTCAGAACCAGTATCAGCAAAGCGGATAACAGGCAGAGAATTCTGCTCTGCAAACCGCGCCGCGGACGGGAATTGTGGTACAATTTCTTTTTTGCGCTCATTCCATCCCCTCCCGTTTATTCTTTCATACCGGAGGTCGTCATCGTCTCCAGTACGTTGCTCTGACAGATCAGGAAGAAAGAGATCGGCACAATCGCGATAATAAAAGTCACCGCGGCAGCCGCACCTGCTCTCGCTGTTCCGCCTGCCGAAATCTGCTGCAGCGCGTACTGCAGCGGCTTCAATTCCTCATTTCGAAGAAACAGGCTTCCTGTATTGCCCCACATCTGCTGAAACTGGAAAATCGCCAGAGTCAGCCACGCCGGTTTCACGTTTGGCATGACAATGCTCCAGAAAATCCTCCATTCGCTCGCGCCGTCCAGCCGCGCCGACTCAAGCAATGCGTCCGGTATCTGTTCCATGAATTGCTTCATCAGATACAGACCCATACCATAGGCAAATGCCGGCAATATCAGCGCCGCATAGGTATTGTTGATATGCAGCCAGCTGATAATCAGATACTGCGGAATCTGAGTCACCTGCCAGGAGAACATCATCGATAGCACAACCGCGGAGAACAGGATGTTCTTTCCGGGGAAGTTATGCTTTGCCAGCGGATAGGCTGCCAGGGATGCCAGAAGGACATGCCCGACCATACCGCCGCCGGTAATAATAATCGTATTCAGTATGTATCTTGAAAACGGCACCCAGGAATCATTCATAATCACAAACAGATCGATGAAGTTATCCAGGGACGGATTGCGCACAAAAATCTTTGGCGGATACTGAAACAGCTCATCCAGCGGTTTTAACGCATTGTTGATAATCATAACCAGCGGCAGCGCCATAAACACACCGCAGATCGCCATAATCACAAACAACAGTGAGTTCCCAGCCACCGAGCGGTTCAGCTTTTTCTCTTTCGGCCGCTTCCAGAACGGAATCTTACGTAGATTTTTTTTGAGGGCAGCCTCTTCGGAAGTCTTTGCTCTGCTCATTCGCCTACCCTCCTTAATAATCTCTGTACCAGCTTATTTGTGCCGACCATCATCAGGAACAGCACCGTCGCGATCGCGGAAGCATACCCCATCTCAAATCGCGTCGAACCATAATCCAACAGATGCGTTACCACCGTCGCTCCTGCATAGTTGACGGAGGGATTACCGGCCAGCTGTATGGAAATATCTGCTACAGCAAAGGACTGCGTGATCTGCATCACGGCGCCAAACATCAGCTGCGGCTTCATCGCCGGGAGTGTCACATACCAGAGCTCCTGCCAGCGGTTCTTTATACCGTCGAGTGCGGCAGCCTCATACAGGTTCTTATCTACCGTCTGCAGTCCGGCAATGAATGACAGGAAACCAGTTCCTAACGACAGCCACAGCTGTACGACAATCAGCACCGGCAGCACATATTTTTCTGTTTTCAGCCAGCTAATCGCCTCATCAATGATGCCCATCCGCAAAAGAATACCATTCAGGTAGCCGTAGCGGTCGCCGGTCAGAATCAGATTCCATACCATATACGCGTTTCCGCAGATGCTCGGCGCATAGAAAATCAGTGTCAGGAAGGTACGCAGCGATCCCTTGAAGTCATTGATAATCCACGCGAACAGCAGGCAGAGAAGATAGCTGATCGGCCCCGTCACCACCGCAAAAATCAGGGTGTTTTTCAGCGCGATCATGAAAATATCATCTTCCAGAAACAGCTTAATATAATTGTTCCAGCCATTGAACGTCGGCATTTCCAGCATATTAAAATAAGTAAAGCTTAAAACAACCGACATTACAACCGGCAGCACCGTAAACAGGAAAAACAGGATAAAAAACGGTGCCAGCATTGCATAACAGGTCTTGTTCTTCTTGATCTGGTAGCGAAGCGTCTTCTGTTTAGCCGCGATCTGGGCCGCTTCCTTGGAAACAGCCGCAGAACCCGGATCACTCGTTCCACTCATACTCTCGTTCTCCTTCCCCTGCATTCCAACCGGCCATTCGCATATAGCCGGTGGAACACGACCGTTTAATCTGCCACCGACAATCCCAGCTCGGTGCGCTTATAGGTAATCTCCGCATTGATGTAGAGTACCTTATCCATCAGTTCCTCTCGCGGTGAAGCCGTATCCAGATTCGTCACTACCGTGTAGAAAGCGTTATATACATTTCGCCACGAATAATAACCGCCCGGTACCTGTGGGATGCCGTCTACCCATTCGAAGGCATCTTTCAGCGCCTCCATATCGTCGATCGGCCATGCCATATTCTCAAATGCCTCCAGGTTCGCGGTCGGCACACGCGCAGCCGACCCCATCAGACTCTCCATCTCGCGTCCGTACTGTGTCTGAACCTCTGTGGATGTCCACCACTTCAGGAATTCCCAGCACTCTTCCGGATAGTCCGTGCTCGCCATAATCATACTCGCCAGTCCGGTACAGGCCACGCTGTGGTCGACCGTCCCGTCCTCCTGCACGGTACCGGGAATCTGTGTGAAACTCCAGAGACCGTCGATATCCGGTGCAGATACGACAAGATTGTTATAAACAGTATAGTCTGCAATCATGATAGGACACTCACCGGTACGGAAACGCTCTTCCACGCTTGTCTCATAGTCCAGGCCATAGTCCGTGTAATATTCGCAGAACTCTTTAAAGACATTGACCGCCGTGTCAGAATCCAGCGCGGAAGTCATGCCATCCTCCGAGTAATAGGAGCCGCCGTTCTGATAAAGCAGGGAAGCAAAGAGCTGTTCCGTCGGCAGCATACCGAATTCCATCTGATTCTGCGCCAGTACTGTCATCACGACCTTCACGTCATCCCAGGTCTCGGGTACCTCCAGCCCCAGCTCCGCCAGAATATCCTTCCGGTAGAACATCACAGGGAAGGTGGTTGTCTCCGGCAGTGCGTAAGTCGCTCCTTCAAACTGCAGAGCCTCCATGGATGCGTCCGAGAAACGCTCCGTCACCTCCTCCAGATCATCAAACTGAGAGAGATCCAGCACCGCATTGCGAATACCATAGTTTACAGGCGTATCATTGCCCGTGTTCAAAACCGCCCCGGCGACACCATTCGTATTCGCCACCTGAATCGCGACGTCAGGGCCTTCTCCGGCAAGCTCCGCCTTCAGCAGCGTGCTCATATCTACCAGCTGGACGTTTACATTGATGTTGTATTCACTGGTAAACGTCTCATCAATCATCGACTTAATCACGTTCGCCTGGTCGCGGCCGGTACCAATCCACAGAGTAATAGTCGCGCCCTCATCAGAATCCTCCGCCACATTACCAATCTGATTGTAATCAATCACAAAGGAATAATACAGGCGGCTGCACTCATACACTACCCGATCAAGAATCGACGTATTCTCATAGGTAATCGTCTGATCCGCCGAATATATATTGATGCGGTCTATCGCCAGCGGCTGTTCGATTACCTGCGTGATCCAGTTGCCGCAGGCACGGACATTTGTCTTATAGGAGCTGATCGTCCTTACGAAATATTCCGCGTCTTCGATCAGGTCATCCAGCTGATCCCGCATCGTAATCAAAACAGTCTCTTTATCTGACTTTTCTCCGATCAGTGCTTCGAGCGCTTCAATCGCCGCATCCAGCTGATCCCGCACGGCTATCAGCTCATCGTGGAGTCCCGGCAGGGTACTCTCAATCTGATAATCACGATAGGTATCCGGAGACACACCTGTAATCTTGATGATCTCACGGTAGATGCTGTTCAGCTGCGTTACACAGTCCTGCACCTCACTGATGATATCAGAGAAATCACCCAGCACCACTTCCATGCGGATTGTGTGGTGTCCTTCTTCTAAATAGAAAGAATAGGCATTCCCATCCTCATCAGAGAGCACGTCCTCCCTCCAGCTGGAGCTGTAGGTGAAGCCGTAGGACTCCAACTCAGAAAAAGGCACTTCTCCGTCAATCGTGATACGGCGCGATACATAAATACCCCGCACAGTATTCTGTGCGTCATAGAGTGAAATATTGTAATATCCGCTCTCCGGCACGTCAAATTCCCACTCAATCCACTGTCCGACCAGACGCCACGAATTGCCGCCGATGGTATTATTCAGCAGTTCCTTCGCGCTTGATGGGGAAACGGATGGGGAGGACTGATCCTGCACCGGGTAAAGCATCTGTGAGGAAGACTTTGTCGCGTTCTCACCCTCAATCGTGATGCTGACGCCTGATGTAGCCTGCGCACCAGCCGCATCCTGCTCCGCCTTGACTTCCTCATAAGAAGCCGCCGCTTCCGTCTTACAGAACGTAATCGAATGAACCACCATAGGCTCACGTTCAGATAAAAGAGAAAGCGTATGCTCTCCCTCGGTCAGATAAACCGTCAACGGAGACGTGATATAACCGTCGCTGTCATAGACGTAGCTGCTGATCCATTCCGGTGCTTCCGTCATGCTCGGCTTATTGTCATTGCCCTGATTATCCTTGCCCCATTCGTAGGTAGCGGAACCGCTCTCATCCGGCTCCCCCTCCTCTACATCATAAACCCACACGCGGTTAAAGGAAACCAGCGCCAATTCTTCATACGGCAGCTCACCATCGATGAAAATCGCACGTTCAATCGAAGAGCCCTTTCCCTCGATGGGGTAATACTCCAGGATCATGCTGTAGAAGCCCTCTTCTTCTACTGTAAACGTAAATTCCGCCAGAGAATCCTCACTGGTGTATACGCTGTCTCCTTCCAGCCCCTCGTAGTCTGTATAAATCACAGGATCAACTGTCTCATCGGACTCATCATAACGCTCCAGATCATCTGCGGTCACAAGGATCTCCGTATCCGGATAAACCTCATCGTACATTGTCAGATATTCCTTGTAGCCCGGAATGGAGTCGTCCACCGTGTAAGTACTGACAAGCTCGTCAAATTCATCCATTGTCATGTTCGTCGCAGCCGTATTTGTCACAGCCATCATTGAAAATACCAGCACGCCGACCAACATATGGAACAGTCTGGACAGTCTGCGATTTCTGAAGATTGCCGCAGGCCGCCTCCGTTTTCCGGAAGCGGCGGCGGATGCCGTGCGCCTGCCTGTTTTAGAAACTGCCATAGAAGATGCCATCTTTCCCTTTCCTTTCTGTAGATTCCTATGTATCATGCTTCCTGTTTCTTACTGGTTTATCCCTCGTTCCCGGACTGTCGTTTTCAGAAAATACCTTTTCTCTGACATCTGGATTCTTTGATTCCTTTGACTTCCCCGATTTTCCTGTCTCATAGTACCAGGCGTCCTCCGCCAGTCCCTCTTCCGGCTTCGGCATATACGCAAGCAATGCCTGTTCCATCATAAAAGTGATCGCCAGGCACCAGAGCCCCGGCACAAACAGGATACAGGGCATCGGCAGAACATAAAACTGCAGCCACGCGATTCCCGCCGTCCCTGCCAGAATCACCACCGTGTAGGGCAAAAAACGAATACACATCAGAAACGCCAGCTTCCAGCAGTTCATCAGTTTCATTTCAAACCGTGAAAATACCGGAAATACATAAACCGCCACTCCGGCGCTTACCAGCATCAGCACGGTATAAACCGTCACCATATGCGTCCGCTCATTTACCTGCGAATATCGCCGCCCCACATAAAGCAGTCCGAACCAAATCGCAGTCTCCAGGGTCAGAAGTATTCCCTTTTTCAGCGTGCGCTTCATCGAGCCAAAATACTCTCCCACCGGAGTACCGCGCTGCCGCCGGACACTCTTGATCGTCGCGTAATAAAACGATGTCAAAGCCGAACCGATGGTAACGATGGGGATGCAGCTGATGAGAAAAAGTATATTCACTAAAATCAGTTCTCCCGCCCTGCTAAGAACGTCCATGAATTTCCCGTCCCAGCTAAAAAATGCGTCCAGCTTTTTTCGCATTCGTTATTCCTGCTTTCTTGTTAAATCGTAACGATACAGAACTTCAATACACAGGTCTGTGCTTCGCGCCGCTTTCTTAGAAGGCTATCTGCCGGCTGTTTCTGATCAGTTATCCCGCATTGGATAAGTCGTCAGATCCGGCAGCTCGTCGAGCGTGATGACCACATCACTCTCGTACGCCTTCACGAGCATCTCGCTCTCTGTGTACTGGTCGTTGTAGGCGTAAATCGACATGCTTTTTGCGACAAACTCGCTTCCCCAGGTACACCAGAAGCCCCACATCGCTCCGTCGCGCACTGCCAGATCCGGATCAAACACACAGCCATTCTCCGAGAGCACCACCATCTTCGCCGGGCTCGTGTAATTCACCGCCCGCAGGTAGGTATCTACCTGCGATGTGTATACATGTTCTCCCGGGTAAATGTCCTCACCGATGATATCTACATATTCATCGCCCGGATACCAGTCGGCGTCCTGTCCATTCCACAGCCAGATCAGATTATTTAGACCATATACGTTCGTCAGCTGATCATAAAGTAAAATGTAGAGCTGCTTGTACGCTTCCGCACCCGAAGCGCCCCACCAGAACCAGCCGCCGCTCGCCTCGTGCAGCGGACGCCACAGAACAGGCACACCTGCATCCTGCAAAATCAAAAGCTGTTCGGCGATTGCCGCAATGTCATCCAACAAAAGCTGGTAGCCTTCCTCATCCTCGCCGTTCATAATCGCCGCCAGATCAATATTGGTGCCTTCCACATAAAAGCCGTTGTACCACTCGCCAGTTAGATATTTTGCCGGCGCGTTCCAGTGCCAGCAGAATGTCACAATCCCGCCGTTCTCCCAGAACTGAATCGCGTATTGCGTCGCATTCGAGGTACTGCCATTCTCCGCCCTTGAGGGGGAATATTCAATGAAATCAAGTCCAAGAATTGCCGGGTACTTGCCTGTCTCCCGGTAGACCACTGTGAATTCCTTTCCGTACTGCCCATCCTGGGAATACTGACCGGAAAGAATCGAACTGCCGTAATTGTCCGCCAGATAGCTCATCAGACGCTTCGCGTTATCTGTCGCGTTCTCGTTGACTAGCGTTGCGGACACCTGATAAACAGAAGAATCAATCTCTTCGGATGTGGTGACCTCCAGACGGTCCAGATACACCCATCCCCAATATTCCGAATAACTCACCTCATGCGTTCCCGCCGTGAGATAAGCCCGCTGCAAAATGGAATCTGTAAAAGATTCCTCTTCAATGCTGACCGTGCCAAGGTTCTCCCCGTCCACAATCACATAATTCTCTTTATAGCCGCCCATACTCGCGGTCACAAAATTCAGGTCATAAAACCCATCCTTATCCACAGACACGGTAAATGTACAGGCGTCCCCTTCTGCGGAAAAGCCAGTAACATAACCGCTGCCCTCAAACCCGGACACCTGTGAATCTGTATGTACATTCCCCACACAGAGCGCGTCCTCTGCCTCGTAAACCAGAATCATACCCGCGTCTTCTGCCAGCACACTCATCTCAGCTGCATCCTCCGCATCAGAATTCTCCGTCTCCTGGAAATCCTCCTCTGCGTATTCTGGCAGCGCATTCACATCTGTCAAGTCCTCAGCCATCACCACATAGGATGACAGAGCCACCGCGAGCAGACTCGCGATCCCGCACCAAACATATCTTCTCATCCCTGTACCAAATCCTGTCTTTTTCTTCCCTGTCTTGGCACTCCCTGTCAATGACCAAAAGCATATGAAAGGAAATACCGGCTACTACTCTTTCATCCCCTGTTACTCTGTTAAGTAACTTAATTGAGTTACAGTATAGCGGAAAAGCGCACCCATGTCGTTATTGTTTTGTGCGTTATATCGTTTATTTGTGCTTTCATTTGGTAATTTCAGCTATATAAACAAAGTTTTTGTGTCAATTTTGTGAATTTTTACTATCGAACATTTTCGCGTTTCGTTTTCTGTAAGATTCTTTCACATTCGGTGTTAGCTAACGAAAAACCATTTGTTAACCATAGACTTTCCGCAGTTTTTGTGATAAACTCTTTTTATAAAATTTGCAGAAAACAACGTTATCTTTTTAAAGGAACCCATCAAATATCAAATAGAAAGGAGAGGAGCCTTATGCCAACATCAGCGGAAGTAATCGAATCGTTAGCACGGAAACTCGAAAGAATACGAATATTAAATGATTTAAAAGAATGTAAAACTCTGGAAGAATTCCAGGCACTTACTAAAAAGTATGAGGCACTCTGTGGTGACGATAAAAAGCAGTTAGGACCGCAGGTTTATGGATAGAGGTACAGATTGTGTCTCTATCCATTTTCAAGTTTTTATGATTTTTCAATTACCTGGGAGATTTCAGATATGCAAATTACCGAATTGTTTCCATCTACCCTGCAAATTGCCTTAATGGAGTATTCAGACGGCGCCATCCGGGATTTTATGCCGGATTTTTATACCTCCCTGCCGGATTTACAGGAGCACCTGCTCTATCCATGCGCAGGCGGCACCCGCCAGATCCGGCGCCCGGACTCCTTTGCGTTTCAGGACGTGGATGGTTATCTTTTCCTGTATACAAAAAAAGGGCAGGGAGTCATCCACTCGGAAGGCGACAGCCAGCCTCTTAATGAGGGCAGTCTGCTTTTCTGGGACTGCAGAGACTATCTGCAGCTCCGCCCGGTTACCTCCGAATGGACCATCTATCTGCTCTTTTTTTATGGGGAAGCTGTCTCTGTCTACTTTGAAGAGATTTGCAAGCTTCGTTTTCCAATCTTTTCCCTTACAGAGCACACCCTGATCGTAGACAACCTCAGAAGAATCACCGAACTTAGCACGACCACCTCGCCGCACCACGCCTTCGAGGAGAATCGTCTTCTGACGGATATCCTTTCCGATCTACTGCTTGATCTGCATATGGAAGAATCCAGCGTAAAAGCAACCCCCCATATCTCATAAAAATCAAGCACCTGTTCGACACGGAATATCAAAAAGAATACTCCGTTACAGAACTGGCTGCCCAGGCTGGGATCAGCCGCTACCGTCTCAGTCGGGAATTCGCAGAGTATTACGGGCAAACGCCAATCCGCTATCTGAACAGCGTCCGCCTTTCACACGCCTGCACATTGTTGGAAACTACAAACCTGCGCGTCCACGAAATCGCCTCTGCGGTCGGCATTGACAGCGTCACGCACTTTATCAATCTTTTCAAAGCAAAAACCGGGATAACCCCCGCGGCATACAGAGACGGCTATCTGGCCTTTCGGGAAACAGAGTAATACTCAGCCCTGTGTCAAAATTGATCTGACATGACCGATCTCCTCAGCTGTCGCTTTTGCGGCGGGAATATAATACTGCCTGCTTCTGGCAATCTGGTAAATCTCTTCCTGTGACTGTTCACACTGATTGCGGAACTGCTTCAAAGTCTGCTTCAGCTGCACATTCTCTGTCTGCGGAATCATTTCCCCATAACGACCCAGTTCACTGTTGATGCTCTCCAGTGTATCCGATACCATTGTCTTCTCATCCATTCTTGCGCTCTCCTTTTTGATGTCATTGATTTGCGTTCTGTTTTGCATTCTGAGCCTCAAAAGCTCTGTTTTTGACTTTTCCCAATGTTTTTAGATGACACAATTCCTCTTTACTGCAGGAACTGCATCAGCTGCTGTTTGCTCTGATTTGCCGACTGCGCCGACTTCTGGAAAAACTGCTGAATTTCCGGATCCGTCGCCTGCTCTGCATAAGCCTGCATCTTACACTGCGTGGTTGAAAACCCGCCAATCAGATGGCGGAGGTTCTGTAAATCAAGTTCTGAGATTTCGTTCATAACTAAATTCCTCCTTTTGGAAAATGATGCAACTGTTTTCGTTCCTCCGACAGTCGCTCTCTGACATCCATCAGTATATCCCAAAAGAAGGGAATTATTCTTACTCACGCCCGTCAATGCTCCATTTGCAAAATTTTTTTCTTTTCATTCTTGCGTAAAGCTGATAAACTATGGTTTCAGAAAGCAACCTGTTTTTTCAAAAAATAAAAGTTGGAAGGAGTCCTTTATTATGGAACGAATTGCAAGCTTTACGATCAATCATCTAAAACTGCTTCCGGGCTTATATGTCTCCCGGAGAGACCGAAAAGGAAGCTGCACAGTAACAACATTTGACCTGAGAATCACTGCGCCAAACCGTGAACCGGTAATTGATATGCCGGCGCTCCATACGATTGAACACATGGCTGCTACCTATCTGAGAAACAGTGATCAAAAGGAGGAGATCGTGTATTTTGGACCAATGGGATGCCGCACCGGCTGCTACCTCGTCCTGTTCGGTGATTTGAATTCAGAGGATATTTTTGATCTGGTGATCGATATGTGCGATTTTATCCTCGGCTATGAGGGAGAAATCCCAGGCGCACAGCCGGATCAATGCGGGAATTATTCTGAACAGAACCTGAATATGGCAAAATACTATATAAAAAAATATCGAAACGAATTGATCCGCAACCGGAGATTTGTTTATCCTGAATAACAACAAACAGAAAACATTTGTTTGCTTTTTTTCATATACTGTGCTATACTGAGGGAAACATATGTACGGGAGGTAAGGAATAATGCCAGGACCGATTACTCAAAAACAGCAGGAAATCCTTGATTATATCAAAAGCGAGATTCTTAGCCGCGGTTTCCCACCCGCAGTGCGTGAGATTTGCCAGGCAGTGCATCTGAAATCGACATCCTCCGTTCATTCTCATCTGGAATCGCTTGAGAAGAACGGTTATATTCGCAGAGACCCAACAAAGCCACGGGCGATTGAGATTCTCGACGAGTCGTTTAACCTCACACGCCGTGAGATGGTCAGTGTGCCAATTGTCGGTACCGTAGCAGCCGGACAGCCGATTCTCGCCGAACAAAATATCGACAGCTACTTCCCCATTCCGGCGGAATATATGCCGAATGAGCAGTCTTTTATCCTTCGGGTAAAAGGGGAAAGTATGGTGAATGCCGGTATCCTTGACGGAGACTGTGTACTTGTCCGTCAGCAGGCCGCTGCTGAAAATGGCGATATCGTGGTAGCGCTTCTGGATGATTCCGCCACCGTTAAGACTTTTTATAAAGAAAAAGATCACATTCGTCTTCAGCCGGAGAATGACAGCATGGAGCCGATCATCGTATATGACGTGCAGATTCTGGGGAAAGTGTTTGGCGTGTTCCGTTTCTTCTGATCGGAAAAGGTTGAAAAGAACGTATTCAGAAAGGATTTCGGGCGGGGAAACCCCCGCCCTTACATGTTATAAATATTCAAAACCGTCTCTCCTGGATTTATCAGATACAATCCTTTTTCATCTAATCGGATCTATTTTCATAATTCAAATCGATTCTCCAGACCATCCAGCAAATCTTTGGGCAATGCCAGATGGAAGCCGTTGGGGTTCAGAAGAAACCCGGTTGAGTCTTTCACAAGAAGTTTTGAAAGGTTATCAAAAGGCACCGCAATCGCCTGGAATTTATTATCTTTATTAAATTTCCCTAATTCTGCCGTATCAGTAAAGA